>CP090854.1:2703521-3007043 GCA_041879425.1 Vibrio pomeroyi | reverse complement strand
GCTCTGGAGTAACTTGTACTGAAGCGTTCGCAAACATCATGGTAACTGGGTCACCAGGCATTGCTCTTGGAATAATAAAGTTTAACGTCGCAGCAACTAATAGCGCGACAAAATAAAATGACAAACGTCTTAAAAAATAACCCATAACTCACACCTTACTCACCCAGATTGTTTCCCTGTTTCTGGATTCAGGTCGCTCCTAGCGAAATTTGGAACGAAAAATCCCCTGACGACTAGCGCCATACTTTCAATTGAGAGTGTGGGGATTTTTATAAGCGGCGTAAGAGGTTACGCCGCAAGGATTGAACGATTACTTATTTAACTGGTTTTAGGTCCAGTACATGAAGTAGACGCTCTGGAATACCAGCCCAAATGTTTGGACGGCCTTTTGGATTTTCTTCGTTCCACCAACCAGTGAAGCGAGTTGTGTTGTATTGGTACATGTAAGCACCAGACATCACAGGGATTGTCACTTGGTCTGCAGCGATGATTTGCTGGATACCGTGTGCAATATCTAGCTGCTCGTTCTTATCAGCTGTTTTGTAGAAGCTGTTTAGAAGACCATCTAGTTTTTCGTTTTTGTAGAAGTGCATTGCGAAACGAGGCATACCATCACCAGATTGTAGTGATGAGTTGTAAGCACTGTTCCAGTACGTGTATGGATCCGCGCCGTGGAAGTAGTTTGTGTATGCTACGTCGTATGTACCTTCAAGCATTGCTTGGTTGTACACAGAGAAATCTGGCGTACGAGCTTTTGCTTTAATACCGATTTCGTTTAGCTGTTCTACCGCTAGTTGAACTGTGTTGTTGAAATCAGTCCAGCCGTTTGGCGATTGGATCATTAGTTCGAAAGACTTGCCAGATGGAGTGTCAACAAAACCATCTTTGTTTACATCTTTGAAGCCAGCGTCAGCAAGAAGCTTTTTCGCGCCTTCAGCGTTGTAAGTGTTGAAGCCTTTGTACTTGTCATGAGTTTTTTCATCAGACCAAGCTTCAAACGCGTAACCAAGACCCGATGCGAAATCGTTCACAGTACCGCCGCCATAGAATGCGATGTCGATGATAGTTTGACGGTCAAGAGCCATAGAGAAAGCACGACGGAAGTCAACGTTGCTCAACGCTTCATGCTTCGCAGCATCAGGGTGTTTGAAGTTAACGATGAATGCCTGTGTACCTGCTGGCGGGTACCAGTAGTGGTGTTTAGGGCTAGCTGCTGCGTATGTACGGTCGATATCTGGAACGAAAGAAGACGTCCAGTCCATTTCACTGTTTACAACTTTACCTAGGAATTGGTCGTTGTTCGCAATTTGTGGAACACGTAGACAGTCAACATCTAGGTTGTCTGCATCCCAGTAGTTCGGGTTGGCACACTGGATGTATAGTTGAGCTGTAAACGTATCGATTTCTGTAAACGGACCAGAACCAACTGGATTTTCATTGGTAAACGTTGATGGATCTTTAACGTCTTTCCAGATGTGCTTAGGTACTACAGGTACTTTAGCAATCTCATAAGGTACGTTCGAGTTTGCTTCTGTTAGGCTGAACTTAACTTGGTTGTCGTTCAGTTTTTCTACAGAAGTTACCCAAGAGTTGATACCAGATTGGTCAAGCTCTGGCTTCTCTTTTACAAGGTTGAAAGAAAAAACAACATCATCAGCAGAGAAAGCTTCTCCGTCAGACCATTTAACACCCTTACGAATGTCGAAAACTACGCTCATCAGATCATCTGACATTTTGAAGTTTTCAGCTAGACGGAACACTGGAGTGTTACCGTGCATTTCGTTAAATACTACTAGCGGCTCATACATGAAGTCAGTTGTAGTATGTAGGTTAGTAGCACCAAGGTACGGGTTAAAGTTACGTACGAATGTAGTGTACTCTTTCGGGTGAACGGTCAGTTCACTGCGTTCTGCAGCTGTTGCTACTGATGCAAAACCTGTTGTAGCGGTCGCAATAATTGCTGTTGCTATTGCTGTTTTTTTTATATTGGCAAGCATAGCTGTTCCTTACTATTTGCTTTCATTTCACTAATGGATTGAATGTTATCTGTCGCTAAATGGTTTAGTAGATACACACTCTAGTTAAAGGCCTACCTCTTCTTCGTTGCTCCAGATTCATCGTTGATTCCGAGAAGTGGTAAGAGTGGCCTGTAGGCCTTTGGCAGGAGTAAGAAAACACCTTATCGATGAATTAATCAAACTCGTTTCCCGTCAAAAACGTTAAAAACACATAACCACACGTCATTAACGTCAAAATAGGGTGGTTTGATGGTTTTTTGCACGTAATTGTTATGGTGATGTGACTCGCAATTGAATTTGTGTTGGCAATAAAATGTTAGTGCTTACTTACTTTTTGTTCTTTTAATTATATAACCTTGTTCTGTTTTAATGTAATTGTAGATCTTGGTCACTTGCTCGTTTTACGTTAAATTTCCCTAGAAAATTAAATCTGCCGTTCTGTTGTGACTCGCTTCTCAAACTGCAACAAAGAGTCAGAGGAATGTGAAATTCAGCCAAGAAAAAGCTTCCAAAGAGTGATTGAACTGATGATTGTTTAAGCTTGAGTAACGTGTCACTTTGCTTGTTTAATACAGTGAAATAAGTGTGTCTGAATAGACGTTATTGTGCTTTGTTCGTGAATGATACTCATAAAAAAGCCCACGCTAGGTGGGCTCCATTATTTACAGTATCGTGATATTACTTCAGGGTTAGCTGGTCAGTAGTTTCTGCAGTTTATCTCTTAGCATCTCGATATGAGTTCTTTCTGGTGTTTGTTCTTTACAGTGCTCAAGAATGAATTCGATAGAGCTCAGTACCGTTCGCCAGCGAGGTGTTTTCGGTAGAGTTTCTACGCGTAGGTATTTGTCTAGCGTTCTAGTTTGCAGGGTACTACGGTCTAAGTAGACTCGCCACAAGCCACTCTTTTCTGCGAAAGCAAACTTGGTCTCACCGGTAACAGATTCCCAGTAGATAATGGCGTTGGTCATGGCATCCACTAGGACTTCACGCATCAACTCTTGTTTGTTTTTACCTTCGCCGGTTGCCTTATCAGCAAGACGCGTAAACTCACCACCTAGCTCTTTGAGTTGTTGCAGCTTATCCTTGTCACCTTCAAAGGCATAGCTAGAAAGCGCTTCAACGGCCGTCTCAAGGTTATTGATACGGTTTGAGTTAACGCCACCACCAACATTGAAGATGTACATGGTGTCGAGCCCAGAACCTTCTGGCAGCTTAAGGATGTCACTTGGTATGCGCTGACGGGTGTCGTCAATATAGATGTCGATATCACCACAATAGTGCGCCTGTTCCACCTTAAGGTACTTAGGTGCGATGATCTCATCGGCCATGGAGCGCTTAAGTTGTTCTTGCCCACGTCTAAATAGCTTCGCTGCCGCTTCATTGGCAAAGCGAATACGCTGATCATCACGAATACAGATGATGGCTTCTGGAGCCGACTCTAACTGTTCTAGCAAACGTCCTTGAGTTTCTAGCAGGTTAGCTTCAACCATGGCTCTGTGTTTGAGCTCAAGTTGCAGTTGGTCATTCTCAAGGCGTCTTTGTTCGGCTTTACTTGCTGATAAGTGAGCCGTGATTCGCGCAGCCAGTTCCTGTTTGTTGAACGGCTTAGATAAATAATCATTGGCACCCGCTTCGAAACCTCGAACACGGTCTTCTGCTTGGTTGAGTGCCGTCAGCATGATGATTGGCAACTGTGCGTGGTCATATTGCTTACGCAGCGATTCACACACTTGATAGCCACTCATGCCCGGCATCATGATGTCGAGTAGAAGCAGTTCTGGCTTCTCTTTCTCAATCAATTCAATGGTTTCAGGGCCATCACAGGCTGTGCGTACTCGGTAGCCTTCTAATTTCAAGAAGCTGTCCAATACTCGCAGGTTCACGGGTTCGTCATCAGCGATAACTAAGAGTGGACCGTCAGGGTTCTCACTGATTACACTGTTCTCTTGCTGGGCGTTATCAATCAAATCAGGTGCTTGGAAGTGCGAGTAGCTGCCTGATTCGTTGTAGTTCTTTAGCTCTTCTTCTGTAGCCAAAGGCAGAGTAAAGCTGAATGTGGTACCAAGCATCGGTTGGCTACTTACGTACAGCGAGCCTCCCATTAGCTCGATTAGCTGGCGACTGATTGATAACCCAAGCCCTGCACCTTGGCGATAGTTACTCGCATCTTGTCCTGCTTGAATCAGCGGTTCAAAGATGTGCTCAAGGTACTCTGCTGGGATGCCTTGGCCTGTATCGACCACTTGCACGCGAATGTTGTCGTCGATAACGCTTGCTGAGATAACAATCTTACCTTCGGATGTGTACTTGATGGCATTACCGACCAAGTTATACATCACTTGCTCAAGTCGTTGAGGATCGGATGAGACCAGCCCTAGATCGCTTGGGACTTGGTTAATAATACGGATTGGTTTGTTACCTAGCAGGTGATGAGATAACTCAAGCACCAAGCTGGTGGCAGCTGACAGATCAACCGCAGATTTCTTAATATCTAAGCTGCCGTAACGCATCTTGTGGTAATCAAGCAAGTCATCAACCAGCGTAGCTAATCGCTGACCACTATTGATGATGATATCTAACTGGTACTTCTGGTTAGCCGGAATAGGACCATTCGCGCCGGATATCAGTGCTTCTGCAATACCAACCATGCCATGCAGTGGAGTTCTCAATTCATGAGAGGTGGTCGCTAAGAACTCATCTTTGAGTTTGTTAGCCAGCTGTAACTCTTCGTTTTGCTTCTGGATTGTTTTGAGGTTGTCTTCAAGTTCATCATTTTGGCTTTTGATGAGTTGCATCTTTTCACGAATAGAGCGCTGCATTCGTTCAAAGCTGACTGCCAAGCGACCGATTTCATCTTTACGCTCGGTATTGATCATCGTCTCATCCAGATCTCCGGCTGATACTTTTTCGGCTGCCCATGTCAATTTAAGCAGCGGTGAGGTGATGAAGTTAGAGAGGTAATGCGATGCGACAACCACCAGAATGATCGCCGTTAGCATCACGATCACGAAGATTTTTTCTAACTGATGAATACGGGCAAATGCTTCTTTTTCTGGAAGCTCGACAACGAGAGCCCAAGTCGCATACTTGAGTTCAATTGGTGTATAGGCCGCGATAATCGCCTGATCTAGAGTGTTATCAAATGTGCCTACGGCTGTTTCGCCCGCAAGTGCTTTATCAACCACGTCTAGGCTTAAGTTAATCGACTCTTGAGAGTGCGCAAGGCTACGAGGTAAGTGGTCACTACCTACAAGAAGCGTTTGAATGTTAGAGCTCTTGTTTAGATCGGCAATCAGTTTGGTGATGCCATTGATCGGCAGTCTGAACATCGCATAACTGTGCAGATAGCCCTGCTGTACGATAGGTGCACCTAGCCATGCCGTCTGTTTACCGTTCTCGTCTTTAAAGTCCGACACAATAACTGGTGTGTAATCTTCATTGGATTTACGTCGGTCGGTGACATCTTTAGCTAGTCGTTGAAAGGTAACACCTAGGTTTGAGTCTTTGTACTTACCAGTTAGTAAGTTAGTGCCGTAATCGTCATTTTTAAAGACGGAGTAAGCAACGTTACCGTTGATATCAACCAATAGAATATCGTCAAAATCGGAGCGTTTAAGCAGCTCTAGGTAAGCGTTATGGTAGCGCTTGTGCAGTAGGCGATAACGCTCACTGCCAATGTAGCTACTCGACTCAGGAAGAATCGATGTTTTGATTTGATCGCCCGATCCTTGAATGTAGCGTTGCTGCGCATTACTGCGTGCTTCGTCAATATCTAGACCAAGTCGCTGGAAGGCATTGATCAAACCATAGAATCGACCGCCACTGGCATTGGCTAATTCTGAGCGAACAAAGCCCATCACTTGGGATTCTTGAGCTTGCAGGTAATCGACAATTTGCTGTTGCTTAGTATCACGGACTGAAACAAGGTGTGAGGTACTTTGTTCCTGAAGATCCTGACTGTGCGATTGAAGGAAAAATATCGCGATAAGTGTCACTGGGGTAATACTGAGGACAAGAAATGCCAGCATTAGGGTATTTTGAAGGCGCTTAAACTTCTGCTTACGATAAAATCTAAACATAAATTGGGTACTACTTTCCTTTGATGTACTGCTAAAAGGGGCGAAAACAAGTACAGAGAATAGAATTAATGGTTTCCAATTTAACGAAATTAACGAGTTTTTTTACTTTGACAAGTAAGTGGTATTTAAAGCGTGTGCAAAAGCTCACTTTTATAGACTTTTGATAAAAATATGAACAGACAGCGCAGATAATGACCCTGCGCTGTGCTAGAGAGGCTACTTACTTGCGTGGTAGATCGCGAACTTGGTGGTCTTATTTAGAGTCGCGCATTTTCCAAACGCTTGCTCAATAATTGGGATGTACTTTAAGAAACTGTTCGCGACAATAATCATCTCACCAGAGCGCTTTAAATGTTTAGGTGCCTGCGCGAGTAAGGTCTCAGTCGCGCTATAGCTGGTGTCTAAACCAGAGTGGAATGGTGGGTTACTGATGATGAATTGGTAGTCTTGTGCTGTATCAGAATAGACATCTGACGCGAAGACTTTACCTGTTAAACCATTCGCTTCGAGTGTTGCTTGGCTTGATGCTACCGCAAATGCACTGATGTCGCACATTTCTAGTTCGATATCAGGGTTACGAGATGCCATTACTGCGCCTAACACGCCTGCACCACAACCAAAGTCCAGTACTTTGCCTTTCAGTTTTGGCAAAGTATCCAGCAGTAGTTGACTACCCACATCGAACTCACCGTGGCTGAATACGCCAGGAAGGCTTTTCACAGTAAGTGATTGCTCACCAATGTTAACCGTGTAGGTTTTAAACCAGTCTTGTAAGTTGAAAGCTTGTGGCTGCTCGAAGCATTGACCCCAGTAGAAAGAACAGCGACGCGCTGAATCGTATTTTACGACCTTGCCGTAAGGCGCAAACATCTTCTCGATGCTTTTCACGCCAGAGCGGTTTTCACCGACAACGACAATCTCAGTGTCTTTACCTAGCTTGGCAAACAGCATTGCCAACAAATACTCAGCTTCTGCCTTGGCTTTTGGCCAGTAGAGCATCACTAAGTCAGCTTTGGTCTCTTCGGTAAACTCAGCACCGTAAAAACGTTGGATGCTACTATAACCTTCAAGCTGACGGTAGTAGCTGTAATTAGAGGTGAACACAGAGACAGATTCACAATGCTTGGCTAATTCAACAGGGAATAAGTCTTCAGCCTCACCGGCAACTAAAACATGTTTGCCTTCAAAGTAGGCAAGTTGGCGCTCAGCAATCTGGCTTGGGGCAATATAAGCTGACATAGGACACTCTATTGAATCGTTAGCAAAAAATGAGGGCGGATTTTCGCATAATCCGCCCAAAGCTTGAAGTGTTTAATACTCGTTCGGCAAGTAAGTGATTGAAGAGCGGTTTAACTCTTGTCTTGCTGGTTTAAAAAGTCCTTAAACTCTTCATCGTAGATGTTGAATAGGACGATAGTAATCGCAAAAATCAGTGGGCCGTAGATAAGACCAATCAAGCCAAACAGTTGAATACCACCCAGTAGGGAGAAGAAAATCATTAGGGTGTTCATGCCTGCGCTGCCTTGCATTAGCAGCGGACGCAGAAGGTTGTCAATTGAGCCAACGATCGCCACACAGTAAACCGTTAGGAAAATGGCCCACGTAGTATCACCGGTTAGGAATAAGTAGGTCGCCGCTGGGATCCAGATTAGTGCTGTACCGACAACAGGGATGAAAGAGGCGAAGCCCATCATGGTCCCCCAGAAGAGTCCTGGGAAACCTGCAATCCACATACCTAAGCCGCCGGCAAAACCTTGTGCAATCGCCGTTAAGAACGAGCCCATAACGGCTGATTTAGAAACTTGCTCAATCTCAGTGAGGAGCTTGTCTTCTTGGCTGCGAGATAGCGGAAGAATATGACGAACCACACTGATGATTTTGTCGTGATCTCTTAACAAGAAGAACAGAACAAACAACATCAAGAAGAAGTCCATCAAGAAGTTGGTCGCATCACCAAGGATTTTTGCACTGATCCCAACAAGTTTCGAGCCAAAGCTTGTCGCGAATTCACCGACCTTCTGCGCGATCGCTTGAGGTTCAATATTGTCAAAAGGCAGATAGTTGTTCACGAACGACAGGGCTTTCACGACCAAAGGGTGTTCGAACAGAGTTTGAATGCCGCCGTGTGTTACCCATTGGTAGGTGTTCTGAGAGAACAGAGAACCTTGCTGCACAATAGCTGCAAACACCGCCAACAAAGGGATAACGATAATAAAGGTTAAGATGACACAAGAAAGCAGGGAGACCACGTTTTCTTTATTCGGTATCTTCTTTTCAAGCCACTCATGGATCGGGAACATTAAAAGTGAAATGATAAAGGCCATCACAATCGAGTTAACGTATGGTTCGATAAGCAGGTAACAAGCATAAGCCGCCGCAAGCAGGGCAATGATGATCACCCAGTGGCTGGAATTGATTTTGATTTTTTCTGACACGGTAATGGTCTCTATATTTGCGTTCTGAGTTTATAATGGCTGCAAAACAGAGAGTTAGCAATGAGGAGTTTTGATTATGGGATGCTGTGATAAAGATAAGAAATGCCAAGACGAACAACAGCAAACAAAAAAAGAGATCCCTTGGTTCAGAATGTTCCTTGGTACACTGATGTTGTTGGTTTTCCTTTTCTGGGAACGTTAGACGCTTTTCGTTAAATTTTCGAACAGATTGACGGGTAATCTAAGCGGAAATACTCGAGTTTAATTTAGTCGATGCATTAAAAAGGGCTGCGTTAATGCAGCCCTAAATTCAATCGGTTAGCGACTTATAAAGTGCTTTCGATTATTTGCTTTCAGCAGCAATGATAGCAAGAGAACGGTCAGCGGCTTCTAGTGTCGCATCCAGCTCTTTTGAACCATGAGCAAGAGAAGTAAAGCTTGCTTCGAATGCTGAAGGAGCAAGGTAAACACCGTGATCCAACATTAGGTGGAAGAAGCGCTTGAAGCGTTCTACATCACACTTAGTTACATCTTCGTAGCACGTTACAGTTTCTTGGTTTGTGAAGAAGAAACCAAACATACCGCCAACTTGGTGTACTAGCATCGGGATACCGTGCTTGTCAGCAAGTTGCTTAAAGCCATTCGCTAGCTGCTTAGTTTTTGAAGCTAGACGCTTTTCGTTGCCTTCTTCACGTAGAAGGTTCAAACATGCGTAGCCAGCAGCCATTGCAACAGGGTTACCAGAAAGCGTACCTGCTTGGTAAACTGGGCCAGTTGGTGCGATGTATTGCATTACTTCTTTACGACCACCAAAAGCACCCACAGGCATACCGCCGCCGATAACTTTACCAAGACACGTTAGGTCTGGTTTGATGTTGTAGTAAGCCTGCGCACAGCCTTCAGCAACGCGGAAACCTGTCATTACTTCATCAAAGATCAGCAATGCACCTTCTTGGTCACAGATTTCACGTAGACCTTCGTGGAAGCCTTCTACTGGTGGGATACAGTTCATGTTGCCCGCAACTGGCTCAACGATGATGCAAGAGATCTCGCCTTTATTCGCTGCGAATAGCTCACGTACTGAATCTAGATTGTTGAAGGTTGCAGTCAGCGTGTGCTTAGCAAAATCAGCTGGAACGCCTGGAGAGCTAGGTTGACCTAGAGTTAGCGCACCAGAACCTGCTTTTACAAGTAGGCTGTCTGCGTGGCCGTGGTAACAGCCTTCAAACTTAAGAATTTTGTCACGACCAGTGAAGCCACGAGCAAGACGAATCGCACTCATTGTTGCTTCGGTGCCTGAGCTAACCATACGTAGCTGTTCCATTGATGGAACCATCTCTGATACAAGCTCGGCCATTTTGATTTCAGTTTCGGTTGGAGCGCCGAAGCTAAGGCCGCGTTGAGCTGCTTCAATAACCGCATCACGGATAACAACGTGGTTGTGACCAAGGATCATTGGACCCCAAGAGCCAACGTAATCGATATATGCTTTACCATCAGCATCAAAAATAAGTGGGCCATCAGCGCGTTCAACGAAGATTGGAGAACCACCTACGCCATTGAATGCACGAACTGGAGAGTTTACGCCACCAGGAATAGTTTGCTGTGCTTTTTCGTACAGCTCTGCTGATTTGGTCATTGATATATCCTCTTTTGACTGTCGGACCAATTGCCACGCATTGTACCTATCCCTAATCCAACTAGGAATGCTTTCGCCCAGATAATCACCCGAATCTGGTTGTTTTGTGTGGTTACACGTTTTAATTGCCAGATATTGACGAGTTTACAGCAGTAAAAGGAAGGATCCGGTGGTGAATACTTGAACGTTTCAGTCAGGTATTAGATAATCACCCGAATATAAGAAAATACTCAACAACACTGGTCTCGAATTAGATTTGTATCATGTTGTTTTTGACACAGGTAAGAGAGGTTGTCGTGAGCGAAGTAAATATCCCATTGTCTTTTTCTGATGCAGCAGCTACCCGCGTACAAACGCTAATCGCTGAAGAAGAAAACCCAGAACTAAAACTACGTGTATACATTACAGGTGGTGGTTGTAGTGGTTTCCAATACGGCTTCACATTTGATGAAAAAGTAAATGATGGCGACACTACGATTGTAAACAGCGGTGTAACGTTGGTTGTTGACCCAATGAGCCTACAATACCTTATGGGTGGCATGGTTGATTACACAGAAGGCCTAGAAGGCGCACGCTTCTTTGTGAACAACCCGAACGCTACAACAACATGTGGCTGTGGCGCATCATTCAGCGTATAGCTTGAAAGATAGCTAGAGTTAAAAGACAGCTTTAGCTGAAAGCTACAAAGATGGTTGTAAACGCCGAACTTATGTTCGGTGTTTTTGTTTTTATATCCCCAAATTTCTCTTCATAACAAAGCTCTATTCGAGCAAGGCTCTTGTTTTTCACGCAGCCTCAAAATTGCTAAGACACATTAAGTCATTGCTTTTAAAACCATTCCAACCTTCTATTTTGTCATTTTTAGTACACGGCATATTTTTTAAACTGTCGATAGCGTCCAACTTCGTTTGGTTTTGGTCTGTTAAGGTTACCTATGTGTATCAGGAAGTTGCACATGACAGTGTTAAGCCATTTAGCGCGTCTTAATCACATCGGACAAAAGGATTTGCTATGCCCACTCTATTTTCTAACTCATCACTTTTTCAGAAACTGAAACAGCCGTGGCTAGTGTCTCTGATTTTAGTGATGTTGTTGTCTATCTGGCTTGGCCTAGGAGTGGGGCAAGCAGAAGAGTCGCCAGAGAAAAAAGCGACAGAAATTCCGTTGGCCAAGGTCTCCTTTCAAATATTCACCTCATCACCTACCTTTAAAACCATTGATTTATATGGTCGCACGGCACCCGACAGGCATGCTCGGTTAGGGGCGGAAGTTGCGGGAAAGATTGTTCGCTTGAACGTTGTGAAGGGCGATGTGGTTAAAGCAGGGCAGGCTATTGCTCAGATAGATAAAGGTGATTTGGAAATACAGTTAGAGCGAGCATCGGCTCTGTATCGTTTGAAGCAGAAAGAGTTCAAAGCGGCGCAGTCACTGAAGAAAAGAGGTCTGCAAGGTGAGATCGCTTATACAACCGCAGAGGCGTCCTTAACCGAAGCTAAGGCCATGATGCGCAATGCGGAGTTGGCTTTAAAAAATACTGTAATTACCTCGCCTTTTTCGGGTGTGGTTCAGGATTTGATGGTTGAGTTGGGTGATTTCGTTGGTGTTGGCGATCCAGTCGCAGGCGTGATTGACCTTGATCCTCTGGTGATTGAAGCTGATGTCAGTGAGCGCCATATCCAACATCTGCTAGTCAATCAATCTGCTTTGGTTCGCTTGCTAGGAAGAGAAGAGGCGGAAGGGCGCTTGCGTTATGTGTCTCGAATTTCTTCGGCCTCAACCAATACTTTTCCAATCGAGATTGAAATCGATAACTCTGAAGGTCTATTACCTGCAGGGGTTAGCGCTGAAGTGAAACTCAACCTAGAAACAAGAGACGCAATCAAAGTCACACCTGCGATGTTGGCTTTGGATGAGGCCGGCAACCTTGGGGTAAAAACATTGGTTTCAGTCGATGACTCACCCATCGTGAAATTTGTCGGTATTCAGCTAGTAAAGGCAGAACAAGATGGGGTGTGGCTTACGGGTTTAGGTCAACGGGTGGATATCATCACTGTGGGGCAAGGGTTTGTGCGTGATGGTGATTCGGTGATCGCGGTTGAGCAAGGTGCTGAACTCTCAAACGTAACAACTGAGTAGGAGATAACTGATGTATTCAATTATTGATGCAGCTTTGTCTCGTGCTCGAACAATGCTCTCCCTTTTGGCGCTTATTCTGGTTGCAGGTGTTATTACTTATATCACGATCCCCAAAGAATCGAGCCCTGACATCACCATCCCGATTATCTACGTTTCCGTCGGGCACCAAGGGATCTCGCCAACTGATGCTGAACGTCTGTTAGTTCGACCTATAGAGCAAGAGCTGAGGTCGATTGAGGGCGTAAAGGAGATGACAGCCACCGCAGCAGAAGGACATGCCTCTGTGGTGTTGGAGTTTAACGTTGGAGTTGATCTTACCAAAGCGATGGCGGATGTTCGTGATGCCGTAGACCTTGCCAAACCAAAGTTACCAGAAGACAGTGATGAACCAACCGTAAATGAAGTTACACTCGCTTCTGAGCAACCAGTACTTTCTGTGGTGCTATTCGGTACTGTTCCTGAACGTACTATCGTACAAATTGCCCGAGAAGTGGGAGATAAACTCGAAAGCTATCGCCAGATATTAGAGGTTGATATTGCGGGTGATAGGGAAGACATCGTTGAAATCATCGTTGATCCTCTATTGATGGAGAGCTACAGCTTAGATCAAGCTGATATCTACAATCTGATCGCTTTGAACAACCGAGTGGTTGCCGCGGGTTTTGTCGATACGGGCTATGGTCGTTTCTCGGTCAAGGTTCCTTCGGTGTTTAATTCCTTAAAGGATGTGCTTGAGCTACCGATTAAAGTGGATGGCAAACAGGTGGTCACTTTTGGTGATGTGGCGACAGTTCGTCGAGCGTTTCGAGACCCTGAAAGTTTTGCGCGTTTAGATGGTAAATCTGCGGTGGTCTTGGACATCAAGAAGCGTGCAGGTGAGAACATCATCGAAACGGTTGAGCTAGTCAAAGCTGTAATGGCCGGGGCTCAGCAGCAAGCTGAATGGCCAAATAACCTGTTGGTTAAATACACTTGGGACGAATCCAAAGATGTGAAGATAATGCTCAACGATCTTCAAAACAATATTCTATCTGCCATCATTCTGGTGGTGATCGTTATCATCGCGATTCTTGGAGTTCGTACCGCGTTATTGGTGGGTATCTCAATTCCTGGTTCATTCCTGACGGGGCTATTGGTTCTGTCTGTATTCGGCTTAACCGTTAACATCGTGGTGTTGTTTTCTCTGATTATGGCGGTGGGGATGTTGGTTGACGGCGCTATTGTGGTGACTGAGTTTGCCGACCGGAGAATGCAAGAAGGAGAAGGGCGTAAAGCGGCCTATCGAGATGCAGCCAAGCGAATGGCATGGCCAATAACGGCATCAACAGCAACAACCTTGGCGGCGTTTGCTCCACTGCTGTTTTGGCCTGATGTGACGGGCGAATTCATGAAGTTCTTGCCGCTAACTCTGATCGCTACGTTAACTGCTTCATTGATTATGGCGTTGTTGTTTGTGCCAGTGTTGGGCGGCTTAATTGGCAAGCCGCAATACGTATCGTCTCATAGCCAAGCTCGAATGGTGGCTTTGCATAATGGTGATTTCTCACAGGCGACTGGCTTAACCAAGGCGTATTACCACACATTGTCGATTGCGATTAAGCACCCATTTAAGATTCTGTTCAGTGCGATATTACTCGCGGTTGCAGTTGGTTTCACCTATTCAAAAGCGGGACTCGGTGCCGAATTCTTCCCTGAAGTTGATCCACCATTCTTTAACGTTAAAGTTCGCTCGCACGGTGACCTTTCTATTCAAGAAAAAGATGACATCATACGCGATATTGAACAGATGATGCTGAATCATGACGAGTTTGATACGGTTTATACGCGTACTGGCGGTGACGACCAGATTGGTTTGATCTCGATTACACCTGTCGATTGGCAATACCGCCGTAGTGTTAAAGCGATTATTGATGAGTTAAAGGTGAAAACCGACCAATACGCTGGTGTCGAAATTGAATACAAATTCCCAGATGCTGGGCCTCCGGTTGAAAATGACTTGGTAATTGAGCTGTCGGCTAAAACACCTGAGCAACTCAATCAGGCGGCAAAGATCGTAAGAAGTTGGGCGGATGGCAATCAAGCACTAACCAATATTAGCGACACTGCAAGCAAAGACGGAATCGACTGGACGGTGGATATCCGTCGAGACGATGCCGCCCGTTTTGCAGCAGACGCGACCTTGGTCGGCAACACCGTTCAGTTTGTGACTAACGGACTAAAGATTGGGGATTATCTGCCCGATGACTCATCAGAAGAAGTCGATATCTTGGTGCGTTACCCGAATGATAAAAGGGATATTGGACGCTTTGACCAGCTGAGAGTGAAAACGCCAGCAGGCTTAGTACCAATCACAAACTTTGCTCAGATTGTTCCCGATCATAAGCAAGATACGATTAAGCGCCTCGATGGTAAGCGAGTCGTGAACATCATGGCGGATATGGAAGAGGGTTATAACCTTGCGCTCGAGCTGCCAAAGATCGAGCAAGCGTTGAGTGAGTTGGGACTACCGAGTATTGTTGAGTTTCGTATCCGCGGCCAAAACGAAGAACAAGAAAACTCTTCAGCCTTCTTACAAAGCGCGTTCTTGGTGGCTTTAGCGGTAATGGCTTTGATTCTGATAACTCAGTTCAATAGTTTCTATCAAGCGTTCTTAATTTTGAGTGCCGTGCTGTTTTCAACCGTTGGTGTGTTTGTTGGGCTGCTTATCTTCCAGCGCCCGTTTGGCATCGTGATGTCGGGTATCGGGGTCATCGCACTAGCAGGGATTGTGGTGAACAACAATATCGTACTGATTGATACCTATAATCAGCTAATTAAAAGAGGCTTGGACAAGCGAGATGCGATTCTGAGAACCGGTGTTCAGCGTTTAAGGCCAGTAATGCTCACTACGGTCACAACCATTTTAGGTTTGATGCCGATGGTGCTAGAGATGAATATCGATCTGATTAATCAAAAGATAGAGTTTGGCGCGCCAAGTACACAATGGTGGTCACAGCTAGCGACTGCTATTGCCGGTGGGCTAGCATTTGCCACGGTACTGACCTTGGTACTGACACCATGTCTATTGATGTTAGGTCGAGAAAAGAAGCCTGAAAAATAACAGAACATGTGGATTCAGCGAAAATAAAAAGAGCGCCCATCAAGGCGCTCTTTTTATTGTTTTATCGTGATTAGACTTTCAATCTAATTAGTTGCGAGCAACTGACCGTATCGCTCAAGGTTCCTGAGTCGAATCTCTGAATTCGCAATGAAAGTAGCTTTTGCTTTACCGGTTAACGACTTAGATTGTGGCAACTTCACGGTACGCGCATTCTTGTGAACGCCATTAACCAAGAATTCATAGTGTAAGTGCGGGCCAGTCACACGACCTGTGCCACCCAAAGTACCAATGGTTTGGCCTTGTTTTACTCGCTGACCTGTTTTCACCATGCGTCGCTTCATGTGCAAGTACTTGGTGATGTAGGTGTTGCTGTGGCGAATGAACACGTAGTTACCATTGAACTGGTTGTAACCCGACTTCTGAACGATACCATCACCCGCCGCCCAGATAGGCGTGCCAACAGGGGCTGCGTAGTCAGTACCACGGTGAGCACGAACCTTACCAGTTACTGGGTGCTTTCTGCGTGGGTTAAAGTTCGATGTTACACGACGGAAATCAATCGGAGAGCGCAGGAAGGCTTTCTTCATTGCTCGACCATTTTCATCGAAGTAGTTGCCGCTCTTGTCATCCAGTACCGCGGTAAATGAATCACCTTGGTTTTTGAACACCGCCGCCATGATCTTGCCGCGACCAATCACTTCGCCTTCAACCACTTTCTCTTGGTACAAGATCTTGAAACTGTCGTTCTTACGAATATCCAACGCAAAGTCGATATCCCAACCGAAGATCCCCGCCAATTCCATAATCTGGTTTGCAGTTAGGCCGGCACTGACACCTGCATTCCAGAAGTTAGAGGTGATGTTGGCTTCGGCATAGTTGTATTGGTAGGCCACTTCCTTCTTGTCGAAGCTAGAAGAAAATGAATCGCCAGATTTAGTGATCTTGAAGCTTTCAAAGGCACTAAGTTGTCGTTTTAACTGAATAAGGTCGTTGTTTTCATCAAAGCCGAATTGCAATACATCACCAGGTCTTAGGTTCGACAGCTGCTTCTTAATATCATTATTGGTATTGAGTAGCGTGATTAACAGACGGTATGAGAGGCCAATACGCTCGAATAAAACAGAGGTGCTTTCGCCAGAACGAACGGTGTATTTTTCCCAATTGAGTACTGCCGTTGGTGGTGCGTCACTTGAGCTAACAAGTGCAGATGCATCGATAGTCAGTGGATAATGTTTTCCCACCACTAAAGCTCCCGAGTCGTCACGCAAACTGTTGACGTCGGGGAGTAAGAAAATCGCGACGAAAATTACGGCACTAAAAAATGCGATAAAAGCCCGGTGCAAAATAGGAAGGCGTGCAAAAATAGACAACATGTTCCGGTTCGTTCTGTAAATATTATGAAAATCGACGACGGAATAGTGTAACTGGTTTCAAAATACATCGCTATTCAAGTAAGATGTCTAATTAATGTATTTTTGCCAAATCTGTGGGAGTGAACAAGAATGGCGAGTATTGAAGCTGCACTAGCCGAGATCAAACGTGGCGTAGAAGAACTGATTCCAGAAGACGGACTGATTGCTAAATTAAAAGAAGGTCGTCCTTTACGCATTAAGCTGGGTGCCGATCCAACAGCTCCAGATATCCACCTAGGCCATACGGTTATCTTTAACAAGCTTCGTGCTTTCCAAGAGCTTGGTCATGAAGTGACATTCCTTATCGGTGATTTCACTGCAATGGTTGGTGACCCATCAGGTAAAAACTCAACGCGTCCACCGCTAAGTCGTGAAGACGTATTGAAGAATGCTGAAACTTACAAAGAGCAAGTATTCAAGATTCTAGACCCTGCAAAAACGCAAATTCGTTTCAACTCTGAGTGGCTATCTGAACTTGGTGCTGAAGGCATGATTCGTCTTGCGTCTAACCAAACTGTTGCTCGTATGCTTGAGCGTGACGACTTTAAAAAGCGTTACGCTGGTGGTCAACCGATCGCTATCCACGAATTCATGTACCCACTTCTTCAAGGTCACGACTCTGTTGCACTAGAGAGCGACGTTGAGCTTGGCGGTACTGACCAGAAGTTTAACCTGCTAATGGGTCGTGAACTGCAAAAAGCAGCAGGTCAAAAACCACAAGCGGTACTGATGATGCCACTACTTGTTGGTCTAGATGGTGTGAAGAAGATGTCTAAGTCTGCGCACAACTACATCGGTATTAGCGAAGCACCAAGCGAGATGTTTGGCAAGATCATGTCTATCTCTGACGATCTAATGTGGAGTTACTACGAACTACTGTCTTTCCGCCCACTTGAAGAAGTTGCGGAACTGAAAGCTGGCGTTGATGCAGGTAAAAACCCGCGTGACGTGAAAGTGCTTCTAGCGAAAGAGATCATTGCTCGTTTCCACTCTGAAGCGGATGCTGATGCAGCTGAGCAAGAGTTCGTTAACCGTTTTGCTAAGAACCAAGTGCCAGATGATATGCCTGAATTCGAATTCGAAGCAGGCCTACCAATTGCTAACGTTCTAAAAGAAGCGGGTCTAGTAAACTCGACTTCTGATGCGATGCGTATGATCAAGCAAGGCGCAGCTAAGCTTGAAGGCGAGAAGATTGAAGACAGCAAATTTGTACCTGAAGCAGGTACTGCGGTTTACCAAGTAGGTAAGCGTAAGTTTGCTCGTATTACTATCAAGTAATAACGCTCATCAATAATTGAATAAAAGGCATCTACGGATGCCTTTTTTATTGACAGAAAGTTGACGAAACTTTGAAACGCCTATTGCTACACTATGCGCGCTGTCAAATTGACAGTAATTCTGGAGATTTTTATGAACAATACCGACCATCCTCCTAGTTTGAATGGAGAAGAATAAGCTGTCTCGGTATTGATCTATTGTCCTGCCGTTCAGGTAGGGTATCTTTGTTTTCCCCCTCATTCTTTTCCACACTCTAGATTCTAACAAGTAGACACGCCAGTAGTTTTCAGCTCTTGGTGAGACTAGTTATACGCTCTTGGTGCGCATGGCTACACCCTCTTGGTGCGCATGGCTACACCCTCCTGGGATAAAAGCTATATGCCCTTGGTGTATTAGCTCTAGGCTATTTGTTTTGATGGTCGTTACCTTTGCCAATCGGGAGATTCGCCATGACGGTAATGAACAACACTTTTTTATCTATTGAAGCTCTGTACTCAGAGCAAGACATCCAAGCTGTATCGAATGCATTTCAACAGTACGGACGTGAGCAACAAGTTAACCTTTTGAACCGCATGCCGCTTGAAGATGCGGTGCTAGTACTTGGGCAATGTTCTCTTAGTACGATTCAGACTTTACTTAGTGAGTTAGAAGAGCAGGGCTTTGAGAAGCGCTCTCGACATCTAGCTCACCAACTAGGGCTGATCTACTCAGAGGTTGAGCCTCAACAGGGTTACCTTTCAACTGGGGTGATGAGCCATGTTAGGCAGCGCATCGGGTGGATTATTGCCTTAGCATTACTAGGTATCGTTTCTGGGCTTATCATCGCTCAGTATGAAGACATCCTTAGCCAGTTAGTACTTCTAGCTATTTATATGCCGGTAATCGCTGCTGCGGGTGGTAATACAGGAACACAAGCTGCGACTCTAGTGATTAGAGCCTTAGCCACCGGCGAGTTGAAAAAACGCCAATGGGCTAATGTTCTGTGGAAAGAGTTTAGAGTTGCTATCTGTTTAGCTCTGGCGATTGCAGTGGTGATGATTGGACGGATCTTGTTGTTTAGCGAAAACCAATCAACTGGCGGTTATGACATCAACATGATTGCTTTAGCGATTGCCGTAGCACTGTTTATTCAGGTGACGATATCCACGGTGCTCGGTGGTGGGTTGCCGATCGTTGCTAGGCTATTCAAGCTGGATCCGGCTGTGTTAGTGAGCCCAGTACTTGCATCGATAGTCGATATCTCAGGAATGTGGATCTATTTCACAGTCGTGAACTCATTCCTCGGTATCGCTTAGTTCCTATAAAAATAACTAAAAACACCTTAGAAGCAAAAATGGCGCTGAAGATTCAAGATCTTCAGCGCCATTTTTCATGTTTAATTAACCACTTACAACAAACTGAACGCTACTGAGATTTGCCCTGTGTTTGACTAAACTCGACCACATCTTTATAGAAAGCGCGTTCGAACTGAGTGATCGGTGCTTCCACTGGTTTGTCAGGATCTGGCTTTGCAGGGAAATAATCACGAACAAACTGCACGAAGATCGAATTTGGATTACCTGATTTATCTAAACCAAACCCCGCCATATTGTAACTGCCGTATAGAGAACCACTCTTGGCAATGATGTTGCCTTTAATCGGCGCTTTTCGCATGCTTTGACGATACTTAAGCGTTCCATCAATGCCTGACGTTGGCATTGCATCAATTAGGTTGAGTTGTTGATCGTTTTCCCAGATATAACGAAGCACCTGTGCCATGGTCTGCGACGTCATTCGGTTATTTCTAGATAACCCTGAACCATCGACTAGCTGCGCTTTGCTGAGATCGATGTTGGCCTTAGTCAGTAAGATCTGCTTTATCGCTTCAGTGCCGTTATTGAAGCTGCCCGGTTGAACATAAAATGTCGCACCTAGCGTCTTGGTAAGGTTGTCAGCAATTAGGTTGTCTGATTTCTTCAGCATGATATCGAGCAGTTCGGGAAGCTTTTCAGAATGGTGACTAGCAACTAGTGTCGTTTTGTCTGCTGTCTCTTTTTTACCAAGGATCACATCACCCTTTACTTGGATTTTCAGCTCTTTAAGCAGTGAGGTCACGACTTGAGAAGTATAAAGCTCTGGATTTTGAATCGCAAATTTGAGTGGCAATGGTTTCTTACGCTCAACCAAGCAACCGGAGAGCTTGTAAGCGTTGTCTGGGGTAGTAATGAGCTCTAAGTCGCATTGTGTAGCCTTTTGCCCTGAGCGCGTTACGGTGGCAGCAGTGGTTGTCACGTCTATCGGATAATGTGCAGGGATATATACGCGTGTTGTCCCGTTATCTTTTGTATAAATAGAAGCTTGCGCGCAGTTGCTGTTTAACGTCATCGCACTCGAAGGCGCGCTGTAACAAACGCCTAGAATGTCCCAAGGCCAACCAACGGCACGTTGATAGCCCGTATAAGCCGAGTCATCGAGGTATAAGTTGCCTTTAATGGTTCTAGATTGCGACTTAGCGTATTGAGCTAAAAGGCTTTTTAGATCTTCTCGTTGTAGTGTTGGGTCACCGCTGAATGAGATCACAACATCCTTATTGGAACGGGCAATACTGGTTGTGTAGTGAAACTCATCTCCTAACTCCAATTTAGCCGCTAAAGCTGTAACCAGTTTTAAAGTGCTGGCTGGTGGATAAAAGCCATCACTGTTGGTATTCATTTCATTTGAACTGCCACTTAAAGATTCTAAGATCAGGCTTGTGTTACTGCCATCGGGCAGTTTATCTAAAGGGGCGTATGCGAAAGCGTTAATAGAGAAAACGCTAATGGAAAAACTACATAAAAGTAGAGTAGGTAGAAGGCGCATAGAAGGTTTTCTTGGATGGCTGATTTTTTCAGTATACAGATATAAAAAACGCCCGCTAGATAGCGGGCGTTTTGATTCTCAATTAACTAATTAATCAATTAGGTAACCAGAATTAGAAGTCGTAACGTAGACCTAGAGCTAGCTCGTCTTCAGCGTCTGCTTTAGATGCAGTACCGTTACCCAAACCTACAGTACCAATTGTGTCATTTTCACTGATTAGGTTGAAGTTGTACGAGATGTACGTACGGAAGTTCGGCTTGAAGTAGTAAGTCGCATCGATTGCAACGTTGTCAGCTGAAGTTTCACCGTCAGTTTCTGCGTTGTTGTACGTTAGTGTGAATGCAGTCTTGTCTAGTGTGTAAGCTGTCGCGAATTCGTAACCAGTGTAATCACCGTTTCTCTTCGCAAGCTCACCGTCTGTGAACGTACCAGCAAAGTATAGCGTTTCAGTGCGGTAAGATGCAGCAAGCATGTACTCGTTTTCTACGTCTTGATCAGCGTAGCCAGCACCTAGTTTAAAGCCAGTATCACCGATTGAGTAGATACCAGATAGAGAGTAGCCATCTTCGCTGTTGTCTGAGTAACCGCCGTCAACTGAATCTGTACGGTCTGCGAAGCGGTAGCTTGCTTTTACTGCTAGGTCTTGGAATTCGCCTTTGTAAGAAAGCATGTTGTCAGTACGGTCTGCTGCAGCAATTTTGTATGCTGCTGAGTTACCGTGGTAAGACATGATATCCGTGAAGTCTGTGATTACGCCTAGTGCGCCGTCGTTTTTACCGTAAGTAACTTCACCGAATGCACCGCCGATACCAGCGTAAGTGTAACGGTGATCAATATCGCTACCAGAAGTAGCTTCGCCGTCAACAACAACAGTGTTGTCAGCTGTAGTGTATTCACCTTCGTAGAAACCAACGCCGTATAGGCCGTCTTGGATTTCAACTTTACCTAGGAAGTTAAGACGTACACGAGAGTTGTCTTGTGCTTTACCGTCTTTTAGAGATAGACGAGCTTCAGCACGACCACCGATCTCTAGAGAAGTGCCGTTTGAGCTGTATACAGAAGTACCGTCGATACCACCAGCTTGTTTACCGTCCGCTGCCACTGCGTTAGTAGCAAGAGCTGCAGCAGATACAGCAAGCGCGATCATAGTCTTGTTCATGTTATTATTTCCTAATTACTGTCCATAGAAGTTTTATCAAGGATTTGAACCCTTTTGTGTATTGCCTGTATTAATCAGACTTCATAACCATGATTAGAACAGAAGTCTGAAAAATGCCAGTGCAATCCATGGGTTACTTTTTACCTCTAAAGTTCCATAGTCAGTTAGTAAAATGATATAAAACTAAAAAATGAACACTGTTTTATTACATTCTTTGTTATTTAAGTGTTTGTTTTTAAATGTATTTTATAAAAGTGTGATCTGCGTTTATTTTGTTTATTTTTTGTTTTTTTATGTATTTATTTGTCGTCTTATTGATTGAGTTGTAATTATTCATTTTTGTGATGTCTGTAATTTAGACCTAGATACAGCTTTTATAACGCAAAGTGGAATAAAGGTGATTTAGCCATAAAGTTTGTTTACACTAAGCCAAATCGTTTTGTTTCTACTACCCAATAAATACGTTGGGTGTATTTATGTTCGCCAAAGAAAGTTTTGGCATAGAGGTAAAAAATGGAAAAGGTTCCAATGACAGTACGTGGCGCTCAGCAGCTACGTGATGAATTAGATCGCCTACTTAAGCTGCGCCCTATTATTTCAGCAGCGATTGGTGAAGCACGTGAACTGGGCGACTTGAAAGAGAACGCAGAATACCACGCGGCTCGTGAAGAGCAGGGTATCTGTGAAGCTCAAATTCGAGATATCGAATACAAGCTATCACTTGCTCAGATCATCGACGTAACTCAGATGGATAACACTGGTAAGATTATCTTTGGTACGACAGTGACTTTGATTGATGTGGATACGGATGAAGAATTCCGCTACCAAATCGTTTCTGAAGATGAAGCTGACATCAAGACTGGCCGTATTTCTGTGAAATCGCCAATCGCTCGCGGTCTTATCGGTAAAATGGAAGGCGACGAAGTGATGATCTCTACCCCAGGTGGTGACAAAGACTTCGAGATCGACAAAGTAGAATATATCTAATTGAATTTTCTTTGTTTCTGATAAGTAAAAAGGTCGCTTAATGCGACCTTTTTCGTTTCTCACGCTACACTAAAAGATAAGCGCAGTGGCTTTCTCTTGGTGAAGTTAGCTTATATTAAGCTCTTATTTACGTGGAATCTCGATTTTACGTGCTTCTGACTGACGGAACAGTACTAGAACTTTACCGATAGTCTGTACTTTCTCAGCTTTAGTTTCACGTACAATTGCATCGATAATCAGTTGCTTAGTCTCACGGTCTTCTGATGCAACTTTAATCTTGATCAGTTCGTGGTGGTCTAGAGCTAATTCGATTTCCGCTAGAACAGCTTCAGTAAGTCCATTTGCGCCCATTAGCACTACAGGTTTTAAACTGTGAGCTAGGCCCTTTAGATGCTGCTTTTGTTTGGTACTTAGGTTCATTACGCGGCCAATTTTCTTTACTATTAGGGTTGAAAAAACCTATTTTAACGCCATCTAAAGCTGAAGACTATAATTTATTCAGCAATTAGTACTTTCCTCCAATTTAGGTATCCAATGAGCAAACAGAAACACTCGGCCAGTTCAGGCCGTTGGTTGAAGGAACACTTCGACGACAAGTATGCAAACGAAGCAAGAAAGAAAGGCTATCGTTCACGTGCTTATTTCAAAATGGAAGAGATTCAAACGAAAGATAAATTGCTGTCTCCTGGGATGACCATTGTGGATTTAGGTGCAGCGCCTGGCGGTTGGTCTCAATATGCTGCTAAGATTGTTGGAGACAACGGACAAATCATTGCGTGTGACTTGTTACCAATGGATCCGATTGCTGGCGTTAGCTTCTTACAAGGCGATTTTCGTGAAGACGCTGTGCTAGAAGCTCTATTGGAACGTATACAACCAAACATGGTTGATGTGGTGATGTCAGATATGGCGCCTAATATAGCAGGCAACAATTCTGTGGATCAGCCAAGAGCTATGTATTTAGTTGAATTAGCTTTGGATATGTGTCGACAAGTTCTAGCTACCAATGGTAGTTTTGTTGTAAAAGTATTCCAAGGCGAAGGCTTTGACCAATATGTTAAAGACGTCCGTGAGATGTTTAAAACAGTCAAAGTTAGAAAACCCGACTCTTCTCGTGCTCGATCTCGTGAAGTGTTCATCGTAGCCACTGGTTACAAAGGTTAACGATTCTCTTCCAAGAGTGAGAGTTAACAACATGGCTACAGGTTACAAACTGTAGTACCCTACCTTTAATTACAATTAGTTATCGAGAGGCTTACACCTTGAGTGACATGGCAAAAAATTTAATTCTGTGGCTTGTTATCGCGGTAGTGTTGATGTCGGTATTCCAGAGCTTCGGCCCTGGGGAAAGTAACGGCAGAGCAGTAGATTACACCACGTTTGTACAGGAAGTTGGCCAAGGCCAGATTCAAGACGCACAGTTCAATAACAGCGAAATCACTTTCACACGTCGTGGCGGTGGTTCTAAGTATGTAACTTACATGCCTGTTTATGATCAAAAGCTACTTGATGACTTAATTAATCAAAACGTAAAAGTTCAGGGTACACCACCTGAAGAGCAGAGCCTGCTTGGCACTATCTTCATCTCTTGGTTCCCAATGATCTTACTGATTGGTGTGTGGATTTTCTTCATGCGTCAAATGCAAGGCGGCGGCGGCGGTAAAGGCGCGATGTCTTTCGGTAAGAGTAAAGCTCGAATGATGAGCGAAGAACAAATCAAAACGTTGTTTGCGGATGTTGCTGGTTGTGACGAAGCAAAAGAAGACGTGAAAGAGCTTGTTGATTACCTTCGTGACCCAAGTCGTTTCCAAAAACTGGGTGGTAAGATCCCGACAGGTATCCTGTTGGTTGGTCCTCCTGGTACTGGTAAGACATTGCTTGCAAAAGCGATTGCTGGTGAAGCGAAAGTACCGTTCTTTACTATCTCAGGTTCTGACTTCGTTGAAATGTTTGTTGGTGTTGGTGCATCTCGTGTACGTGATATGTTCGAACAAGCGAAGAAAGCGGCTCCTTGTATCATCTTTATCGATGAAATCGATGCGGTAGGTCGTCAACGTGGCGCTGGTGTTGGTGGTGGTCACGATGAGCGTGAACAAACACTAAACCAAATGCTGGTTGAGATGGATGGTTTCGAAGGTAATGAAGGTATCATTGTTATCGCTGCGACGAACCGTCCAGACGTACTAGACCCAGCACTACTTCGTCCAGGTCGTTTCGACCGTCAAGTTGTGGTTGGTTTACCTGATGTACGTGGTCGTGAACAGATTCTTAAAGTACACATGCGTAAAGTTCCACTATCGGGCGATGTTGAACCATCTCTGATTGCTCGTGGTACTCCAGGTTTCTCTGGTGCAGACCTTGCGAACCTTGTGAACGAAGCGGCTCTATTTGCTGCTCGTGGTAACAAGCGCAATGTCTCTATGGTTGAGTTTGAACTTGCAAAAGATAAGATTATGATGGGTGCAGAGCGCCGTTCAATGGTTATGTCTGAAGAAGTGAAAGAGTCAACGGCTTACCATGAAGCAGGTCACGCGATTGTTGGTCGCTTGGTACCTGAACACGATCCAGTGTACAAGGTGTCAATCATTCCACGTGGTCGTGCACTTGGTGTGACTATGTATCTACCTGAGCAAGATCGCGTAAGCATGTCTCGTCAACATCTAGAATCAATGATTTCTAGCTTGTACGGTGGTCGTCTTGCTGAAGAGCTTATCTACGGTAAAGACAAAGTGTCGACTGGTGCGTCTAACGATATCGAACGTGCAACTGATATTGCTCGCAAGATGGTAACGCAGTGGGGCTTCTCTGAAAAACTGGGTCCTCTTCTTTATGCTGAAGAAGAAGGTGAAGTTTTCCTAGGTCGCGGCATGAGCCAAGCGAAGCACGTTTCTGACGATACAACTAAGCTGATCGATGAAGAAATTCGTATTCTAATCGACCGCAACTATGCTCGTGCGAAGCAAATTCTTGAAGAGAACATGGATATCATGCACTCGATGAAAGATGCGCTAATGAAGTTTGAAACGATCGATGCAGGTCAAATTGATGACTTGATGGAACGTAAAGACGACATTCGTGAGCCAGCTGGTTGGGGTGATCAGGCGAAAGCAGAACCTGCAAAGGAAGAAGCTAAACCTGAAGCTAAATCAGAAGAAGCTGCAGCCGAACCAAAAGCTGAAGAGTCGAAAGTTGAAGAAGTTAAATCTGAAACAGATGATGCTCAAAACAAAGATTCTTAATCGCTAAGTTATAAATTAAAACCCTGAGTACGCTCAGGGTTTTTCTGTTTATAGCTCAAGATGTTTTTACCTTTTAAGACCCGCCTTTCATGATATTAAAAGCACACAATAAAACACTCGTTCTAGATCGCCCACATGTGATGGGTATCCTTAATGTCACGCCTGATTCTTTCTCTGATGGCGGAAAATTTGATTCACTAGATAATGCATTACTGCAAGCAGAGCGTATGATTCAAGCTGGCGTGAGCATTATTGATATTGGCGGTGAATCGACTCGTCCCGGTGCTCCTGACGTTTCCCTAAAGGAAGAGTTAGCTCGAGTTATCCCTGCGATTAAAGCGATTCGCGCTAAGTTTGATGTTTGGATCTCTATTGATACCAGTAAAGCGGAAGTGATGCGTCAAGCTGTTGAAGCGGGTGCAGATTTGATCAATGATGTGCGCGCGTTACAAGAGCCCGGAGCTTTAGAAGCTGCCGCTGATGCGAAGGTTCCGGTTTGCCTGATGCATATGAAAGGCCAACCAAGAACCATGCAAGCAAATCCGAGTTACGACGATGTTCTAACAGATGTGGAAGCTTTCTTACAAGAAAGGGTTGAAGCTTGTGAGGCTGTGGGTATCTCAAAAGAACAGCTGATTCTAGACCCAGGTTTTGGTTTTGGTAAAACTATCGAGCACAATTACCACCTATTAGCGCACCTTGAGAAGTTTCATACGTTGGGCTTGCCTGTCTTGGCGGGAATGTCGAGAAAATCGATGATCTTTAAGCTACTAGACAAGGCGCCTGCAGATTGCATGGTGGCAAGTGTGACTTGCGCGACCATTGCTGCGATGAAAGGTGCACAAATTATTCGCGTTCACGATGTCGAAGATACATTAGAAGCGATGAAGATAATCGAAGTGATGAATAACAATCACTAATCATAATTAAGGAAATCAACATGTCTGATAAAAGACGTTACTTCGGCACAGATGGTGTGCGTGGCAAAGTAGGCCAGTACCCGATTACACCTGATTTTGTTCTGAAGCTTGGCTGGGCTGCAGGTCGTGTTCTTGCAAAACAGGGCACAAAGAAAGTGATCATTGGTAAAGATACTCGTATCTCTGGCTACATGCTTGAATCTGCTTTAGAAGCAGGCCTTGCTGCTGCTGGCCTTCAAGCTACATTTACTGGCCCAATGCCAACACCTGCAGTTGCATACCTGACACAGACATTCCGCGCAGAAGCGGGGATTGTTATCTCTGCATCGCATAACCCTTATTACGATAACGGCATCAAGTTTTTCTCTTCTGAAGGTACAAAACTTCCAGACGACATCGAGTTGGCGATTGAAGCTGAACTTGATAAAGACATTGAGTGCGTTGATTCTTCTGAGCTAGGTAAAGCAGTACGTTTAAACGATGCGGCTGGTCGTTACATTGAATTTTGTAAGAGCACATTCCCAAATCAGATGACGCTTGCTGGTATGAAGATTGTTGTCGATTGTGCGCACGGTGCAACTTATCATATCGCTCCTGCGGTATTTAAAGAGTTGGGCGCTGAAGTGATTGCTATGGGCGTTGAGCCAAACGGCACCAACATCAACCATGAAGTTGGCGCAACCGATGTGCGCGCTCTGCAAGCAAAAGTGGTTGAGGAGAAAGCAGCACTAGGACTTGGCTTTGATGGTGACGGCGACCGTATCATCATGGTTGATGAGCTAGGCAACAAAGTTGATGGTGACCAAATCGCTTACATCATTGCACGTGATGCACTGCGTCGTGGTGAGCTGAAAGGTGGTGTTGTTGGTACACTAATGACCAACCTGGGCATGGAAAACGGCCTTAAGCAGTTAGGCATTCCATTTGTGCGTGCCGCTGTTGGTGACCGTTACGTGATGGAGCAACTTCTAGCTAAAGGTTGGAAGATAGGTGCTGAAAACTCGGGTCACGTTATCTTGTTAGATAAAGTGACAACAGGTGATGCTATCGTTGCTGCGCTGCAAGTTTTGGCTTCGGTTGTAGACAGTGAAATGACACTGAACGAGCTTTCGCAAGGCATGACGCTATACCCTCAAGTTCTAGAAAATGTTCGTTTTAGCGGTGATTCAAACCCACTAGAAGCAGAAGCGGTGAAAGCTGCGGTTGTTGAAGTAGAAGCTGAGCTTGGTGAAAAAGGTCGTGTACTATTACGTAAATCTGGTACTGAGCCATTGCTACGTGTGATGGTTGAAGGTGAAGATGCCGATCTCGTTCAAGCATCTGCACTTAAGATTGCTGATGCAGTAAAAGCAAACTGCTAATTTAACCTTTTATTGAATAGGCGTAGTGAATAGCGCCTGTGATTTGAAGTGATTGACTTATATAACGGTCAAGAGATATAACGGTCAAAAGAGACGTAAATGAGTTTTGTGTCGCTTTTGACCTTTTTTTGACCATTCACTTGGTAAAGGCTTATTTTTTAGCAAATTCTCCTTGTCAGCCATCGTCGCATTCGCTAGTATTGCTCGGCCTTCAGTTAGGAGGTCGCTAGCCTTGTTCTTAAAAATAGTTTTTTGAACGGCGCTGGCTCAACAATTAGGAACATAGGTGGAAAAATGTTTACAGTTCTACTTGTGATTTACCTGTTGGCAGCGCTTGGTGTAATTGGCCTAGTGTTGATTCAACAAGGTAAAGGCGCAGATATGGGAGCCTCTTTCGGTGCTGGCGCTTCAAACACTGTGTTTGGTGCTGGTGGCTCAGGAAATTTCCTTACCCGAATGACTGCAATTTTTGCAACTACATTTTTTATCCTTAGCTTAGTGCTTGGTAATATGTCTACACATAAGACTGAGTCACAGTGGATTGATCCGACCCAAGGTCAGGTAATTCAGCAAGCTGATGATGCAGTGAGTGAAGTTCCATCGCAAGGCGATGAAATTCCACAATAATCTGTAAAGATTTGATGCCGAGATGGTGAAATTGGTAGACACGCTAGCATGAGGTGCTAGTGCCTTAGGGTGTGAGGGTTCGAGTCCCTCTCTCGGCACCATGTTTACAAACTTGTAAAACATCTTGTTGGGCGTATAATGCTCGCAAGTCGGACGCGGGATGGAGCAGCTTGGTAGCTCGTCGGGCTCATAACCCGAAGGTCGTCGGTTCAAATCCGGCTCCCGCAACCAATTTCAATGCTATTATATAGCTTGTATTGGTAGCAAGTTTGCACAGTGTGAACCTCACTGTGAGTTAAGTGCGATATCGAATGTGATGGCACTTAGCATATAAGGGTCCAGCAACAAAAACCCCGGCTTATACGGGGTTTTTTGTTATCTAAGCATTTGTAAATGTATTTAGATAATGTTTGCTTGGAATTTAAATTGGGCTTTGAGCCCTTTTTTTGTTTCTGGAGTGGTTAAATGACTGGTTTAGAAAGACAACTTACTGAAATGCTTGACGCTCCAGTAGCAGCATCAGGTTATGAGTTAGTTGGATTAGAATTTATTCGTGCTGGTGAGCATTCAACGCTACGTATTTACATCGATTCACCAAACGGTATCAATGTAGATGATTGCGCTGAAGTTAGTCACCAAGTAAGTGCCGTAATGGACGTTGAAGATCCAATTTCAGTGGCTTATAACCTTGAAGTGTCTTCACCAGGTTTAGAGAGACCACTGTTCAAAGCAGAGCATTACCAACAATTTATTGGTCACGAGGTAAGCATCGTTTTGAAAATGGCTGTCGGCAACCGTCGCAAATGGAAAGGTGATATCCAATCTATTGAAGGCGAGACAGTAAAAGTATTGGTTGAAGGACAAGAAGAAGAATTCGTCCTGAGCAATATTGCGAAAGCGAACCTGATCCCTAAATTTTAGTTCTCCTAGAGAGAAGAGCTTAAGAGGCTAGATTAATGAACAAAGAAATTTTGGCGGTAGTAGAAGCTGTTTCTAACGAGAAAGCAGTTCCTCGTGAGCGTATTTTTGAAGCGCTTGAAATCGCGCTTGCAACAGCAACTAAAAAGAAAAGCGAACTAGAAATTGAAGTTCGTGTTGAAATCGACCGTAAAACAGGTGATTTCGAAACTTTCCGTCGCTGGGAAGCTGTTGAAGAAGTTGAATTCCCAACGAAAGAGATCTCTCTTGAAGCTGCAAAGTACGATGATCCAGAGATCGAACTTGGCGGTTTCATCGAAGACGACATCGAATCAGTTACATTTGACCGTATTACGACTCAAACAGCTAAGCAAGTTATCGTACAGAAAGTACGTGAAGCTGAACGTGCTCAAATCGTTGAACAGTTCATCGACAACGAAGGTGAGCTAGTAACGGGTGTTGTTAAGAAAGTTAACCGTGACACTATTATCCTAGACCTAGGTAACAACGCTGAAGCGGTAATCCTTCGTGATGACCAACTTCCTCGTGAGAACTTCCGTCCAGGTGACCGTGTTCGTGGTCTTCTATACGCAGTTAAACCTGAAGCTCGTGGTTTCCAGCTATTCATTACTCGCTCTAAGCCTGAAATGCTTGCTGAACTATTCCGCGTTGAAGTACCTGAGATTGGCGAAGAGCTAATTGAACTTAAAGGTGCTGCACGTGACGCTGGTTCTCGTGCTAAAATCGCTGTGAAAACAAACGACAAGCGTATTGACCCTGTTGGTGCGTGTGTTGGTATGCGTGGTGCACGTGTACAAGCTGTTTCTGGTGAGCTTGGCGGCGAGCGTATCGATATCGTACTTTGGGACGATAACCCGGCTCAGTTCGTAATCAACGCAATGGCTCCTGCTGACGTTGCTTCTATCATCGTTGATGAAGATGCACACTCTATGGATATCGCTGTTGAAGCGGATAACCTAGCACAAGCTATCGGCCGTAGCGGTCAAAACGTACGTCTAGCATCTCAACTGACTGGTTGGGAACTAAACGTAATGACGGTTGAAGACCTTCAGAAGAAACACCAAGAAGAAGCAGTTGCTTCTATTGAAAACTTCATGAAGCACCTAGACATCGAAGAAGACTTTGCTCAACTGCTTGTTGAAGAAGGTTTCTCTACACTAGAAGAAGTGGCTTACGTACCAGTAAACGAACTTCTTGAAGTAGATGGCCTAGACGAAGGCATCGTTGAAGAACTTCGTAGCCGTGCTAAAGATGCACTAACGACTCTAGCACTAGCGAAAGAAGAAACTTTCGACGGTGTTGAGCCTGCTGAAGACTTGCTAGCTCTTGAAGGCCTAGAACGTGAAATGGCTTACAAACTGGCAGCTAAAGGCGTGGCAACATTGGAAGACCTAGCTGACCAAGGCGTTGATGAACTAGAAGGCATTGAAGACCTAACTGCAGAGCGTGCGGGCGAGCTAATTATGGCTGCGCGTAACATCTGTTGGTTCGGCGACGAAGAATAATTCAGCAAGGAGAGAAAGCGGTATGACACAATTAACAGTTAAAGCACTGAGTGAAGAGATTGGTACGCCAGTTGACCGCTTAATTGAACAACTTGCTGATGCAGGCATGAAGAAATCAGGGTCGGATCAAGTAACTGATTCAGAGAAGCAAACATTGCTAACGCACCTTAAAAAGGAGCATGGCGATACTTCTGGTGAAGCAGAGCCGACTCGTTTAACTCTTCAACGCAAGACCCGCAGCACGCTAAGTGTTGCCGCTGGAGGCGGTAAGAGTAAGGATGTTCAAGTAGAGGTACGTAAAAAACGTACTTACGTGAAGCGCAGCGCTATTGAAGACGAAGCGAAACGTGAAGCTGAGGATGCAGCATCACGTGAAGCGGAAGAGAAAGCACGTCAAGAAGCTGAAGAGCTTGCGAAACGTGAAGCTGCAGAGAAAGCACAGCGCGAAGCTGATGAGAAAGCAAAACGTGAAGCGGATGCAAAACGTGATGCTGAAGAAAAAGCTCAACGCGCACAAGCTGAAAAGGCTAAAAAAGACATGAATTCAAAAAATGCAGACGCTAACGCACAAGCGAAAAAAGAAGCGGATGAACTAAAAGCTCGTCAAGAGCAAGAAGCAACTCGTAAAGCAGAAGCTGAAGCAGCTAAGCTTGTAGAGGAAGCTCGTAAGCTAGCTGAAGAAAACGAAGCTCGCTGGACTGAAGAAGAGAAGAAGAAGAAAGAACAAGAGAAGTCTGCGGACTACCACGTGACTACTTCTACTTACGCGCGTGAAGCTGAAGATGCAGCGGATCAGAAAGAAGAAAAAGCGCCTCGTCGTCGTAAAAAGAAAGCAGCTCCAGCTAACCAACCTGGCAACAACCGTGGTGGTCGTAACCAACGTGGTCGTGGTGCTAAAGGTAAGCTTGCGAAACCAACTTCAATGCAGCAAGGCTTCGATAAGTCAGCAACTGTTGCTAAATCTGACGTTGCTATCGGCGAGACTATCGTTGTTTCTGAACTGGCTAGCAAGATGTCAGTTAAAGCAACTGAAGTTATCAAAGTAATGATGAAGATGGGCGCTATGGCGACTATCAACCAAGTGATCGACCAAGAAACAGCACAACTTGTTGCTGAAGAAATGGGTCACAAGGTAATCCTACGTAAAGAAAACGAACTTGAAGAAGCAGTACTAGCTGACCGTGATAGCGATGCAATCGCTGAAGGTCGTGCTCCTGTTGTTACTATCATGGGTCACGTTGACCACGGTAAAACTTCAACACTGGATTACATTCGTAAAGCACACGTTGCTTCTGGCGAAGCTGGCGGTATCACGCAGCACATCGGTGCTTACCACGTAGATACTGACAACGGCATGATCACTTTCCTTGATACTCCTGGACACGCGGCGTTTACAGCTATGCGTGCTCGTGGTGCTCAAGCGACAGATATCGTTGTACTAGTAGTTGCAGCAGACGATGGAGTAATGCCACAAACAATCGAAGCAATCCAGCACGCGAAAGCGGCAGGCGTTCCTCTGATTGTTGCTGTGAACAAGATCGATAAAGAGGGTGCAAACCCAGACAACGTTAAGAATGAGCTAGCTCAATACGACGTAATCCCTGAGGAATGGGGCGGTGAGAACATGTTCGTTCACATCTCTGCTAAACAGGGTACAAATATCGATGGTCTTCTAGAAGCTATCCTTCTTCAGTCTGAAGTTCTTGAACTGACAGCTGTTAAAGAAGGCATGGCGTCTGGTGTTGTTGTTGAATCTCGTCTTGATAAAGGTCGTGGTCCAGTTGCAACAGTACTAGTACAGTCTGGTACTCTAAACAAAGGCGACATCGTTCTTTGTGGTCAAGAGTACGGCCGTGTTCGTGCAATGCGCGATGAGAACGGTAAAGAAGTAACTACAGCGGGTCCTTCTATCCCTGTAGAGATTCTAGGTCTATCTGGCGTTCCTGCTTCTGGTGATGAAGCAACTGTTGTTCGTGACGAGCGTAAAGCACGTGAAGTAGCGAACTACCGTCAAGGTAAATTCCGTGATGTTAAACTAGCTCGTCAACAGAAAGCTAAACTAGAGAACATGTTCGCGAACATGGCTGCTGGTGAAGTTGCTGAACTGAACGTAGTACTAAAAGCTGACGTTCAAGGCTCTGTAGAAGCAATCGCTGATTCTCTACTGAAACTGTCTACTGACGAAGTTAAAGTGAACATCGTAGGTTCTGGTGTTGGTGGTATTACTGAAACTGATGCAACACTTGCAGCAGCTTCTAACGCTATCATCCTTGGTTTCAACGTTCGTGCTGACGCAACTGCGCGTAACACGGTTCAGAACGAAAACCTAGATCTACGTTACTACTCAATCATTTACCAACTGATCGACGAAGTGAAACAGGCAATGGGCGGTATGCTTGCTCCTGAATTCCGTCAAGAGATCATTGGTCTTGCTCAAGTTCGTGACGTATTTAAGTCGCCTAAACTTGGTGCAATCGCTGGTTGTATCGTTACTGAAGGTACGATTAAGCGTAGCAACCCAATTCGTGTACTTCGTGAAAACGTTGTTATCTACGAAGGTGAGCTAGAGTCACTTCGTCGCTTTAAAGACGATGTTCAAGAAGTTAAGAATGGTTACGAGTGTGGTGTTGGCGTTAAGAACTACAACGACGTACGCGTTGGTGACCAGATCGAAGTATTCGAAATCGTTGAGGTTCAACGTACTCTAGACTAATCAGTCTGTACGACTCGACATATTGACTAAGGTTACTAACATTACTAGTAAAGGTAATAAGTAATCGGTTGTTGAATACACCATGGGGGGCTGGTAATTACCAAGCCCCCCATCTTTCTAAGTGAGAAAAGAAAATGTCAAAAGAATTTAGCCGCACGCAGCGCGTGTCTCAGCAGCTTCAAAAAGAGCTAGCACTTATCCTACAACGTGAAGTTCGTGACTCACGTATCGGTATGGTAACGATCTCAGACGTAGAAGTGTCTCGTGACCTTGCTTACGCAAAAGTATTTGTTACTTTCCTATGTATTGGCGAGCAAACACCTGAATCATGTCTTGCTGCTCTTAAAGAGCACGAAGTGCCAATCCGTATGGCGCTAGGCAAGCGTATTCGTCACCGTCTAACGCCTGAAGTTCGTTTTACTTACGACAACACACTAGTAGAAGGCATGCGCATGTCTAACCTAGTAAGTGAAGTGCTAAACGATGATAAGCGTAAGCAACAAGAAGCTGGCCGTACTGACGAAACTCAGTCTAAGGGCGAAGAGTAATGGCTCGCCGTCGTAAAGGTCGCCCTATTAACGGGGTAATTCTATTAGATAAGCCAACAGGCATTTCGTCTAATGATGCACTGCAAAAAGTAAAGCGTATTTACTTTGCAGAGAAGGCAGGGCACACCGGTGCTCTGGATCCTCTTGCGACTGGCATGCTGCCAATTTGTCTTGGTGAAGCAACGAAGTTCTCTCAGTTTCTTCTAGATTCTGATAAGCGCTACGTAGTGATCGCTAAGCTTGGTGAGCGTACCAATACCTCTGACTCAGATGGTGAAGTGGTAGAGACACGTGATGTAAACGTGACTCAAGAACAACTTGAGCGTTGTATCGAAACCTTCAAAGGTGAAACTGACCAGATCCCTTCAATGTTCTCTGCATTGAAATATCAAGGTAAGCCTTTGTATGAATACGCACGTGCAGGTATCGAGGTTCCTCGTGAGTCTCGTAAGATCACGGTGTACTCTATTGAACTGCTTCGCTTTGAAGGCGATGAAGTTGAGATGGAAGTGCATTGTTCAAAAGGTACTTACATCCGCACAATCACCGACGATCTTGGTGAGATGCTAGGTTGTGGTGCTCACGTGACTATGCTTCGTCGTACAGGTGTAGCAAAGTACCCTTATGAGCGTATGGTAACCTTGGAACAACTGAACGAGATCTTAGAGCAAGCGCAGGCGCAAGAAATTGCACCGAAAGAGCTGCTTGATCCACTGTTGATGCCAATGGACACTGCTGTTGAAGACTTACCAGAAGTAAACCTGAATGCGGAACTGACTGACCTAGTTCAGCACGGTATGCCTGTTCAGGTTGCTGGTGCCCCAACGGAAGGTACGGTTCGCATGACAAGCGGTGAAGAGAAGCTGTTTGTTGGCGTTGCTCAAATTGCTGAAGATGGCCGTGTAGCACCGAAACGTTTGGTTGTTTTCAGAGATGAAGAACCACAAGCGAGTGCTTAAATCGAGTGAGATATTCGCGCTGAGTCGTTAAAGACGAGCAAATAAGAAAGAAAGCGGACGCTGAATTTAGGCGGTTCGCTTTTTTCGTTTTTAAGGCGTTCGATTGTTATTGCACCAACTGACAAACTTCCCTATAATCCTCGGCTCGCGTAGCGGCTGAATCAGAGATTGGCTGCTACAAATATTAAACTACTCTTATCAGGAGAGAATTATGTCTCTGAATGCAGAAACTAAAGCAGCAATCGTTGCAGAATACGCACGCGCTGAAGGCGATACTGGTTCACCAGAAGTACAAGTAGCACTACTAACTGCTTCTATCAACCACCTTCAAGGTCACTTCAAAGCACACAAAGGCGATCACCACAGCCGTCGTGGTCTTCTACGTATGGTTTCTAGCCGTCGTAAGCTTCTTGACTACCTGAAAGGTAAAGACCTTTCTCGTTACCAAGATCTAATCAAGCGCCTAGGCCTACGTCGCTAATAGCGATGTCTGCAAAGACTGTTTGAAGAAAAGGAGCATTTATTGCTCCTTTTTTTGTGCCTGAAAGACAGAGTTTGAAGTAATTCACGGAGCTTTTTCAGCGCGAAAATATCCCTGTATATAAAAATAGTTTATACTATGCCTCGCCTGTACAGCTATCTGTATAGGTATTATACGACCCAGAAGTTACAGTCACAGATGTCGGCCAATAGGTCGCGACTATTCAAAGTGGATGCTCGTTGTATTTTTGATATAACGAATCAATTCCGTCTGCTTTGACTAGTCGCGATTGGTGATTTTTGGGTTCCAACTTACTGACTCTAAAGAGCACTCTTTAGATAAAGGAAATACAATGTTTGAGAAACCAGTTGTAAAAACGTTTCAGTACGGTAACCACACAGTTACTCTAGAAACTGGCGTTATTGCTCGTCAAGCTACTGCAGCAGTTATGGTAACAATGGACGATACTTCAGTATTCGTATCTGTTGTTGGTAAAAAAGAAGCGGTAGAAGGTCAAGACTTCTTCCCTCTAACAGTTAACTACCAAGAGCGTACATACGCTGCTGGTAAAATTCCAGGTGGCTTCTTCAAGCGTGAAGGTCGTCCATCTGAAGGCGAAACACTAACGGCTCGTCTAATCGACCGTCCAATTCGTCCTCTTTTCCCAGATTCATTCAAGAACGAAGTTCAAGTTATCGCTACAGTAATGTCTGTAAACCCAGACGTTCAACCTGACATGGTAACAATGATCGGTACTTCAGCAGCTCTTGCTATCTCTGGTATCCCGTTCAACGGTCCAATCGGTGCTGCACGTGTAGGTCACATCGACGGTCAACTTGTTCTTAACCCAAGCACAACTGAACTTGAAACTTCTAAACTAGACCTAGTGGTTTCTGGTACTGAAGGCGCGGTTCTTATGGTTGAATCTGAAGCTGATAACCTAACTGAAGAAGAAATGCTTTCTGCAGTTGTTTTCGGTCACGATCAACAGCAAGTTGTTATCAACGCTATCAACGAGTTCGCAGCAGAAGTTGCTACTCCAGCGTGGAACTGGGAAGCACCAGTAGTAAACACTGAGCTTAAAGCTCGTGTTGCTGAGCTTGCAGAAGCTCGTCTATCTGACGCTTACCAAATCACTGAAAAAATGGCTCGTTACGAGCAAGTTGGCGCAATCAAGAACGACGTTGTTGAAGCACTACTAGCTCAAGACGAAGAACTAAACGAGCGCGAAATCCGCGGCATGCTTGGTTCTCTAGAGAAAAACGTTGTACGTAGCCGCATCATCGCTGGCAACCCACGTATCGACGGTCGTGAAAAAGACATGGTTCGTGCGCTAGATGTACGCACTGGTGTTCTTCCACGTACACACGGTTCTTCTCTATTCACTCGTGGTGAAACTCAAGCTATCGTTACTGCTACTCTTGGCACACAACGTGACGCTCAAATCATCGATGAGCTAACAGGCGAACGTAAAGACAACTTCCTACTACACTACAACTTCCCTCCATACTGTGTTGGCGAAACTGGTTTTGTAGGTTCTCCTAAGCGTCGTGAAATCGGCCACGGTAAGCTAGCTAAGCGTGGTATCGCTGCAGTAATGCCTTCTGTTGATGAGTTCCCATACACAGTTCGTGTTGTATCGGAAATCACTGAATCTAACGGTTCTTCTTCAATGGCTTCTGTATGTGGTACATCTCTAGCGCTTATGGATGCTGGTGTTCCAATCAAGTCTTCTGTTGCGGGTATCGCAATGGGTCTTGTTAAAGAAGGCGACGACTTCGTTGTTCTTTCTGACATCCTTGGCGACGAAGATCACCTAGGTGACATGGACTTTAAAGTAGCAGGTACTAACGAAGGTATCACTGCTCTTCAAATGGACATCAAGATCGAAGGTATCACGAAAGAGATCATGCAAATTGCTCTTAACCAAGCGCAAGGTGCACGTAAGCACATCCTTTCTGTAATGGATGAAGCTATCTCTGGTGCTCGTGAAGATATCTCTGAATTCGCTCCACGTATCCACACAATGAAAATCAGCTCTGATAAGATCAAAGATGTTATCGGTAAAGGCGGCGCAGTTATCCGTGCTCTTTGTGAAGAAACGGGTACTACAATCGAAATCGAAGACGATGGCACAATCAAGATTGCTGCTACTGAAGGCGCAGCTGCTAAAGAAGCTATCCGTCGTATCGAAGAGATCACAGCTGAAGTTGAAGTTGGCCGCATTTACCAAGGTAAAGTTGCTCGTCTAGCTGACTTCGGTGCATTCGTAACTATCCTTCCAGGTAAAGATGGTCTAGTACACATCTCTCAAATCGCTGACAAGCGCGTTGAGAAAGTGTCTGACTACCTAACTGAAGGTCAAGAAGTGCCTGTTAAGGTTCTTGAAATTGACCGTCAAGGCCGTGTACGTCTAAGCATGAAAGAAGCAGTTGAAACGCCAGCTGAAGGCGAAGCACCTGCTGCTGAGTAATTCTCAGTGTGTCGATGGTGATATCGCTTTTTAGTGATTTCTAACCTATCGTCAACAAAGCATGTTATAAAGGGGAGCATATCGCTCCCCTTTTTTATTGCGGTCATAACAGGAGTAATTATTTGTGAAATGGTTTCAAACCGCGAGTATGTGTTTACTGCTTGTACTAACTGGTTGTGCAACAACATCAGATAACGCCTCACGTTGGGTTTACCCACCAATGGCTGTGCCACTGCAACCAAGCGTTCAGCAAGAAGTTCAAATTGCACGCCTTAGTCAGTTATTGCAGCGCCCAGATTTGAACGATGAAGTTAGAGCTAAGATGCTGTTTGAACGTGGTAACTACTACGATAGTGTTGGTCTGCGTGACTTAGCGCGCCTCGACTTCAATCAATCTCTTTCATTGAACCCTGCACAACCAGATATCTTCAATCTTTTGGGTGTTTACTTTACGCAGGTAGGGGAGTTTGATGCGGCTTACGAATCTTTTGATTCTACGCTAGAGCTTGATCCTGCAAACTCTTATGCAGAAAGAAACCGCTCTATTGCTCTCTACTATGGTGAACGTTACGACTTAGCCAACGAAGAGATGATGAAGCACTACGCCGATGATCCTAGCGATCCGTTCCGTGCTCTATGGTTGTACATCATTCAACATGAACTCACGCCAGAACAAGCGAAACTTGATTTGCAAAAGCGTTACGAAAGCCGTGATGAGCAGTGGGGCTGGGTGTTAGTGGCTATCATGCTCGATGACATCACCGAAGAGCAGGCTTTCAAGGCGATCTTAACCGGTACTCGTGACAACACGTTACTTGCACAGCGCCTAACTGAGACTTACTTCTACCTAGCGAAGCGTTACCACATGAATGGTGACTACGCGAATGCGATCTCTTTGTATAAGCTGTCAGTGTCTTTCAACGTGTATGAATACGTAGAGCACCGCTACTCTTTCTTAGAGTTAAGCCGTATCTTTACTACGCTTAAAGCCGAACATCTCGCTCAAGCTAAATTGGCAGAGGCTGAAGAAGAAGCTAACGCTCGATAAGCAATACATCATGAATATTAAGAAGCCGCTGCCTGTCAGCGGTTTTTTTATGATCTTCATCTCGTTTTGATTGCTTTTTATTTAAACAATATTAAAATAGTTAGTCTTGCTAACTAAATGCTATTCTTTGATTGGGTGAGTATGCTAAACCAGAATTTAGAAAAGATTGAGCGCTTCGCTTCTAAGATATGGCGCACTCAGGTGAATGAAGATCCTATCTGCCAATTGAGCTTCAACGAATATGACTATTTGAAGGTCATACAGGCTTCTCCAGAGCCGATTCGATTGACTGATCTTGCCATTGAAATGCAGGTGACTAAGCCCTCAGCGACCACTATGGTGCAAAGGCTTGAGAGAAAAGGACTGGTTGAGCGCAAGGCGTCACTTGAAGATGCAAGATCCAAATTAGTGGTATTGACCAACAAAGCGGAGTTGGGTTTAGAAGAAGAGAGCAAGATCTACCAAGTAATGGCTCAAATACTAGAAAGCCGTTTATCTGAGCAAGAATCTAAGCAACTGAACCTATTATTAGACAAAGCTTTGAAGTAAATAATTTAGATATTTAGTTAGTCTTGTTAACTAATTTTTCGAGTCATATCTCGTTGATATGCGACTCACAAATGAAAGTAGAGTAAGAAATGAGTAGCTCAATTAGTCGTCAATTTTGGCGATACACAATCCCTACCGTGGCGGCGATGTTGGTTAATGGCCTGTACCAAGTGGTGGATGGCATTTTCATTGGCCGCTATGTTGGCGCTGATGGACTCGCGGGTATTAACGTCGCGTGGCCTGTGATTGGTTCGATTCTCGGTATTGGTATGCTGGTGGGCGTAGGTACTGGTGCGCTTGTCTCGATCCGCCAAGGTGAAAAAGACACTCAAGGTGCTAAGCAGATCCTGGCGACTGGTCTAACTTTGCTACTGGCGATAACACCGGTTGTTTCCGCGTTACTGTATCTGTTTGCCGACAACTTTTTGCTTTGGCAGGGTGCTAAAGGGCGTGTGTACGAACTTGGTCTGCAATATTTACACATCCTGATTGGTGCCAGTGTCTTCACTTTGGGTTCTATCGCGATGCCGTTTCTACTGCGTAATGACGACAGCCCGAACTTAGCCACGATACTGATGATTGTCGGAGCGGTGATTAATATCGTTCTGGACTATCTGTTTATCGCTCAGTTTGGTTGGGAACTAATGGGCGCGGCACTAGCAACAGCCATTGCACAATTTGTGGTAACGGGCTTGGGCCTAGCTTACTTCTTCTCACGTCGAGCAAATTTACGCTTACGTTGGAATGAGTTGCGATTGAAGCTCTCGGTTATCCCACAGATCTTCGCGATTGGTACATCAAGCTTCTTTATGTACGCCTATGGTTCGATGATGGTGGCGTTGCACAATGCGTTGTTCTCTCAATATGGCGACCAGCTGATGATTGGTGCTTACGCTATCTTGGGCTACATCGTGACGGTTTATTACCTCACGGCTGAAGGTATCGCAAACGGTATGCAACCATTAGTGAGCTACAACCATGGTGCGCGTAACCAGGCGAATATTCGTAAGTTACTTAAGATTGCGATGCTGAGTTCAGTCTTGATTGGTGTGGCGTTTGTGTTGCTTCTCAATGCGTTCCCACGTGAGTTTGTGTCAGTCTTTAACTCAGACGAACCACAGCTAGTAGAGTACACAGTGTTGGGTATTCGACTACACATGTTTGCATTGGCGCTTGATGGTTTCTTAGTGGTTGCGGGGGCTTATTATCAAGCTGTGAACAAGGGCAGCAAGGCGATGTTTGTGACGATAGGCAATATGCTTATCCAACTGCCTTTCTTGTACATCATGCCTAAGTTGTACGGTGTGCCGGGGATCTGGATTGCATATCCATTGTCCAACATTGCGTTAAGCGTAGTGGTGATGGTGATGCTCTACAAAGACGTAAAGAAGCTCGATACTTCACCGATGGAAACAGCGACGGCATAGGTCGTGTTTCTTGAGCTGAATTAAAAAGGTCTAGCGAATGCTAGACCTTTTTTGTACCTGTTGCTGATAGGTTCAATTATCGAACTAGATGTTTTTTACGTCTAAACCTGCAAGTTGATGCCAGTAACCATTACATTGGCGGCTTTCAATCTTCATCGGTTTTTGACCTTGTTCGTTAGCTCTGAAGTTATTAATTTCAGAGAAGGTATCGATGCCGAGCGGGCTTAAACGAACCACATCAACTAAGTCGTGCATGTAGGGTAAATCATTCACTAGGTTGTAGCAGTAACCCGATTGGGTCTGGATACCATTAAGGTTGAATACCGATTGGCCTTCTTGGCTCTCGACCTGCAGTCCGGTCGGGTACTTGATACAGCAGGTTTCACAGTCGTCTTTGGCTTTGTTTTCTGCGCGAGCCGTAAAGCAGCGTGCTGAGTAAGCAAGAGGTAAGTAACCGTGGCTAAATACTTCGACTTCGAACTTGTTACGAATATTGAGCTCTTCACACTGTGTCATGACGTTGCTTAGCCATTCACGAGAAAGCTCAACAGGCATACACCAACGTGTCATACCTTGCTTCAAGAATAGGTTCAGCGTGCGCGCGTTGTAGGTGTTTACCGCAGGGCCGACAACGAAAGGGACTTTGCTTTCGCTTGCCAGTTGAATGGCAGACACGTCATTGGCTTCAATCGCGAAGTCACCGTTATCAATGTACTTCTTCATGATGTTGACTTCGCTTGGCGCTTCCAGCAATGCCATGGTCGACAATACAACTTGCTTACCTGAAGCAGACAGCTCTTTAGCGATGTCCATCCAGTGTTTCGCTTTCATCTCACGACGCTTTGAACACACGGCTTCACCGAGGTAGATGATATCAGCAGAGCTTGATTTCGCTTGCTCATAGAAGCTTTCAACATCTTGTTTTGGCCAGAAATAAAGTAGAGGGCCTAATGCGTATTTCATTGAGTTCTCCATTTGGCTCTATTGCCATTTACGGTGATAAGCGCCAAGCGTGGTTTGTGTACCTTCCGATACATTCGCCAGTGTCGCGTTCCAAGCTTGTTCTACTTGGTACTGTTCAGGATTTGCTAAGTAGCGGTCAATGGCTGCGCGCCAAGTGCGAGTTACTTGTTCTACATAGGCTGGGCTACGCTGACGACCTTCGATCTTCACCGAAGCAACATTCGCGGCGAACAATTCAGGAAGCATTGATAGTGTGTTAAGGCTAGTCGGCTCTTCAAGTGCGTGGTAGCGCTTACGTTCACCGTCGATCTTCGCTTCGAAGCGACCTTTACACAGCGTTGGGTAGCCCGCGTTCTCACCTGCTTCATACTTATCGATCAGGATTTCGTTCAAGCGAGACTCTAAGCCTGTTTCTGTCTCTTGCCAGCGAACGTATTTCGCAGGAGAACAAGCGCCTACTGTGTTTGGTGATTCGCCCGTCATATATGAAGAAAGGTAGCAACGACCTTCTGCCATGATGCACAAACTACCGAAAGCGAATACTTCAAGGTCAACGTCAGAAGTGATGTTACGAGAAAGCTGTTTGACCTGATGAATCGATAATACACGGGGTAATACCACACGCTTAACGTTGAAGTTTTTATGGTAGAAGTCGATAGCAGCGGCATTGGTCGCAGATGCTTGTACAGACAAGTGCAGTTCAAGGTCTGGATATTTGTTTGCAGCATATTCGAGTACTGCGATGTCTGCGATGATCAGCGCATCGACACCCAGCGCAGCTGCGTTGTCTACAGCATTAGTCCAGCGTTCGAAGCCATTTGGGTGAGCAAACGTATTTAAGGCAACATGAATTTTCTTGTTGCGGTCATGCACATACTGCACAGCACGATCGAGCTTTTTACCCGCAAAGTTTAGGCCTGCAAAGTGTCGGGCATTGGTATCGTCTTTGAATCCGATATAGACAGCATCCGCACCGCAATCAATGGCGGTTTTCAAAGCAGGTAAGTTACCCGCTGGGCATAAGAGTTCCATTTGCTCACTACCAGTAGAATTAAGTTGAAGCGAGCATTTTATGAAGAATTGTGAATGACGGAATTGATGTAAGGCAGGTTTAGATGGATAAATCTGCTTTTACTCCGTTTGAGGTACTGACGAGCGGTGGTTTTGTGTGTTGCTTTGGCTTTGAAGGAGGTGTGTATTCGAATCGTCTAATTAGTTCTTATGACGGCGGTTTTGTGCGAACAGCTCTTCAACATCTTGTTTAGGTTGTGGGCGATAGAAGTGGAAACCTTGAATGGAGCTACAGTTGAGGTTCGACAGCAGCGTCGCTTGCTCACTGGTTTCGACACCTTCTGCAACTACAGTTAAATCGAGAGATTTACCCAAGTTGATGATGTTTTCAATCACAGTGATTTGCTTTGGCAGGGTATCGATATCCGAGATGAAAGCACGGTCGATCTTAAGCTCATCAATTGGGAAGCGAGCAAGGTAAGACAGAGAAGAGTAACCGGTACCGAAATCATCAATCGATAGGGCGAAGCCGAGTTTCTTGATGGCGTTGAGCATTTGCAGCGTGTGTTCACTGTCACTCATCACTGCACTTTCTGTCAGCTCAAACGTAATTGCACTTGGGTCTAGCTCTGTCGAACGCAGCAGCTTTTCCATGTAATCAATCAGCTTTGGATTACCAAACTGTTCCGGAGAAAGGTTGATTGCCACACGTCCTGGCAGGATCCCCTGCATCTTCCAGCGTTTAACTGTTGCGAATACTTCACGCATCACCACACGACCAAGCTGCTCGATAAGACCGGCACGCTCTGCGACAGGGATAAATGCAGCAGGGCTAATATAGCCTTCTACTGGGTGTTTCCAACGTACTAGAGCTTCTGCACCGTTGATGGTGAAGTCACGGGCGTTTACTTTTGGTTGGTACCAAACCTCGAGTCCGTTTTGTTGCAGCGCCTTCTGAAGCTCTATCTCAAGCCACAGTCGCATACGCGCTTCTTTGTTCATCTGTTCGTTGAACTTGATCAGGCGATTACGACCACGATCTTTCGCCTCATACATCGCAGTGTCGGCATTTTGTAGCAGGATGCGAGCATCCGTACCATCTTGAGGAAAACTCACACTACCAATAGAGCAGGCTAAGCGTTTACTGAAGTGGTGAAGATCGAAGGGTTGATTGATCAAGGAAATGATCTTTTCAGCGAGCATTTCAGGTGTTCGTTGATGTTCAGGCTCTGGCAGAATAATACCAAATTCGTCACCACCTAAATGACCGATAACTGCTTGACGAGGTAGCAGGCGCTTTAAGCGGGAAGCGACCTCTTTAATCACTTTGTCACCGATGTGATGACCCAGTGAATCATTGATATTTTTAAAGTTATCAATGTCCAAGTAGAGCATGACAACAGGCGTATCGTTGTGAATGAACTGCTCAAGGCGTTTGGTAAACCCAACTCGGTTATAGAGCTTGGTTAACGCGTCGATGTAAGCGTCTTCATTGTTTGCCGGAGTGTATTGTTTTGCGGTTTCTTGCGCGTCTTGGATAAGCACAAGTTGGGTGCTACTGCCGAGAATTGCCGTTGAGTCGATGTTGAGTTGAACCTTACGTTCAAAGCCACATCGAGCGCCCGTTAAGCAAACCAAACCAGACTCAGAAATAATAGAGCTTAGGCTATTATTGAAGACTGTTTTGGTTTGTTCATCGATAAATAAGCGGCCTAACTCTTCGCCAATCAACTCAGTGGTGGAATTGAAACCAAGCAAGCGAGCTGCTGCTGGGTTGGATGACAAGATGTAGTCGTTCTCAACCAACAGTAATCCGTCTGGGAGTAGGTGAGAGAGCTTATGAAACTTCGCTTCTGACTCTTCTAAAGAGCGGACAAGGACTTGGTTCTCTGATGTATCGAAGGCATGGAAGACGATGTAGTCGGTTTTGTCGCCGTTTGCTAGAGGAGATAAACTGAAATGAAGGCTGGTATCGAGGTCAGTTTCGTTGAGGGTAACTTCGGCCTCAATTGTTTCGCCATTGAAAGCACGCTCATAGTAAGGCTTAAGGTGTTGGTAGAATTGCTCGCCTAAGGTTTGACGGTCATTCATGCCTGCAAGCTCTGTTTGGCTCAAACCAGCAATATCGCAGTAACGCTCATTCACCATAAAATAGTTATGTTGAGCATCAAGTACTGCAAAAAAGAACGGACTATTTGCAGTTAGCTGGGTAAACCAATGTTGTAGTTGCTGGGGAGGCATCAAAGTACTACCAATTCTCCAAGAGCTTGAATATTCACTATCGATAAATATTTATTACTTTTTGTGTGGTTATCGATATTTACCTGTGAGTGCAGCGATCCGCTGTAATTCTCATTACCTGAGTTACTATAACTGTGATTTTCAGGATATTAAAGGTCGAGTATCAAACAGAAGTTAATTTGATACATAACAGTAACTGAGATCTCAACATCATCTATGATGCATTCCATATTATTGACAAAGTTACGGATAAGTCACGTGATAAACAAGATTCGCACTCAACTAGTTCAAAATGCCGCATCAATTTTGCGATCTCCAGTCCAGTTATTGCCTAAAACAGTACAAAAAAGAGCCTTATTAGAAGCGCTGAAGAATGTCTTCAAGGAAGCTTTAGAAGACGGTGACTTTGAGTTCTTAGAAGATAAGTGGCTGAAAGTTTCAATAAAAGATATGGGGTTAAGTTGGTGTATTAGTTACGAAAATGAGCAACTGGTTGTAGCTGATAAAGAAGTCGCTGAAGATGTCAGTTTCAGCGGAAATCTTAACGATCTTGTGTTGATTGCGGGACGTAAAGAAGACCCAGATACGCTTTTCTTCCAACGTCGACTGTCTATTGAAGGCGATACAGAGCTCGGTTTAGAGGTCAAAAACTTGATGGATAGCGTAGATTTGGACTTATTGCCGACTCCTATGAAAACTTTGTTAAATCAATTAGCTGATTTTGTGCAGAAGGGAGTACAATCCCCAGATACACAAAGTGAGGTAATGAATGCTTATTCGAACTGAAGCACCGGCAGATATACTTGTCATTGATCGTCTATTGAAATCTGTTTTTGAAACGGATGCAGAAGCTAATTTGGTTATGAGCTTGCGTGAGAATAGTCATTTAACGCTATCACTGGTGGCTTGTTCTGACGAAGGCGAGGTGGTTGGTCACCTGATGTTTAGTCCAATTACCCTTAAAGGTGAAGATCACAACTGGCAGGGGCTTGCGCCACTTGCTGTGAAAGAAGAGTTCCGCAACCAAGGCATTGCTAAATCATTGGTTGAAGATGCTTTCTCTACTTTGGTTGATTTCGGTTACCCAGCCTGTGTTGTGCTTGGTGATCCTGCCTATTACGGTCGCTTTGGTTTCAAGGCTGCGAGTGAATTTGGTTTGAGCTGCACTTGGGATGTACCAGAGGGTGCTTTCCAAGCTATCGAGTTAGTTGAAGGTGCGCTTGCGGGACATTCTGGTGAGATTGCTTATAGTCCTGAGTTCAGCGACTTATAAGCCTATTTCCCACGCAATATAATGCAAACTGATTTAGTCTAAATAAAGGAGCTTGATGCTCCTTTATTTTTTGTTAGTATCAGCCCAACTCTGATGAGCTCGTTTTAACTCTGCTCTAATAAGCCACCCACTATCAACCTAAGGTTACACTGCTAGATATGTCACAAACACACGCACAATACCTGCAAGAGATGGGCATTAGCCAATGGGAGCTTAGCCACCCAGAGCGTTTGGCGGGCTATGAATCTGAATTGACTCCGCTCTCTAACGATTGCAAGTTACTGTTGGTATCGCCTGAAAAGCCTCAGGAAGACCTCGCCGTGATGTTTGAGCGTGTACTCAAAAGTATCAAGCTCGACTTATCTCAAGCCTTACATATTCAGCCTCAACACCTATCTTCTATCGAACTTGGTGATGTTGAATGGGTATGGTTTGCAGGTTGTGAGTCCGCCCAAGAGCTGAAAGCAAAAACATTACAATCGCCATTACTGTCTGACATCAATGGTAATAATCAACACCGCCGCGACTTATGGCAACAAATTTGTGCTTATGACTAATCAATTTTTACCTACTTCACAACAACACCTAGACGCTATTTGGCAGATAGAGCAGACCGCGCATTCTCATCCTTGGTCTGAAACCATGATTCGCGATCTCGATAGCCGAGGTGCTTGCCACCATGTACTTGAAGTTGATGGGCAAGTTGTCGGGTATTTCTTCGCGCAAAATATCGTTGGTGAAGTTACGCTGCTTAATATTGCTGTCGACCCAAGCCAGCAAGGTAAAGGTTATGGCAGAGCGCTGACCGAGCGTTTTCTTGATATGTGTGAACAGGCTGACGCGGAAAGTGCTTGGCTGGAAGTGCGCGAAAGTAACGTGAACGCGTTTAACTTGTATGAGAAAGTCGGTTTCAATGAAGTCGATCGCCGCCGTAACTACTATCCGACTAAGCAAGGCAATGAAGATGCGATCATTATGAGCTATCTTTTTATGTCTTTTAGCTAGTCATCTTGTGGCTTTTCGCTAAGCAGATAATTAGCCATAAAATAGGGTGTAAACTGACCCTTTAGAAAGTGACACGCTTTCTGTATAATCCGCACACAGAATTCAAGGGCAAGTATTATCTACTTGCCCTTTTTACGCTTTAGATCAGCAAAGGGCGACTATGTCTTTCCAACAAGAAGTGAGCAAACGTAGAACGTTTGCAATTATCTCTCACCCGGATGCGGGTAAAACCACGATTACTGAAAAAGTTCTTTTATTCGGAAACGCGATTCAGAAAGCGGGTACCGTAAAAGGCCGTGGCTCTAACCAGCACGCTAAATCTGACTGGATGGAGATGGAAAAAGAACGTGGTATCTCGGTAACTACGTCGGTAATGCAATTCCCATACAATGATTGCCTAGTAAACCTACTAGATACTCCAGGACACGAAGATTTCTCGGAAGATACGTACCGTACACTAACTGCGGTTGACTCTTGTTTGATGGTTATCGATGCTGCGAAAGGTGTCGAGGATCGTACTCGTAAACTCATGGAAGTAACACGTCTACGTGATACGCCAATCGTAACGTTTATGAACAAACTTGACCGTGACGTTCGTGATCCTATGGAAGTGCTTGATGAAGTGGAAAGCGAGCTGGGTATGGCTTGTTCTCCAATCTCATGGCCAATTGGCTGTGGTAAAGAGTTTAAAGGTGTTTACCACATTCACCGTGATGAAACGATCTTGTACGAATCTGGCCACGGGCATGAAATCCAAGAAGTGCGCATCATCAAAGGTCTAGACAATCCTGAGCTAAATGAAGCGGTAGGTGACGATCTTGCTGAAAGCGTGCGCGAAGAGCTAGAGCTTGTTATCGGTGCTTGTCCTGAATTTGATCACGACTTGTTCCTTGCTGGTGAGCTAACGCCTGTTTACTTCGGTACTGCACTGGGTAACTTTGGTGTTGACCACATGCTAGATGGTCTAACGAAGTGGGCGCCTGCACCGCAAACTCGCCAAGCGAACGAGCGTGATGTTGTGGCGACAGAAGAGAAGTTCTCTGGCTTTGTATTTAAGATCCAAGCAAATATGGATCCTAAGCACCGTGACCGTATCGCATTCATGCGTATCGTATCGGGAACTTACAACCAAGGTATGAAGATGAACCACGTTCGTACTGGCAAGAATGTAAGTATCTCTGATGCGGTAACCTTCATGGCGGGTGACCGTGCACGAGCTGAGAAAGCGTACGCGGGCGATATCATCGGTCTTCACAACCACGGCACAATCCAGATTGGTGATACCTTTACTCAAGGTGAAAGCCTGAAGTTCTCAGGTATTCCAAACTTCGCACCTGAGCTATTCCGTCGTATCCGTCTACGTGATCCACTGAAGCAGAAACAGCTTCTAAAAGGCTTGGTTCAGCTATCAGAAGAGGGCGCTGTACAAGTATTCCGTCCAATGCAGAACAACGACCTGATCGTTGGTGCGGTTGGTGTACTTCAGTTCGACGTGGTTGTAGCGCGCTTGAAAGCAGAATATAACGTAGAAGCTATCTACGAAGGTGTTAACGTTGCAACAGCTCGCTGGGTTGAGTGTGACGACGCTAAGAAACTGGAAGAGTTCAAACGTAAGAACCAATCTAACCTAGCGCTAGATGGCGGTGACAACCTGTCTTACATCGCACCAACTATGGTGAACTTGAACCTAGCTTCTGAACGTTTCCCTGAAGTTCAGTTCCGAGCGACGCGCGAGCACTAATTACTCCGCGCTCTATTCGAGTTAAACAAAAACGTCTATTGTTCTGCAATAGGCGTTTTTTAATGCGTGTCATTTTAAGTAAGAGACGTGAGGTTTATATGTTCGGTTGGATAAAAGTTTGGATTAAGAAATACGATAAGTGGTGCGAGGAGCTTGGTTTAACACCTGAGAATAAGCGCAGCTGTGTTGCTTATCGTCGTGATCCTCAAGGACAGCAAACAGAGAGTGGGGAAAATGACACCAGAATTAAGTGACTTTCCGCTGTTTGATACTCATTGCCACGCGGATTTTGAGGCGTTTGAGCAAGGTTTTTCAGTTGAGGAAAGCCTTGATGGTTACCTAAAAGAAGCGAAACAAGCCCAAGTTGAGAAACTGTTGATTCCTTCTATTGGTCAAAATAACTGGGGGAAACTCGAAAAAATCGCTCAATCTCACCCAAATATTTACTATGCATTAGGCTTCCACCCGTACTTTTTAGAGCAAGCGGATGAGGCGCAATTTTCAGAACTTCGCCAGTTACTCTCTTCAAAAAACAGCCAATGTGTCGCGATAGGTGAGTGTGGACTCGACTTCTTTGTCGACGTCGAAAGGGAAAAACAAGAGCGTTTTTTTATCCAACAAATAGAGCTTGCGAAGGCGTTTGACTTGCCTTTAGTCATCCATGAGAGGAAGTCATACAACCGACTTATTGAGCTAATAAAGCAGCACAAGTTCACCTTAGGTGGTGTGATTCATGGTTTTTCGGGGAGTGAACAGCAGGCTTTGGCATGGATTAAGCTCGGTTTCTATATTGGCGTCGGTGGAACGATAACTTATCCAAGAGCACAAAAAACACGCACAACCATCGCAAAATTGCCTCTTGAATACTTGGTATTGGAAACGGATGCTCCGGACATGCCCATGCATGGAAACCAAGGAAATGTTAATCATTCCAAATATTTAGTTACGATCTTAAATGAACTTTTTTTGCTTAGAAAAGAGCCAAAGCAATCGATTGCAGCGCAAATTTGGCAAAATAGCCATCGCGCATTCGGTATATGTGAATAAAATCGAAGGTTTTTGTTTATCGTTTGCGTAAATTGCACTGAGCTTGTGATTTGGGTCACATTTGCGTGTGAATGGTACATGAATCTTCTACGAAAGTGTGAGGACGGCATTACTTTATTAGTGGTCGCATGAGTATAATTGCCTCCGCTTTATAGCCCCATTTTGTAACACGCCAATAAATAACTAATAAGGAAGTCATAAACTATGAGCCTGTTTATGAGCCTAGTCGGAATGGTTGCACTGATCGCAATCGCAGTACTACTATCTGACAACCGCAAAGCTATTAATCTAAGAACAGTGGGTGGCGCTTTCGCTATCCAATTCGCACTTGGTGCATTCGTACTTTACATCCCTTGGGGTCGTGATCTACTTGCAGGTTTCTCTGCTGGTGTAGCAAACGTGATCGACTATGGTAAAGACGGTACTGGTTTCCTATTCGGCAGCCTAGTTAACTTCTCAGTTGACGGTATCGGTTTCATCTTTGCTTTCCAAGTACTACCAACTCTGATTTTCTTCTCTGCACTTATCTCTGTACTTTACTACATTGGTGTTATGCAAATTGTAATCAAAGTTCTTGGTGGTGGTCTTCAGAAAGCTCTAGGTACTTCTCGCGCCGAGTCTATGTCTGCAGCAGCAAACATCTTCGTTGGTCAAACTGAAGCACCTCTAGTTGTTCGTCCATTTGTTCCTAAAATGACAAACTCTGAACTATTCGCAGTAATGTGTGGTGGTTTGGCTTCTGTAGCTGGTGGTGTACTAGCAGGTTACGCATCTATGGGTGTGCCTCTAGAGTACCTAGTTGCAGCGTCATTCATGGCAGCACCTGGTGGTCTACTATTCGCTAAAATCATCAAGCCTGAAACTGATAAGCCAGACGACAACATCGCTGACGAAATGGACGGTGGCGATGACAAACCAGCTAACGTTATCGACGCAGCAGCAGGTGGCGCATCAGTTGGTCTACAACTAGCTCTAAACGTAGGTGCAATGCTACTAGCATTCATCGGTCTAATTGCTCTAATCAACGGTATCCTAGGTGGCATCGGTGGTTGGGTTGGTATGGAAAACCTAACTCTAGAACTTCTTCTAGGTTGGATCTTCGCACCACTAGCATTCATCATCGGTGTTCCATGGGAAGAAGCAACTATCGCTGGTTCTTTCATTGGTCAGAAGACAGTTGTTAACGAATTCGTTGCATACCTAAACTTCGTACCATACGTTGGTGAAAACGCTCAAGTTGTTGCAGCAACTGGCCAAGTGATGTCTGAGAAGACTCAAGCAATCATCGCATTCGCACTATGTGGTTTCGCAAACCTTTCTTCTATTGCGATTCTTCTAGGTGGTCTAGGTGGTATTGCACCAAGCCGTCGCCACGACATCGCACGTATGGGTGTTAAAGCGGTAATTGCTGGTACTCTATCTAACCTGATGGCAGCAACAATTGCTGGCTTCTTCCTATCTTTCTAATCAAGTAGATTTAGATATATAGACGCCATAATAATATCGCCCCGTAGCAAGAAATTGCTGCGGGGCTTTTTTGTTTTTAGGCCTAGTGATTCTTTGGCATAAGCATCAGCTTGAAGTCGATTAATAGGTCTAGAATGTTTTTTTGAGATACAAACCGTTTGCGTTCTAAGGAGCACTACAATTTATTGATGGATACCTATAATGTATAAGCTTAAGGGATAGGATGTCTCTTTTGGCAAGAAAGTGACCGCTTGGATTCGTCCAAAGGTTATTCTTCTGGGATTAAGCCAAACTTAGCGATACGCTATAGATGTTAGACACAACATGACTGATTTGTTGTGCCATAGACCAAACTGGTACTGTGCGGTGACAAGGATTGCAATTGGTAGCGAAAGTTATCAAGTCTTCAGGGAACCAAGTCCGTTCATTTGTGACTACTGAGCATTACTAAAATATCCATCTATACTGGATGGAGGGCGAAGTAGTTAACTATTTGAATATATTGATCGGAGATAGAAATGAGCGATTTAAAAGCAGCAGCTCTACGTGCACTTAAACTTATGGACCTAACTACGCTAAATGACGACGATACTACTGAGAAAGTAGTGGCGCTTTGTCATGACGCGAAGACTGCAGTAGGCAACACAGCTGCAATCTGTATTTACCCTCGCTTTATCCCAGCAGCTAAGAAAGCGTTGCGTGAGCAAGGTACTCCAGAAGTACGCATTGCGACTGTAACTAACTTCCCTCATGGTAATGACGACATCGAAATTGCTGTTGCAGAAACAAAAGCAGCAGTAGCGTACGGCGCAGATGAAGTTGACGTAGTATTCCCATACCGTGCTCTTATTGCTGGCAACGAAGAAGTTGGCTTTGAGCTAGTTAAGCAATGTAAAGCAGCTTGTGGTGACATCACGCTTAAAGTGATCATCGAAACAGGTGAACTGAAAGAAGAAGCACTGATCAAGAAAGCTTCTCAAATCTGTATCGAAGCAGGTGCAGACTTCATCAAAACTTCAACAGGTAAAGTGCCAGTAAACGCGACTCCAGAGTACGCGCGCATGATGCTTGAAGTTATTCGTGACATGGGCGTTGCTAAAACAGTGGGTTTCAAACCTGCAGGTGGCGTACGTACTGCTGAAGATGCAGCACTATACCTAGCAATGGCTGATGAATTACTAGGCGCTGAGTGGGCAGACAACATGCACTACCGTTTTGGTGCTTCAAGCCTACTAACTAACCTTCTTAATACATTAGAAGTGACAGACCAAACTGCTGATCCAGCAGCATACTAATATCCCAATCGGGTGTAACAAGATTTAGTCTGTTTGATGGAGTGGCGTTAAGCCACTCCATATTACCTCTTTCCCCTACAAACCATACTCACTAGAGTTTGGGAGGCACTAATGTATCTACCTCAAGAAATTATTCGCAGAAAACGTGATGGCGAAGTCCTAACTGCTGAAGAAATTAACTTCTTCATTCAAGGCGTAGCTAAGAACACGGTTTCTGAAGGCCAAATTGCAGCATTCGCAATGGCTATCTTCTTTAATGAAATGACAATGCCAGAGCGTATCGCACTAACGTGTGCAATGCGTGATTCAGGTATGGTGATTGACTGGAGCCACATGAACTTTGATGGCCCAATCGTTGATAAACACTCTACTGGTGGTGTTGGTGACGTAACTTCTCTGATGCTTGGCCCTATGGTGGCAGCATGTGGCGGTTTCGTTCCAATGATCTCTGGTCGTGGTTTAGGCCACACTGGCGGTACGCTAGACAAGCTTGAATCTATCCCTGGTTATAACATTACACCAACCAACGATGTGTTCGGTGAGGTAACTAAAGATGCTGGCGTGGCGATCATCGGTCAAACAGGCGATCTAGCACCTGCTGATAAGCGTGTTTACGCAACTCGTGATATCACAGCAACCGTAGATAATATCTCGCTAATCACGGCTTCAATCCTATCTAAGAAACTGGCTGCTGGCCTTGATTCTCTAGTAATGGATGTAAAAGTAGGTTCAGGCGCATTCATGCCGACTTACGAAGCGTCAGAAGAGCTAGCGAAATCGATCGTTGCAGTAGCAAACGGTGCAGGTACTAAGACAACAGCAATCCTAACGGACATGAACCAAGTTCTGGCTTCTTCAGCGGGTAACGCAGTAGAAGTACGTGAAGCGGTTCAATTCCTTACGGGTGAATACCGTAACCCACGTTTGCTAGAAATTACGATGGCATCGTGTGCTGAAATGCTGGTGTTGGGTAACCTTGCAAAAGATTCAGATGAAGCGCGCGAAAAACTAATGGCTGTACTGGATAACGGTAAAGCAGCAGAGTGCTTCGGTAAAATGGTAGCGGGCCTTGGTGGTCCAGCAGATTTCGTAGCGAACTACGATAACTACCTAGAAAAAGCAGAAATTGTTAAACCAGTGTACGCGCTAGAAAGCGGTGTGGTATCAGCAATGGATACTCGTGCAATTGGTATGGCTGTCGTTGGTATGGGCGGTGGTCGCCGCGTAGCAACGGACAGCATTGATTACGCAGTCGGTTTTGATCACTTCATTCGTCTTGGCGAAGTGGCAAGTGAAGATAAACCATTAGCAATGATTCATGCTCGCAACGAACAACAGTGGCAAGAAGCTGCAACAGCATTACAAAATGCAATCACTGTGGGCGGAGAATATACAGCAACGCCAGACGTTTACCGTCAGATTCGTTCTGAAGACGTGTAAATAACAGGTATCGGCATACCTAGTGTATGCCGATAAACAGAGTTCTGGTGCAAAGAGCAATAAGTTGGTGAAGAAAATGAAAAGAGCATTTATTTTAGTTTTAGATTCATTCGGTATCGGTGAAACAGCGGATGCAGACAAATTCGGTGATGTAGGTTCAGACACTATGGGTCACATCGCAGATCATTGTGACAAAGGTCTTGCAGACAACGCAGATCGTCAAGGTCCTCTGACGCTACCAAACCTGTCTAAGCTAGGCTTAGCTATGGCTCATAAAGAGTCTACAGGTCGTTTTGCTCCGGGTATGGATGCAGACGCTGAAATCATTGGCGCATACGGTCACGCTGCTGAACTGTCTTCTGGTAAAGACACGCCATCAGGTCACTGGGAAATCGCTGGTGTACCAGTATTGTTTGACTGGGGCTACTTCACCGACAAAGAGAACAGCTTTCCAAAAGAGCTGACTGACCGCATCCTTGAGCGTGCTGGTTTGTCTGGTTTCTTGGGTAACTGCCACTCATCAGGCACTGAGATCTTAGATAACCTAGGTGAAGAGCACATGAAGACTGGCCTGCCAATCTTCTATACTTCTGCGGACTCTGTTTTCCAGATCGCTTGTCATGAAGAGACATTCGGCCTACAAAACCTATTAGACCTTTGTCAGATTGCTCGTGAAGAGCTAGAAGACTACAACATCGGTCGTGTTATCGCGCGTCCATTCGTTGGTCCGGGTAAAGGTCAATTTGAGCGTACGGGTAACCGTCGTGATCTTTCTGTTGAGCCACCAGCGGCAACTATCCTGCAGAAACTTGCTGATGAGAAGGGCGGTAACGTTCACTCAATCGGTAAGATCTCTGATATCTACGCAGGTTGTGGTATTACTCAGAAAACCAAAGCAACAGGTATCCCTGCGCTATTTGAAGCAACAAAAGAAGCGATCAATGAAGCGGGCGACAACACGATTGTGTTCACTAACTTCGTTGACTTCGACTCAGCTTACGGCCACCGCCGTGATGTTGCGGGTTACGCAGCGGCACTTGAGTACTTCGATGGTCGCATTAATGAAATCATCGATATGATGAAAGAAGATGATGTACTAATCCTAACTGCAGACCACGGTTGTGATCCAACATGGCCAGGTACAGACCATACTCGTGAGCACATCCCTGTGATTGTTTACGGTCAGAAGGTTCCAGCCGGTTCTCTAGGCCGTCGCGATACGTTCGCTGATATCGGTCAAAGCTTAGCGTCATACTTTGGTACATCGCCAATGGGACACGGCACAAGCTTCCTATAATAGTTAACTAAGAGAGAGGGAAACCTCTCTCTTCTTTTTTTGTTTTGAGATTAAGGATATTTTCAATGGCTACTCCACATATTAATGCTGAAATGGGTGATTTCGCTGACGTAGTTCTAATGCCTGGTGACCCGCTGCGTGCTAAATACATCGCTGAAACCTTCTTAGAAGAAGTGGTTCAAGTGTGCGACGTTCGTAACATGTTTGGTTACACCGGTACTTACAAAGGTCGTAAGGTTTCGGTAATGGGACACGGCATGGGCATTCCATCTTGTTCTATTTACGCGACTGAGCTGATCAAAGACTTTGGTGTGAAAAAGATCATTCGTGTTGGTAGTTGTGGTGCCGTGAGCGAAGATATCAAAGTGCGCGATGTGGTTATCGGCATGGGCGCATGTACTGACTCAAAAGTGAACCGTATTCGTTTTAAAGGTCACGACTTCGCAGCTATCGCAGACTACAAAATGGTACGTGCAGCCGAAGATGCAGCCAAAGCGCGTGGTGTTGATGTAAAAGTCGGTAACTTGTTCTCGGCTGAGTTGTTCTACACGCCAGATCCTGAAATGTTTGAAGTCATGGATAAATACGGCATTGTCGGTGTAGAGATGGAAGCGGCAGGTATCTATGGTGTGTGTGCTGAATACGGCGCAAAAGCTCTGACTATCTGTACTGTGTCTGATCACATCAAAACCGGTGAGCAAACTACATCGGATGAGCGTCAAACAACCTTCAACGACATGATGGTTATCGCGTTAGATTCGGTGCTTCTTGGTGACCAAGAGTAATTGTTCTTCACTGTAGCTTGATAAAGTAACAGATAACAAAAAGCCCCGTCGCTGCCTGAGCGTCGGGGCTTTTTATTGGATCTTTTGAACTGAGTCGTTATGAGTTTACGTTTTTCAACAGTAAGTTCTCGCCTGACTTCGTTGGTCTTCTACGAATCAACATGATGAACAGCACACCACTGACGAAGCCCATTAAAACCATACCAATCATGTAACGATCGCTCTTGCGGTAGTGGTGGTCTGAAATCGCCGTCATTTTACCAGTTTCGAAGGTCACACGAATAAAGCCAATGATCGTATGTTCTGCAGAGTAAATAGGTTCGACTAATTGCTGTCTACCGATACTTGCGGTTGAAAGTGGCGTGTCTAAGCCAAGAATCTCACGTACAGAGAGCGCTTTTTCGCTCGAAGCCAGTCGAATACCCTCAGCATCGTAGATGGTGGTATCGAATACCAGTCTGTCTTGAGACAGCTGATTGGTTAGATCAAGCAGTCGTTCTTGGTCTTGTTGTGTGATCATTTTGCTGGCTGAAAGTGATGCCTGAGATATTAGCAGCTTGGTAAGAGTTTCCAGCTGTTTCGCTTGGATCTTCTCGTTACCTTTACTGATCACGACCGTATTTTTAATCGTTACAACGAACATGGTAGCCAACAAAATGAGGGCTAGCATTCGTAAAGCGTTACGTATTGAGAACAATGATTCATTCATGTTTCACGAAGCCTGAAATAAACAAATGTTATGATTAAGACATATTGAGACTTGCGTTTTCAAATTGCAATAGGTTAACGTTTAGCATAGTTAATTAGGAATCATACACATGGACGCTCAGAAATATCTGCCGATTAAAAGGCATACTACATTATTAACTCGACTCCCCGAGACTCGTTTCGCATCTCAACTCGCTAAGGCAAAGGCCAATTGGATTGTATTTGGCGAGTACCTATCTCCACAATATTTTGATGACATCGACTTTTTCACTGGCACTTACAACACCATTCTTGATACATGGAAAGTTGGGCATTATGAAGTGGCACTGATGTCTGGAAACTTAACGCCTGCCCACGAAGAAATCCTACAAGCATTGAAGCTTGATTATGCTTGCCTTAGCGAGGTCCCAGACTTATCTAAGCCAGGTTTGATTGTGATGGATATGGATTCCACAGCGATTCAGATTGAATGTATTGATGAAATTGCAAAGCTGGCTGGAGTAGGAGAGTTAGTCTCTGAAATCACCGAACGAGCAATGCAAGGTGAACTCGATTTTGAACAGAGCTTACGCCAACGAGTGGGCGCACTGAAAGGTGCCGATGAAGCTATTCTGGAGCAAGTGCGTCAATCACTGCCATTCATGCCTGATCTTGTTGGGCTGGTGAACACGCTGAATAAGCTTGGCTGGAAAACAGCTATCGCATCTGGTGGCTTTACTTACTTCTCGGATTACTTGAAAGACACGTTAGACCTAGACCACGCTCAGTCGAACACTTTAGAAATCGTCAAAGGCAAACTGACGGGGGAAGTTCTTGGTGATGTGGTTTCAGCGCAAACCAAAGCTGATATCTTAGTGGAACTGGCTGAAGAGTATGAGCTGGAGTTGCACAATACAGTTGCTGTGGGCGATGGCGCGAATGACTTGGTGATGATGGGTTCTGCAGGTTTAGGTATTGCCTATCATGCGAAACCAAAAGTCGAGCAGCAAGCTCAAACCGCTGTGCGTTACGCAGGTTTAGGCGGGGTGCTTTGTATCTTGTCGGGTGTATTGGCTAAGCAGCAAAAAATCAGCTGGCAGGCCAAACCTTAAGGTTTGCTTAGTAAGTTCTACTAGCTGGAACTATAGTAGAGCTCAGATACAAAAAAGCAGGCGATGGGCCTGCTTTTTCTATTTTCAAATCCAGTAAATGGATGCAGACCTAACGAGTCAGTTCTAATCGAATCAGCACTTCATCGGTGATGTCTTCAATCTCACCATAGCCGATAAAAGCGGTGATCTCGTTCTCTAGTTTCTTCGCTTGGTGCATGCTAATTCGTGCCAGTTCTTCTAAGTCCGATTGGAACAAGGTGGTCAATGGATTAAAGATTGGCGCGGTTGTCACACGAAGCACATACACATCACCCAAGTGCTGCGCCTTCTTGATGAATAAGATGCGTTCTTTTGCCGAAGCGAAATCTTTTACCAACTTGGTATGCACGGATTGGATCTTGTCACCAAACTTCACCGCAGCAATATACACGTCGTGGTGTTTAGGCTCTGCGCCTTCGATTCTTTTCAGTGGTTCAGCCAGTAATGAGCTAGTGTGACCCTTAAAGATCGGCTCTAGTGAGAACTTTTGGTTGTGCCCAAGCTTAGCCAGTAGAGTGAGGTGCTTATTCAGTGGGAAGTTCACACCAATGATCTTACAACGCAGTGTTGAACTTGGCTTATCAATGAAGATAGGGTTACTGACCATCTTGCTCAGCAATATATTGTGCAACGATTCGAGCAACGAGTTGGTTGGCAGTATCTCTTTCTTCTTAATCAGTTTGCTTTGGTTTTGATCGATAAGCCCGTTAAGGAACGCGATAGTACGCATTGTCTTGGCATTCTCAGCAATAACCAATTGTACGTTTCGACCATTCGGGCTTACGCGAATCACATGATAAGGCACTGTGCTCAGTGGCAAGTTTTTATCATAGAGTTGTAGCTCATTGAAGTTGACTAATACAGGGTCATTAATCTTAAGTACCATTGGGTGCTCAAGGGTAATGCTGAGTCCGCGCTTCGAGATGTCTAAGGTGTGCCCGTTCGCTGCTGCACCATCTTGTGAGGTGAGTTGCAACGGTGATTTAAACTGGTATCTCGGTTCTTTACGACGAGTCTGAGAGTCAAAATAGATACTTTGAATGTTCCCAACCACAGTGCGTGGGTGACGGAAACGGTTCAGTTCACTGCTTGGAATGCGTGGCTTTTCACTCAATAGATAATCTGCCGCACTTTCGTGATCGCCAATTTCTTGCAAGATGCCGCAATGCGTCAGTTGCGCTGAGCTTTGAGCCAACGTGTCTGAGTGTTTAGCTAACGCTTGTCGCTCTGTATCAGAGAGTTCAAACACCGAGAACTTGAACGCCTTCCAACTTTTACGTTTACCACCAATGTGCCAGAACAGTTGTCTTTGCTCACGAGAGGCTTCAGGGAGCATCATCGAGTAGAACAAGGTTTTGTTCTGATGTTCGTGGGTAAACGAATAGATGACGTTACTGGTGCCTTTAACGCCAGGTTTCGCCAATAAGTTCATTCGTTGTTCGTTGAACAGGGTACCCAGAGCTTGTTGGTTACGCTCGTCGTGCCAGTATTGCCACAACGGATGGTTGTTATCCGTAAGTAATGCAAGCTTGAGTTCGCTACCATTGAAGAATAAAGGAAGGTTACAGGTGTGTTTTAGATAGGTGTGTTCAATGCCTCGTGTGCGAGTTCGAATGATCCTATCTTGGTTCTCATGGCTGGTTTTCTTACTGGTGCTATTTAAAGACTCATCAAGTAAGCGAGCCACAATATTGGTGTCGCTTACCTTGATAGTTCTCAGAAATTTAACTGCGTTGTTCTCGTATGATTCATCAATACCCAGAACGCGAAATTCTACGGCTTGGTTAACGTCGTTTTCTTGAGACTTTTCGACAAGTTCTGTGAATTTGACGCTGATGATTTCACCAAGGTTATAGCGAAAGGCACTTGGCACCTTAAATTTTGCACCTGAAGGGGAAATATCGACCGTAACACCGTGTAGGCTTTGCCCTTTCGATGTGGTGATCTCAACCTGTGAACTAATCTTGAGTCTGTTTTCTTGGCGCTTTAAGTCGTAACCTAGGTTAATGGCTTCCGCTTCAAACGGGCTGTTAGCGCTTGTGATGTCGTGGCTATCTTGAGACGAAGTATTAACAACACTGCGAAGGGGCTGAGTTCGCGGAGTCATTACTAACTCCCATGCGCCCTCGGTGTAACCTTTAAACTTTTTTGTACCACGTTGATACGCGTTCAAAGCAATGTCATCGAGCCAGTGCTTACGGCCATCGAGAGTGAACTGACGACACTCATTATCAATACGCCCGCGTAAATCAATGCTTTTTGTACACGGAGCCATGATACGATTCAGTTCCATTTTAACGAGCAGCTTCAGAGACGGCGATTCCCCTTCTGTCATTTGAGAAAGAAGGAATTCGAAATCTTCGGCGTGGTAAGCCGGGATTAAACGTTCTGCTACAGATAGAATTTCAGATTGCTGCATACTTTTCTTGTTAGAATGGACGGTGCGTTTATGTTATCGACTAGTTTAAATCGATCTTTAAGTATAAGTGGTATGACTGCAACTTTTATTTTCATCCGTACGGTCAAATAAGTCACAAATTGACAACATCATTGTGTAATTGAGTAAATTATTGAGGTTTTATGGCTAAGGCAAAGCGAGCTTATGTGTGTAATGACTGTGGTGCCGATTTTCCACGTTGGCAAGGGCAGTGCAATGCATGTGGTGCTTGGAACACGATTACAGAAGTTAGGTTAGCGGCTTCCCCTCAGGTTGCACGTAATGAACGGTTGAGTGGTTATGCGGGCGGTGCAACTGAATCTTCGGTTCAAACGCTGTCAGAAATCGACCTGCAAGAAGTACCGCGTTTTAGCAGTGGCTTTAAAGAGCTCGACCGAGTACTCGGTGGTGGTGTCGTACCGGGCGCTGCGATCCTGATTGGTGGTAATCCAGGTGCCGGTAAATCAACGCTGCTATTACAAACCATGTGTCAGCTTTCTTCTCAATTACCGACTCTCTATGTCACAGGAGAAGAATCCCTACAGCAGGTCGCGATGCGTGCGTCTCGACTTGGATTGCCAAAAGAGCACCTAAAGATGCTCTCAGAAACGAACGTGGATAAGATCTGTCAGGTTGCCGAAAAAGAACAACCTAAGATCATGGTTATCGACTCGATCCAAGTTATGCACGTTGCGGATGTTCAATCTTCTCCGGGCAGTGTTGCACAGGTTCGTGAATCGGCAACCGCATTAACGCGCTACGCGAAACAGAATAACGTTGCTGTGTTCTTAGTTGGACACGTAACTAAAGACGGTACCTTAGCGGGGCCAAAAGTACTTGAGCACATTATTGACTGTTCTGTTCTATTAGATGGCGGAACCGATAGCCGTTTTAGAACGCTGCGCAGCCACAAAAACCGTTTTGGTGCAGTGAATGAACTGGGTGTGTTTGCGATGACAGGCCAAGGGCTAAAAGAAGTCAGCAACCCATCCGCTATCTTCTTGTCTCGTGGTGAAGAAGAAACCTCGGGCAGTTCTGTCATGGTGGTGTGGGAAGGTACGCGTCCACTTCTTGTCGAAATCCAAGCGCTGGTGGATTATTCACAGCTGGCTAACCCACGTCGCGTCGCTGTCGGCCTAGAGCAGAACAGGCTTTCACTGTTATTAGCGGTGCTGCATAAACACGGCGGCTTACAAATGGCTGACCAAGATGTGTTTGTGAATGTCGTCGGTGGTGTTAAAGTAACCGAAACCAGTGCTGATCTTGCGTTGGTGATGGCTCTACTTTCTAGTTTTAGAGACCGCGCATTACCAAAAGATGTCGTAGTTTTTGGTGAAGTAGGCCTAGCGGGTGAGATTCGACCTGTACCGAGCGGACAAGAGCGTTTAAATGAAGCATTTAAACACGGCTTTAAGAAAGCAATCGTACCGGCAGCGAACATGCCTAAAGGTGGCATTCCAGGAATGCAGATCCACGGTGTGAAAAAATTATCGGAAGCAATTAATGCTTTTGATGAGTTGTAATTGAACTCACTTCAGCTACTCTATACAGCAGCAATTCAGCCTAACCTTAACGCCGATTAGGCTTTAGGTTAGCACTATAATTAACAATCATTTAGATTGTTACTACTGAGTGCCTTTTTCTATATGTTAGAAAAAGGCAAAGTTTTTTAGTCCCAAATGCATGCAAAGCTATCAGTCTTCACAGATTGTGATATACTCTGCGCGCATTTTATATCCTATTAACAGAGTAAGACAATGGCAGATTTATCGAAATACAGAAACATTGGTATTTTCGCGCACGTTGATGCGGGTAAAACAACTACCACTGAGCGTATCCTTAAGCTAACTGGTCAAATCCACAAGACTGGTGAAGTACATGATGGCGAATCAACGACTGACTTCATGGAACAGGAAGCTGAGCGCGGTATTACTATCCAATCAGCAGCTGTAAGCTGTTTTTGGAACGATCACCGTCTAAACGTTATCGATACTCCTGGACACGTTGACTTCACAGTTGAAGTATACCGTTCTCTTAAAGTTCTTGATGGCGGTATCGGTGTATTCTGTGGTTCTGGTGGTGTTGAACCTCAATCAGAAACTAACTGGCGCTACGCTAACGAATCAGAAGTATCTCGTCTGATCTTCGTTAACAAACTAGACCGTATGGGTGCAGATTTCTACAACGTTGTTGACCAAGTTAAAAACGTTCTAGGTGCTACTCCTCTAGTTATGGTTCTACCAATCGGTCGTGAAGACGAATTCGTTGGTGTTGTAGACCTACTAAGCCGTAAAGCATACGTTTGGGATGACACTGGTCTTCCTGAAAACTACGAAATCAAAGATGTTCCTGCGGACATGGTTGATGACGTTGAGCAATACCGTGAAGAGCTAATCGAAACTGCTGTAGAGCAAGACGATGACCTAATGGAAGCTTACATGGAAGGTGAAGAGCCTTCTATCGAAGACATCAAGCGTTGTATCCGTAAAGGTACTCGTGATATCGCATTCTTCCCAACGTTCTGTGGTTCTGCGTTCAAGAACAAAGGTATGCAACTTATCCTTGATGCTGTAGTAGATTACCTACCAGCACCAACTGAAGTTGATCCTCAGCCTCTAATGGATGAGAACGGCGAAGAAACTGGCGAACACGCTATCGTTTCTACAGATGAGACTTTCAAAGCGCTTGCATTCAAAATCATGGATGACCGCTTCGGTGCTCTAACTTTCGTTCGTATTTACTCTGGTAAACTGAACAAAGGTGACACGATTCTTAACTCATTCACTGGCAAGACTGAACGTGTTGGCCGTATGGTTGAGATGCAAGCTGATGACCGTAACGAACTAACTAGCGCACAAGCTGGTGACATCATTGCGATCGTTGGTATGAAGAACGTGCAAACTGGTCACACTCTATGTGATCCTAAGCACCAAGTAACGCTTGAGCCAATGGTATTCCCAACTCCAGTAATCTCAATCGCTGTATCTCCAAAAGATAAAGGCGGTTCTGAGAAAATGGGTATCGCGATCGGTAAAATGGTTGCAGAAGATCCATCTTTCCAAGTTGAGACTGACGAAGAGACTGGCGAAACTATCCTGAAAGGTATGGGTGAACTTCACCTAGACATCAAGGTAGATATCCTTAAGCGTACATACGGCGTTGACCTAACTGTAGGTGCTCCTCAAGTTGCTTACCGTGAAACTATCACTCAAGCAATTGAAGATAGCTACACGCACAAGAAGCAATCTGGTGGTTCTGGTCAATTCGGTAAGATCGATTACCGTATCAAACCAGGCGAAGCAGGTTCTGGCTTCAAGTTCAACTCTGTAGTTGTGGGCGGTAACGTTCCTAAAGAATTCTGGCCTGCAGTTGAGAAAGGCTTCGCATCTATGATGGAAAACGGCGTACTAGCTGGCTTCCCAACTCTAGACGTTGAAGTTGAACTTTTCGATGGTGGTTTCCACGCAGTCGATTCATCTGCTATCGCATTTGAAATCGCAGCGAAAGGCGCATTCCGTCAATCTATGCCTAAAGCTGGCGCGCAACTTCTTGAGCCAATCATGAACGTTGACGTGTTCACTCCAGACGATCACGTTGGTGATGTTATCGGTGACCTTAACCGTCGTCGTGGCATGATCAAAGATCAACAAGCTGGCGTAACTGGTGTTCGTATTAAAGCTGACGTACCTCTTTCTGAGATGTTCGGCTACATCGGTCACCTACGTACTATCACTTCTGGTCGTGGCCAATTCTCTATGGAATTCGCACAATACGCACCATGTCCAACTAACGTTGCTGACGAAGTGATTGCAAAAGTTAAAGCAGAAAAAGAAGCTGGTAAGTAATTAGCCCTTTTCTCAATTAGCTAAAAAAGCCCCGCAAGTGAAAGCTTGCGGGGCTTTTTATTGCTTGTAACATACTACGAGATACGAGATGCGAGATGCGAGATGCGAGATGCGAGATGCGAGATGCGAGATGCGAGATGCGAGATGCGAGATTGATATGGTCCCGTATTAAGCAGATACGGGACAAATTTAGATAGAGCTAAAAAGAGAGGGACTAGCGTTTCAAATCAATGTAGATCTGCTCTACTTTAGTACGAGCCCAGTCTGTTTTACGCAAAAACTTTAAGCTAGATTTAATGCTCGGGTCTTTTTTGAAACAGTTGATGTTCACCATGTAACTCAACTCTTCCCAACCGTAATGCTCAACCAATTCAGTCAGTAGCTTCTGCAATGTGATACCGTGAAGTGGGTTATTTTCTTGTGTCATGAGATGTTCTCGCCATTTATTTGAGCCCAGTATATCAGTTTCGCTTTATGAATTATCAGACCATTTAAGCTCGTAATCTGTCTCGATAATAGAAAGCTCTTCTCGACCTTTATTTCCAAATAACTGAACCTGACTTTGCATCCAAGCTTCAAAGCGTTTGATTTTCTCGCGATGAAAGTATCCAGCAGGCGCACATAGGAAGTAATTGTATTTGGGCTTAAGTGCGATGTTACCTATCCGTACCAGCTTCTTTTCCTGCAAATACCGATAAACCAAGCTGTGCTTAACCAGTGCGACACCTTGAACGGATAGCGCACCTTCCAAAACAAAATGCGAACCATCAAATTGCAGTGATGAGCGTCCTGCTTTCGCTCCCACAACATCTAACCATAGATTCCAATCCATATCAGGCCAGCGGTCTTCTATTAGCTCTGCTTTGTGTAGATCGTCGATGTCATAAATACCATGCTTCTCTTGGTAGATGGGGTGGCAGACAGGGTAAACCACTTCGTCCATTAACCAACGCGATTCAATGTTTGGATAATTACCATGACCATATCGAACGCAGACATCGACATTAGAATCTTCAAACGTCACGAGCTTGTTGGTCGGTTCAATCAACATGGATAGATCTGGGTGACGATCGCGAAAGTCACCAATTCTAGGCACCAACCAGTGTTGGGCAAATGATGGCACGGTTGAAATAGACAGTTGAGTAGGGTTTGGATCTTGGTTAATTCGTCTCACACCATCTTGAATGTGGGCAAAGCCTTTCTTAGCTTGCAGGTAAAGCACCTCACCTTCGTGAGTGAGTACTATTTTTCGGTGCTGGCGAATAAACAGGTCTGCGCCTAACCATTCTTCAAGTTGGCGAATTTGTTGGCTGACTGCTGCAGCCGTAACAAATAGCTTTTCTGCTGCGAGCTTAAAACTGCCAGTTTCAGCCGCGGTATAAAAATAATAGATCCCTTGGAATGGTGGGGTTCGTTCTCTCACATTAGTTTTCCTTAACTGAATGCCAGTATCTATCGTTTGTCGCTAATGTGTTGTTGGTCGATTATTGACCATAAGAAAGCAGAGCGTCAATAGGAGAACGATTATGAACACGATAACCGCGACATCAAATACTCATCATTCATTCTTATCACTGTTATCAGGTAAGAAATTCTATTCTAAATTTAGGACTTATCTTCAGAATCGTAGAACGAGAAAACACCTAGCTGAGCTATCGGATCATTTACTTGAAGATGTTGGTATTACCCGAGGCCAGGCTAATGAAGAGATGAGAAAATATTTTTGGGAATAACTAAACTTCACGCACGTAACTCTTTCAATATAAAAGGAGTTACGTGAACGCGGAGTGTGATAAGTAATGCTGAGTTATCTTTGCAAAGCCAAAGCCAAAGCCAAAGCCAAATCTAAAGTTTAGCTCTTAGGTATTTCAGACACTTCTTCATGCAACCACTCAGTAAATGCCTCTATACGCTCTTTTCTCGGCGAACTAGGGTCAAAACATAAGTTCACCTGAACACCAGGTGTCATGCCAATATCAAAGGGCTTCACTAGCAAGCCGCGTTCAATGAAGTCACCAGCTAAGCTGTCTGTTGCCAAGCAAACCCCATGTCCCGCCATGACCGTGGTTAACCCCATATCAAAGGTGCCTACTTCCATCCACTGAATGGTGCTGCTTTGAGTCGATATGTTTGCTTGCTTAAACCATTCCTCCCAAGGGAAACAACCGCTATCAAACTGAATCAGCCAACATTTGAGGAGTTGTTCAGGTGATGTGAAGTTCAAAGAGTTTGCGAGTTCAGGAGAACAAAAAGGGTAAACCGGTTCGTTGATTAGCATCTCAAGAGTCAAGCCTTCTTCAACGCATAGATCTTCGCCTTGCCGAATAGCGACATCAATTTCACCATGCTTTAGGTTAGGAGTGTCACATCCTGTCAGGATCTTGATTGGTATCTCGGGATGTTTGACTGAGAACTTCCAAAGCCTCGGCAACAACCAACGTGAAGCAAAAGAAGGGGGACTTCTAACAACAAGCAGCCCTTGAATAGGTTCTGATTGGATCTTGTTTAACCCCAGCAGAACCTCTTGAAATCCATCAGAGACATGTTTAAAAAGTGTGTGCCCTTCATGCGTCAAAGTCATTGCTCGCCCCTTACGAATAAAGAGCTTACATCCAACCTGTTCTTCTAACTGTCGAATCTTCTGGCTGACGGCTGCCTGAGTGACGAACAGCTCTTCAGCAGCTTTGCTGTAATTACTCAAGCGAGCCGCAACTTCAAAGTAACGGAGACCTGAAAGGTGACGCAGTCTATTGTCCATAATCTCAGCTTATAGTTCTTGTTAATAATGGTTGTTCGATTATCGAACAGGTTGTTTTCATAATAGCGATAAATAAACAGGGAATACAGGAGAGAGAACATGAAAGCAATAACCTGTTGGGTCGGAAGGTTTGTTACTCAGGTACTTAAAATCAATGATAATACTAAGGTGAGGAAGGCGACTAAATCTAGAAAAGTTATCTGCTCGAAATCGTTAAGTCATCGAATGAGAAAGGATATCGGCTTAGATTTCGAGAGTAGTGATGCTGCGGATTATACTAAATACTTATAATTTGAGCTTACAAAAAAGGAGCCATAATGGCTCCCTCTCAATTTTGATTATTCTTCCCAAACCACTAGTTTGTCTTTCGGCCAGTTATGACCAACTTCGTGGTATTTTTGCTCAAGGATATGTCGTTTGATCTTAAGAGTCGGAGTTAACACGCCATTCTCAATACTCCACGGTTCCTTAATCATCAATACGCCTTTGATCTTCTCGTGTGAAGCGAGTTGTTCGTTCATTTTTTCGATAACACGCTTGGTCGTTTTCTCATAACGAGCTCGGTCAAAATTAGGGAAGTCGTGTGGAACGACAAGCAGAATAGGGCCTGGTAAGCCTAAGCCTATCAAACACATCATTTCTACGCGGCTGTATTCAAAGAGTTTGTTCTCGATCGGAACGGGAGCAACAAACTTACCTTTCGCGGTTTTAAAGGTATCCTTTTTACGTCCACGAATTGTTAGGTAGCCTTCGCTGTCGATATCCCCGATATCTCCTGTATGGAGCCAACCTTCAGAGTTAAAAGACTCTTGGGTCGCAATATCATTCTTGTAGTAACCAGAGAATAAGCCTTTGCCTCGAACTAGAATCTCTTCGTCTTCAGCTATCTTGAGTTCAATCCCTGGGCCAGCATTACCGACCGTACCAATTTTATCGGCTCTGAATGGGTAATTGAGCGTGCTGTAGGCGAAAGACTCTGTCATGCCCCAAGCCTCGGTAATGTGTAAACCAACGCTTTCGTACCATGCGAGCAGAGCGGGTGATACTGGCGCTGAGCCACAGCCGAGAACACGCGCTTGGTCTAACCCTAAACCATCAGCAAGCTTCTTCTTAATGATGTTGTTGATAAACGGAATCTTAAGTAAGAAGTTCAGTTTTTTCTGTGGCAACTTGTCTTGGATTCGCTGCTGGAACAGAGTCCATAAACGAGGTACTGAAATAAACAAGGTTGGACGATGCATTTTTACATCATCAATAAAGGTGTCTAAAGACTCAGGGAAAGCAGTAACCACACCTCCCATCACTGAAGAACCGAAGATGTAAACTCGCTCTGTAATGTGGGCAAGTGGGAGGTAAGAAAATAGACGATCATCTTTTTGGATACCGATATGATCGATTAGCCTCTGAACTGACCACGTAAAGGCGCCATAGGTCAGCATTGCGCCTTTCGGCAACCCAGAGGTACCAGATGTATACACAAGCGACATCAGCTTATCGTCGTGGTGCTGAGGTCGTTTAGTGGATGGTTCATGTGTATCGATGAGCTGCTCGAATGTGTGTTGGCACTTCGCCGCACTATCGTAAGGTAGTGAGATACTGACCAAGGTCGGATTGTCATCAAGTACTTGTTGAGTCGCCTTAGGATCGTCAAGCTTACCAGCGATCACAATCTTACTTTCACTGTGTTCAATACAGTACTGAATGGTGTCTGCACCCGCTGTTGGAAAGATTGGGACGCTGACAAAATCTCCTAACATCATGGCAAGATCACAGATAAACCACTCTGCACAGTTTTTTGAAACGAGAGCAACTCGATCGCCTGGTTGGGCTCCGAGTCCTTCTAATGCTGACGCCAGTTTGAGCGCTTTGTCTGCCACTTCTTTATAAGTGAATTCAACAAATTGGCGGTTAATTATTTGTTTTAGATAGACTTCATCTGGGCGTTCTTCTGCCCATTTTAAAATCATGTCATTGGGTGTAGGGAGAGCTGTTGCTTGTTCTTGGCTAAACTCGTTAGGCTGAATCATTGTCTAACTCCATGTTTTTCGCTAAGTTATTTTTGTTAAAATCATGTTAAATGTACCATGATTTTTTCTTTTAGGGAGTAAAATTAGCGTTTTCTGTTATCCGTGCAGGCTCGTCTGTAACTTGCGGGCGTTACTCCGGTCCTTTTCTTAAAGATTCTTGAAAAATACGACACATCCTTGTATCCACATTGATAAGAAATGACAGCGATTTTTGATTCGGTATCGGCTTCGATTAACTTCTTGGCTAATAAGATTCGTTTATCGCACACAAAGTCTCTAAAGCTTACTCCAAAGTGTAGATGAAACTTCTTAGAAAAGTAGGTGGTTGAACAATGGCATTTTTCAGCGATCTCTGTTTCTCTTATCTCTTTGTTGATGTTGTCCATAACAAAGTTAACGACTTCAGAGGTAAACAACTTTGCAGGTAGTTGATTATTGTTGTTGGTATCTCGGTCGAGATCGAAGTGAGGATCGAAGATATGTTGCGTTTTGGTCTTGAGTTCTTCGAATGTACTGGTCAGATGTTTACTGTTTGTTTCGATAATAAAGAATATATTCTTATGATTTCGAACGATATTAGGTAACGGTTTTGAGCAAATAATAACTATTCTTTTATTTAGGTTCTCACAAATAGCCAAAGCCATTGTAAGTAGTTGAAGTTTATCTGGCTTATTCAATATAAAAAACACTAACCTTACATCTAAGTTACTGATTATAGAAATATCTTGTCCAAAATTTTCAATAGGAAAGTAGTGGCTTATTTTATTGATAATAACAGCGTTAAAATCACTATTATTATCTGACAATAAAGGTGTTACTACTTTCATATAAATACCAACTCTATTTCATATTCAATTGTAAGTTTAAAAATAGATAAATTACCATGTGTAATAATTAGATTAGAAGCACCACAAAAAAGTGCAAGTGAATGGCAAAAAAATCCTAACCGAATGTGTGACTCACCTCTAGATTTACTTTACAGGTATACAAAGCCTGATACGTAAATCAAGGAGAGGTTATCATGGATAAGTTTTTGAATAATTGTAAAGAATTCATGAAAGATGAAGAAGGGTTGACTGTTATCGAGTACGTAATCGGTGCAGCATTATTGGTATTAGGCTTAACAACTGTATTTTCTGGCCTTGGTAATACTCTGGCAAATAAATTGAATGCTATTGTTGCCAACGTAGGTTAGTGGTTGAAGCTATGAGCAATAATAAACTGAGACGGCAATCGGGGTTAACTACGGTCGAATATGTGATTGGCGCTGCCTCGCTTGTCCTTGCTGTTGGGTTAGTTTTCTCTGGGATGGCAACAGCCTTACTTAGTAAATTCCAGAGCATTATATCGAGTGTATAAATAGAACATATGATTAATGAGCCTTCTGCTTTTTGGGCGCTACTAATTGCAATCTCGGTATACGATGTTGAAAAGCATCGTATACCCAATAAAATATTGATACTTCTTTTGTTTGTGTATTTTTTGTCAATGTTTGATAGCAATTATACGTTGGACTTTTTCTTGTCTTCATTAGCAGGGGTTGTCGTACTTTTTGGGTTTGCTTTGCTTTTGTATTTTATGAGAGCGATGTCTGCAGGTGATGTGAAGTTATTGGGTGTTGTGGGATTGTATCTTGGGTGGGGACAAATACTTGATGCATCGTACTTTATTTTACTTGCTTCCGGGATGATCGGAACTTTTTATTTGCTGTATAACTATGCAAACTCGAGTAGTGTCAGTGTTAAAGGTTACTTTCAAAATAAACTTATTTTATTGGGTGGTGTTTCACCAGTAAAAAATAAAGATGATAGTTTTCATAATCGATACTTAAATAAAGTGACAATGCCTTTTGCCCCCTCTGTTGTCATAGGGTTAGCGATGTATAGCTATTTTAATTAAAGCTGTTGTTGGTAAGCTTTGTGGAGAGGAATAATATATGGATATTATAGGGCGTACTGCTCCAACAACTTTGAATCCTCAAATTTCAGCGCCAAGTGTACCTACATCTATTGAGATGCTGGGAGTTCCTGAAGTTGTTGTCGAAAACCTTGTTCTTAAGCACTTGTCAGCTTATCCAAAGTCGGATGTTTTAGAGCTTTCTAACTATTTGTGTGTCGTGACACATATTGTTGAAAGTGCTTTGGCCGTTTTAAGAAAAAAATCACTCATCGAAGTTTTCCAACCCGCAACAGTTCTTACTCTTTCATCTGCGTCTCACAGTCATGTCCGTTATTCCCTTTCTGAGAAAGGACTTGAAGAAGCTGATCTTGCCTTTAAACGTGATGCTTATTTAGGTCCTGCACCTGTTTCACTCACTCAATATAGTGACGTGGTAAAACAACAAGATCTGAGAGCAGAGCTAGTGACTCGGCCGCATGTCGAGGCTGCACTGGATGATGTATATGGTGTCGACAAAATGATTTCGGTATTGGGGCCTGCAATCAATTCTGGACGTGCGTTGTTGCTGTATGGGCATGCAGGGACGGGTAAAACATTTGTCGCAAGCCGTATTGTGAATGCTTTGCACACATCTGTATTTATTCCCTATGCAGTCTATGCATTAGGTAACATTATCAAGGTGTTCTCGGCGCAACATCACAAACCGTTGGATAACAACGGCAGCGATCAAAGTATCTCCCTCAAAGATCAATACGACAAGCGTTGGCTTAATTGTGAAAGACCAAATATCCAAGTTGGGGGTGAACTGACAATGGATATGCTTGAAGTGAATCATTCAGAAAATAGTCGAGTCTGGTTAGCACCAGTTCAAATGATGGCAAACAATGGGATCTTTATCATTGATGACCTTGGTCGTCAGCCCATGCCGGTAGATGCGCTTCTTAACCGTTGGATTGTACCGATGGAGTACTCATTCGACTATTTGTCGCTGCCTAATGGCCAGCAGATAACGATGCCATTTGTATTAACTCTTGCCTTTTCTACCAATCTGAACCCAAAGAAAATAAGCGATCCTGCCTTTTTACGTCGTTTAGGTTACAAGATTGAATTCAAGCCACTTAATCAGCGAGATTATGAAGCTTTATGGATGAGCGTCGTTGCTGATAAAGAGGTAGAGCTTCAAGATGGTTTTTTTGAGCGTTTGTCTCAAATGCACACGCTTCTGAAAGTGCCACTTTTCCCATGTTTACCGAAAGATCTCGTTGGTATAAGCAAAGACATTCTTTCGTTTGAGCAACTCCCACCTGTTATCACATTCGATATTCTTTCCATGGCATGGGAAGTTTATTTTACCTCTGATGGACACGAGGAAGAGAATAATGAATAAGAGTCAAGTTTTCCTACTGTTTTTACTGTCCGTAGTATTCGGCTTAGCGGCTGTATTTTTTGCTAAGCAATGGATGGATGATCAAGTTCAGCCAACCGTTGAAGTTGAAACGATAGAGCGTCACCCTGTTGTTGTGGCGTCTCAAGAAATAGAAGCCGGAACTATTATCGAGGATCAGTTTTTAACCACCAGATTGATGGAAGTTGATTGGATTAATGAAAATAACTATTCGGATAAAGCAGAGCTGATTGGCAAGGTTGTTGCGAATACTATCTATGCCGGAGAGGTGCTTCACAAGTTACGATTTACTGTACCAGGAGAAGGGTCAACGCTTGCAGCTCTTATCCCTGAAAATAAACGTGCGGTAACGATACGTGTTGATGATGTTATTGGTGTGGCGGGGTTCTTATTACCGGGTAACAAGGTTGATATTCTCAACACCGTTTCTTACGGAAAAAATTCTGCAGCGACTCAAACAGTATTAAAAGACATCAAGGTTTTGGCTGTCGACCAAACGGCTAAAACGAAAGAAAACAGTCCGATTATCGTACGAGCGGTAACACTTGAGATGACGCCGAAAGAGGCAGAGAAACTTCTCACGGCTAAAAGCAAAGGCGATATTCAGCTGACTTTGAGAAACCCACACGAAGTCGAGAAAAAAGTGGTTCGTCGATATGTACCTAGACCAAGTGTCACCATTATCAAAGGTACAGAAACATCTAATGTGCGCGTCAAGGATTGAGGTGAAATATGAAAATAATAATTGCGTGTGTTTTGAGCCTGATTTGTTTTTCGACGGCCAGTATTGCGGCATTGCAGACAGGAAAAACAGTCACGGTTCCACATCATAAATCTACGCATGTCGTGCTGTCGGGAAAAGCGGCGAAAGTTTCTCTTGGTGATCCTGAAGTTTTAGATATTGTAATTTTAAAATCAAATGAAGTGTTTTTAATCGGTAAAAAATTAGGTGCGACAAACCTCATGGCTTGGGACTCTCGAGGTCAGTTGATAGAGTCTGTGAATATTGAGGTTACTCATGATCTTAATAGCCTCAAAGCTAAATTATATGAGTTCCTTCCTGATGAAACTATCGAGGTGCACAGTGCGCAGAATCGTTTGCTGCTGAGCGGTCAGGTCAGTAACCAACAACAAATGAACGTGGCGATGCGAATCGCAGAAACCTATTCGTCAGGGCAGGCTGCTGACGAATCAAAAGAAAGCGGAAGTGAACAAGCAGCTGCTACAGGTGTTATTAACCTAATGTCTATTGGCGGTGCCCAACAAGTCATGTTGGAGGTGACCGTAGCCGAGGTTCAACGAAGCTTAGTGAGAAAGTTTGATGCGAATTTTCATTTCTTCCAAACCAGTGGTTCTGATTTTTCATGGGGAGCGTCTTCTGTGCCAGCTGGTGTATTGGGTGCAACGCCGATTTTTGATATTCCCACCTCAACAGATTATGGGATTTTAGGTTCTTTTATCGATAGCAATACATTGTTTACCTTTGCTCTGGATGTTGCAAAGCAGAATGGTGTAGCCAAAGTTTTGGCTGAGCCGAATCTAACCGCGTTAAGTGGTTCAAAAGCTGAATTTTTAGCGGGCGGTGAGTTCCCAATCCCTGTGCCTGATGAAGACGGCATCACCATTGAATACAAAGAATATGGTGTAGGGCTGAAATTCATCCCAACGGTGCTTAGTGATAAAAAAATCAACCTGAACTTGGCTGTTGATGTGAGTGAAATTGCGAATAGTAGCTCGCTAACGATTGATCCTGGTACTACCAACGCGACTTACTTCATTCCACCTATTACGCGTCGTAGTGCATCTTCAACACTTGAGTTAGCAGATGGCCAGACTATCGGTATTGCAGGTTTACTGAGTGAGAATGTGAGAGATATCAGCAACAAGATGCCAGGCTTTGGTGATGTGCCGATTTTAGGGCAGCTTTTCAACAGCCAAGAGTATGTATCTGGCGAAACCGAACTGGTTATTCTTGTGACTCCAAGGCTTGCCAAGCCAATCGACCGCACGAAAGTGACATTACCAACAGACGCTTTCGTCGACCCTAATGACTTGGAATATTATTTGTTAGGCCGAAGCGCTTACATTGCTGAACCGTCTGAATCCACTTCAGAGCAATCTCAATCAGCACAGGCCGTATCGCCAACCGACGGCGGTAGTGAAGGCTCATTTGGTCATGATTTATAAGGAGATAGATATGATTAGAATAATGATGGTCTTTCTCGTGATGGTGCTAGTTGGCTGTGCTAATGATGCCCGTTTGGGGCATTCAGTAGCACTAGTGAAAACAGAACAAACATATAACCCTAATGCGACCCAAGAGAATCTACTCGAAGTACCGGACGGTACAGGGGAGCGGATGCAGGCTGGTTACGACCGATATGTTGGCAGAGGTGAAAATGATCTGTCCGGAAGCAGTAGTAGCCAGATCCTAGAAGAGTTTAACTAAATCTGGAGGTACTCACATGTTGTATCGAGTATCACAAAGCCCCAAAAAGCAACAAGGCTTAGTCGTAGTCATGATTACAGCCGCTTTGTTGGTTTTTTTAGCTGTCTCAGCGTTAGCTGTCGATATCAACCATATGGTTGTGAATAAAACGCGGTTACAAAATGCAGTCGATTCTGCTGCGCTAGCTGCCGCAACTATTTTAGACAATAGTAAGGATAAAGATGCCGTAGATGCAGAGGTTGGCACAGCATTAAATGCTATGGCAGCCGCCACAGGTAATCATGAATTTGATTTTAGTACGGCTTCTGTAAACATTGATTATTCAAATGATCCTAAGGATTTTACAGGAACAGCAACGTTCGGTGCAGATGATGATGTCTATGTGCGTGTTCGTGTCGATTCCTTGGATATGGATGAGTTTTTCATTCAAATGTTTGGACTAGAAAAAACCGTTTCGGCGAGTGCGGTTGCTGGCCCTAGTTCTGGTCAGGTCGTTGTTAATAATGTTGTGCCAATTGGTGTGTGTATTGGTGATGGCACGTCGGATAATGATGTCTCACCAGAAGATGGATACCATGATGTTACTGGTGAGGAAATAACCAGTGTTTTTGGTTATGAAGTTGGCACTGTTCATGCGTTAAAGGTAGGCGACAGTAGCTTATCTGAAATGGGGAACGGTAATTACCACCTTCTTGATTTTGGATCAGGCGGTAAAACGGTAAAAGAAGGTTTAGGTGGTAGTTATGATCAGCCGGTTAAAATTGGTGAAGACATTACAACGAAGCCGGGTGGCACGGTAGGTCCGACTGGTGATGGTCTAAATACTCGTTTTGGTGATTATGGCGGCGGTTTATCAGCCTCTGATTACCCTTCAGATTATGTAACAACGGAGCCTACAGACGAAATAACAATTGATGCGAGTACTGGTGAAATCGATTTTGATGGCACTTACAGTTATGCACAATATGAGGCTGACACCAATGCATGTATTGCTAGTGGTGGTAGCGGTTGTGCGTCTAATGGTGTCGCATGGCGTCGGATTTTAGCCATACCTATGGTGGATTGTTCAGGTAAAAGTGGTGGTGCCACTGACTTTACAGTGAACAAAGTTGGTTGCTTCTTTTTGTTACAAAAAGCGCCGACAAATAATTCAGGAACACCTGCCGTATTTGGTGAATTCATTCACTCCTGCAGTGTGACAGGTGGGGCTGGTAGTTCGACCTCTACAACAGAAGGGACTTATAGGATTGTTTTGTATAAGGACCCTGATAGTGGGGAGTCTTGATTATGAAACGGTTGAGAAAACTACAAAGCGGTTTTGCTGCCATCGAGGTGGTACTGGCCACACCCGTATTATTGTTCTTTATGGTATTGGTACTTGAGTTCGGAAATATATTGATTCATTACAATGTCATTTCAAAGTCAGTGCAAAATGGAGCGCGTTATGCGGTTAGTGAAGTCTATGGGACTGTTGGCGGCACAATAGCCCCTACGTCAGAAATTCAGAATGTAGTGGTCTATGGTCAAAATAGTGTGGGCACGGCGGTACTCTCTTCATTGACGACTGCAGATGTCACTGTCACTCAGCCATCAGGTGATAGCTATGTGCGAGTAAGTGTTACCTATGATTATGTTCCACATTTCTTGTCTATTCCCTTTTCGACGGAGAGCTTTGCCATTCCATTAAGTGTGACTTCGGTTATGAGGGTGCTGTGATGAAAAGGCTAAAAGGGTGTATTAAAGGACTTGCCATCGTTGAATTTACATTAGTGTCATGGCTGATTTTTCTTTTGATTTTTTTAATCTTGGCATTTGGTGCTTATATATTTTCACTACAAATGGTCAGTGAAGCGACAAGGAAGGCGGCTAGACTGGCGACAGTATGCTATGTCTTAGATAGAGATAATATTGGTGCAATGGTGGTGGATGAGATCCCACTGGTTGGGTTTTCTGGTGCTAATTTAGAGGTGGCTTACCTCGATGCGAGTGGAGGGGAGATAGCATCAGATTTCGAAGATAACTTCGATGATATTAAGTTTGTACGTGCCAGAGCGACCGGCTACGGCATTCAGTTGATTAGTAACCTAAGTTTCTTAGGTAACAATGGGTTTCTTGCTGCCCCTGCATTCGAAACAATTTTACCGGCTGAAAGTTTAGGGGTTGTGAGGGCAGATTCTGACATTAAGAATCGATGTCCCGAAGTCATCTAGTACAGGAGTTTGATGTATGGGGGAAGCAATTCAAATGACGCCTAATGAGGGTGACATTACGCGTTTGAGAACTAATTTAAAGGTCTGGTTAATATACAATACTGAGGCTTTTCACTCGCATATGAGTCACGAATTGAAGAAATGCCGAAACGTACATGTGACGGCTTTTTCACTCGCGGCAATGAGCGAGGAATACCTAAAAAGTGCTGATGTTCCAGAGCTTATTTTCGTTGAAGCTAATGGGAACTGGGCTCAAAAAATGGTTGAGTTGCAAGGGTATGATTTATCTTTAGAAGACAAGGACTTGTCTTTGGTTGTGCTCGGTGATGAAAGTGATAATGGGTCACTAAAAATCGCACTGCGTTTAGGCGCTTCAGATTTCTTGTCTCACAATGTGACCCTCACCGATTTACTTCCACTTTTAAAGAAAACTGCGTCTGAGAAGCTTGAGAACTCGAGTTACGGTGAGTTTATTTTATTCTTGAACACTAAAGGAGGGATGGGAGCAACCACCTTAGCGTTAAATACTGCCATTGAGATGGCCACGCAGCACCCTAACGAAGTGCTTTTACTCGATATCGATCTTCAATTTGGCGTGATACCTGATTATTTGAATATAACGCCCACTTATAGTGTTTCGGATGCGATCAACAGTTCTAATGATTTGGATGAAATGTCTCTGGGTTCTTTGGTAAATAAACATGAATCGGGTCTCCATGTTCTAAGCTTCAAACATGAAAATAATGCTGATGATTTCGAGCAGGCACAGAAAATAGGTCGACTACTTCCTATATTACGTCGCTTTTATCCTTACGTAGTTATTGACCTGTCTAGAGGGTTAGATCATGTATTTGCATCTGCTATATCACCAGCAACGAAAGTGCTTCTGGTTTTACAGCAGAGTTTAGTGTCAGTAAAAAACACAAGTAGATTAATTAAGTCTCTGAAGTTTGAGTACGGCTTACAAAGCGACGCAATAGAGGTGATCCTTAACCGTTACGAAAAACGACATTCTATTAAGTTAAAGGACATTGAGCAGGCGGTGGGTAACCACGATATCCACTTGATGCCTAATGACTTTAAAGTGGCACTAGAGAGCGCCAACTTGGGGCAGCCGTTAGTTCAGTCGAGAAAGAAAAGCTCAATTACTCGTTCTATCATCGATTTGTCTCACGTTCTTTCACCACCAGAGCAAGAAGAAAAAGGGTGGTTGAAAAAGTGGTTTTCATAACGGGTAGATGAATAGTGAACACGAGGGATTGTGATGTTCTTTAAACGAAAAAATGTAAATCCAGAGTTTGAAAAAAGAGTAGAACAGATTTCGCATGACTCAGAAGATACCAACCCTGTTGAGCGTTTATCCAGTGTTGATACCTCTAGTCAATCTCGCAGTTCTGAAGCGAATGTAGAAAAGGAAAAGGCGATTGATGAAGCTCGAAAAGTGTTGGAGCAAGAGTTATCAATCAAACACTTTTTTCACAAGCAGTTGCTTGAAACATTGGACTTAGGATTACTTTCGAGCTTGGAGAAAGAGCGCGCTAAGCTAGATTTGCACGAAGCGATCGTACAGCTAATGGCTGAAGATGGTAGCCATGCTCTGAGCGCAGAAGGTCGTAAACGAGTTATCAAGCAGATAGAAGATGAGGTTTTTGGTCTTGGTCCGTTAGAGCCTCTATTAGCCGATCAAACTGTGTCGGATATATTGGTTAACGGACCTAAAAGTGTTTACGTTGAGCGAAGAGGTAAACTCGAAAAAACGCCCTATACTTTTATCGATGATCGCCATCTAAGAAACATTATCGACCGTATCGTCAGTCAGGTTGGCCGTCGCATAGATGAAGCGTCACCTATGGTAGATGCCCGTCTAGTTGATGGGTCTCGTGTGAACGCTATCATCCCTCCTCTTGCGCTTGATGGTCCTTCTGTTTCTATCCGTCGTTTTGCTGTCGATCGTTTAACGATGGATAACCTGATTGACTACAATTCAGTTTCGCCTCAAATGGCTAAATTTGTTGAAGCTGCTGTTAAAGGCGAACTCAACATATTGATTTCAGGTGGTACCGGTTCAGGAAAAACCACTACATTAAACATCTTCTCTGGCTTTATTCCTCGAGATCAGCGAATTATTACCATAGAAGACTCGGCGGAATTACAACTTCAACAACCTCATGTAATTCGGTTAGAAACCCGGCCTGCCAACCTGGAAGGGAAGGGAGAAATCAGTCAGCGAGAATTGGTTAAAAACACCTTGCGTATGCGACCTGACCGAATTGTGGTTGGGGAGGTGCGTGGTAGCGAAGCTGTTGACATGTTAGCGGCGATGAATACTGGTCATGATGGCTCTCTTGCTACTATTCACGCGAATACCCCTCGTGATGCCTTGAGTCGTGTCGAAAACATGTTCTCGATGGCAGGGTGGAACATATCGACCAAAAACTTACGTGCTCAAATCGCTTCGGCCATCCACCTTGTTGTTCAAATGGAACGCCAAGAAGATGGTAAGCGTCGTATGGTGAGTATCCAAGAGATCAACGGCATGGAAGGTGAAGTGATTACGATGTCTGAAATATTCCGTTTTCAGCGTAAAGGTATTGATGAAAACGGCAATATTATCGGTTATTTCACGGCAACGGGGGTTGTGCCTCAATACCATGACCAGTTAGTCAAACGTGGACTCGATCTGCCTTTCGAGCTCTTTAGTGAGACCAAAGGTTAAGGAGAGATTATGGACAATGTAAGTGTTTCATTAGGTCTATTGTTTATCGCAGTACTTTTTATTTCCCAAGCGTTGTTGTTACCTGCTGCGGGTAAGAAAGCGAAGCATAAAGAGTTGTCTCGTCGCTTGAAAGAGACGCAACGTAATATCGATGCAGAGAGTTTGTCACTACTCAAAGAACACTATAACAAAGAACTTTCCCCGTTGGATCGTAAGCTCATCGTTATCTCTTTCTTCGCGGGTTTGAAAAAAATGTTGGAACTCGCAGGTATGAAAGTGGCGTTAAGCCGGTTCTTACTGATTGTTTCTCTTTGCGCTGTATTGCTCTCATTGATATCCATAATGACCAACCAAGTGTGGTTCATAAGTGTTGCGGCATTCATCTTTGTTTGGGTTATTGCTTACCTATTTGTGCAAAATCGAGTGACTTACCGAATGGCTCGATTCGAAGAACAACTTCCTGAAGCGTTGGATATTATTCGACGTGCCTTACAAGCAGGGCAACCGCTTGTTCAATCATTTAATGAGGTAGGCGAAGAGCTTCCGGACCCAATCGGTACCGAATTTAAGAACACCTATAACTTACTTAATTATGGCTATGATTTACGTCTAGCGATTTTACAGATGACAGAACGAGTTCCAACTGTATCAATGCTCGCTTTTTCTAGTGCCGTAATGTTGCAAAAAGAGACTGGGGGTAACTTATCTGAGAACTTACAAAAGGTATCTGAAGTACTTAGAGCACGTTTTAAATTGGAAAGGAAGATAAAAACACTCTCTGCTGAAAGTCGTTTATCAGCATGGATCTTAACGTTATCCCCTTTTGGTTTGTTTTTCGCATTGCGGGTGGCTAGTCCCGAGTATATCGAACCACTTTATAAAGATCCGCGCGGTTTATCGATGGTCAGTGTCGGTATTGTTCTTTTGGCCATCGGGGCCTTGTGGATTAAAAAGATCATCAGCATAGAGATTTAACTTATGGAACTACTCAATATTGAAGTCTGGAAGCAGATGCTAGAAGAATTTGGGATCAGCTCTCAGGTGGTTATTTACGCGATGATTTTGCTCACTACTGTCTTGTTAACATTGACGGTTGGGTTTCTATTTTTAGGTGCACGATCTCCTTTAGACAGGAAGCTAAGACAAATATCTGAAGAGGGAAGTACAGATGGAAGAAAGCCCTATGATTTCTCAAATACGCTTGAATCATTAAGCCCTTTTATAAGTAAAGGGAACAAAAAAGATAATGAAACTTACTCAGAAAAACTGATGCATGCTGGGTTCCATGAGAAGAGCTCATTATCAGTTTTTTATGCGTTGAAGGTTTTATCTAGCTTAATAGGCATCATTGCTGCTTTCATGGTTTATTACATAGCGTTGGGCGGAGATTACAATAACTTACTCATCATGACCTGTGTTTTTCTCGGAACATTCACGCCAAATATTGTTCTGAGTAAGTTACAAAAAGAACGTCAGAAAAAAATAAGAAATGGTGTCCCTGATGCGCTTGATCTTCTTGTTGTGTGTACCGAATCTGGGCTTGGTTTTAATGCTGCACTTGGTCGTGTTGCATCAGAGCTCTATGTCTCTCAGCCGGAGCTTGCGGATGAACTTGAGACTGTGTTTGCTAAAATTCAAGCGGGTGTCACCATGCCTGATGCACTTAGGCAACTTATCGAACGAACGGGTTTAGTCGAACTAGAAGGCTTGGTTTCTTTGCTTTCTCATGCATCGAGAATGGGGGGAAGCTTAGCGCAAACGCTACGTGATTATACGGAAGATTTTCGAGATAAACGCCAGCAAGCGGCAGAAGAGGTGGCAGCTAAAATACCGACTAAAATGTTATTTCCTATGCTGATATTTATTTGGCCTTGTTTTTTCATTGTCGCACTTGGGCCAGGACTACTTATCGTAATGGACGCATTGAGTGCGCCGGGAGCAAGTTTATGATGTTATACCATAAGTTCCTTTTACTTTTTCTACCAATACTACTACTTGGTTGTGCCTCATCTGATGAACCAACGAATCAATTTGATGCGGAATTGTACTCAGGTAAACCGATAGATACGTTAACGAATGATGACCCTCCTTTGAGTGAGAAAGAGGCGATCATGCGTGGTGATGTAGCATTAAGGGATAACAATGTCGATCTTGCCCTGTATGAATACATTCGCTCACTGTCTTTTCCTGAGCAAGAGTTTCACGACAAAACGCTGTTTACTATAGGTAAAATCCATTCATCTCGTGGCAACGCAGCGCTTGCCGAGAAAGCGTATTTGGCTGCCTTAGATTTCAATCCAGCACATACCGAGGTATTGGAAGAGTTGGGCGTTTTGTATACGAAGCAGCGACGAACAGATGAAGGTCGAAGTTATTTCTTTAAAGCGATTAATGCCGACCAAGTTCGTTTGAAAAGTAGTGAAACGATTAAAAACCACCAAGCGTTAAGCCAAAGTGAAGTCGCTAGCTTGAAGGTCGACAGTATGTCTCCTGCGTCAGCATATATGGGAATTGGTGTGTTGGAAGATGTCGACGGAAAGCATCAGATAGCTCAAGAGTACTTCAAAAAGTCACTGCAGATAGACAAAAACTCATTCAAAGCTCTGTTGAATATGGGCTACTCCCATTACATGTACGGCAATTACAAAGAAGCGTATCAGTACACGCGTTCAGCTCTAGAGTTAGAGCCAAATAGTGAGAAGGCCCAAAACAATCTAGCCCTCATTTATCTGGCTTCCGGTGATGTTAAGAAAGCCACTAATATGTTTATGCGACATATGGATACGCCTGAAGCATTGAATAATGTAGGTTATTTCCTAATATTACAAGGTAAGCCGGATGAAGCCGTTCCTTACCTTCAGCAAGCAATAGACAAGAAACCATCGTATTACAGAGTTGCGAACGAAAACTTAAACAGAGCACTAGCGGAAGTGAGAGAGATGGAGCAATAGTCGTTTAAATTTTGGCTCAGTGAAAAGGATATTCATGTCGCCTAAAAGTGAGAGTTTTAATAAAGATATCATTGTTATCTCTGTCATCTGGCTAGTTTGTGCCACAGTGATCTTTATTTACAAGTGGGAGAGTGTTTCAGCTCTTAACCTGAATGACAATGACGACTATATGCGTTTCGTTCAATTTCAGGATTGGATGACAACTGGACATTGGTACCTAGAGCCAATGAATAATTTTAATGCCGCTGACGGCATTGTTATTCATTGGTCTCGCTTTCCTGATTTAATCTTATCGCTCGTAGCTTTTCCATTGTTGTTTATCGTCGATGATAATCTTGCTTATACAATATCAATTTCTCTTGTCCCTCTGCTTTACTTGCTACTTTTTTCGCTGTCATGCTTTTACCTAGCTGACCACCTCTTCGGTGCCAAGTATCGCTTTATTAGCATGATGTTTGCGATTTCTTCGCCTTCAATTATCCATTTTTTACCCGGTTCTATTGATCATCATAATATTCAGCTGGTCTTTGCGGCCCTATTTCTAGCTTTAACGCCATTGAATCGTGACCAGTTGCGCCATGCGTGGCGTGTTTATGCGCAATCTATCTTGCTGTCTCTATCTTTATGGACGGGGCTTGATAATGTTTTGCTATTCATGTTTTTTTTTGCGATTTACACCGTGTATTACGGCCTTGTTCGCCATGAGTGGTTTGGCTATATCTCTAAGTTGTATGCGAGTTCCGCTCTGTTTGGGATTTGTGCGGTTTTATTAAATCGCCCTTACGATGAGTTTTTTGTTTTTAAGTACGACGAAATATCATTTGTTCTCATCATCCTTTTCTTTTGTGGTTGGCTTTTCGTTAATGTTTATCATCGATTAATGAGTGAAGATAAAAGCCTACTGCAAAAGGTTTTACTGTTCGTATCGCTTGCTGTTTTATTTTTAATACCAGTGGCAGTGCTTTATCCATCACTTAGCAGTGCGTTGTTAATTGATTACCCTCCGATACTTAAAGTGTATTGGTTAGACCAAGTGACAGAAGCGAAATCGATCGTTAGATACGTCACAAGTCATGGTTTTTTCTCGATAGAGAATTACGCTTTGCTGGTGATTCCTGCCACGTTATATCCGCTGTTTAAGAACAAAAACGACCACTGCACAATTTTGTATCTCATCTTTATGTTCAATTTAGCTCTTGCGATCTTTTGGCAGATTAGAGTAATGAGGTTGTGTTTTGTGCTAGCGGCTCCCCTGCAAGCATATGTGATTCTTCAGTTAGCAGATTACATCCGTTCCTCCATCATAAAAGCGACCGTTATTATTTCTGGAGCACCACTAGCGGTCGCCTTTGTCATTCTCGCGTTGTCGCCAACCGAAGAAATTAAAACTACTCTTGATCAAAAGGAGCAATCGCTGAAGATTCATAAGGTTTTAAAAGATAACGATATAAATTCGCACACCATACTTTCAGGGATTGAAACGGGGGCTCCAGTGTTGGCAAAAACGGATAATCGAATTATTGCTGCTCCTTACCATCGAAATATTGTTGGGAACCAATTTCTTATTGAAGTGATGCTAGAGGAAGATCTGAGCTTAGCCGAAAGGAAAATCATAGAGAAAAGCATCGATATCATTGTTATTGGCAATGACCCGCATTTGTTGATTTTAAAGGACTCAGCGAGCGAGGAGGCATTTATCAATAAGCTGTACAGCTCAGGTACGCCAACTTGGTTAGATGTTGTGTACGACAATATTGAAAATGGGTACCGAGTGTTTCGAGTCAGGGAGAGTTCATGAAGAATCAAACCATAGCGGTGTTACTCCCGTGCTATAACGAAGCCGGAGCGGTTGGAAAAACGGTGGCTGACTTTCAACGTGCACTACCAAGTGCGACGATTTATGTGTACGACAATAACTCCACTGATGGCACGGTCGAAGAGGCGCTGCAAGCTGGTGCTGTTGTCCGCCATGAGTATCGTCAAGGCAAAGGCGAAGTCGTGCGACGGATGTTCTCAGATATTGATGCTGACATTTATATCATGGCAGATGGTGATGATACCTACGACGCCTCCATTAGCCCTACACTGATTGAACAACTGGTTACTGAACAGCTCGATATGATCATTGGCAGTCGAGAGCGCTCTTCCGAGGCTTATCCTGCAGGACATATTTTGGGTAATAAGATGTTTTCGACTCTGATAAATAAAGGGTTCAATGCTCAATTGAATGACGTTTTCTCTGGCTATCGAGTGATGAGTCGCCGGTTTGTAAAAACGGTTCCTATTTTCAGTGATGGCTTTCAAATTGAGACGGAACTAACCGTGCATGCATTGCACCATAATATGTCGATCAAAGAAGTACCCACTCATTATCACTCAAGGCCTGAAGGCACGGCGAGTAAGCTGAATACTTTGAGTGATGGGATCAAAATCCTCAACTTTATTTTGTTCCTGCTAAGAGACGTAAAGCCGATGTTTTTTTTCGGTGCTTTGTCGGTGTTGCTTTGCTTTATCTCACTGGGGTTAGGGATTCCCGTTATTATCGATTTTATTGATACCGGGCTCGTTGAAAGGGTCCCAACAGCTATTCTGTCTAGTTCAATTGCACTTATCGCGGTGATGTCTTTCTTTTGCGGCTTGATACTCGACAACGTGTCGCGCGGCAGACGAGAGATGAGGATCCTTTCAATATTAACAAGTCACGATCACAAGCCATCTCAATAGGATTCAGGAATGAGAATAAATAAGGATGAAGACAAGGAGTGGCTCGATTATTTGTCCCGTTTCAGTGATGAATATGACGAGCGAGTCTACGAAAGCAGTACAACAGGCTATGTGATGAGGGCGGGGCATATAGCGTGTGAGAAGCCTTTCAGTAACAGAGAGCATTTCTCGAAGGTGCTAGAAGTGGGCTCAGGAACGGGTGAACACTTGAGACATGTTCAGCATAGTTTTGACGAGTATACGGTCAGTGATGGTGATTCAGCCGCACTTGAAGTGGCAAAAAAGCAACTCAGTAACACGAGCACTTATGACAAGCTCGTTTTTAATGTAACGAATGCACGAGCGTTAGACTTTGAAAGTAACAGTTTTGATCGTGTTATTGCGACACATATATTGGAACACCTTTATGAGCCTCATCTTGTGATTAAAGAATGGCTTAGGGTATTAAAGCCGGGCGGCACTTTGTCCATTTTGATTCCTACAGACCCAGGTATTGCATGGAAAGTTGGCCGTTATATGACGACAAGAAAACTTGGTGTGAAAAAGGGGTGGAACTACGATTACATTATGGCGAGAGAGCATGTTAACCCCTGCAATAATTTGATCGCCTTTTTAAAGTATTACCTCCCTGATAATAAACACGCTTTTTGGCCATTAAGCCCAATCCCGCTCATTGATTGCAATTTGTTTTTTAACTTCCATGGAATCAAACCTGCTAGTTAAAGGTTCGGCGGCTCCTGTCGTTCAATCGTAAGCAAGAAGTTAGGTGTTCACTAACTTCTTGCTTCGGTTAGGTTGTTAGTTAGCAAAGCCAGTAAGAGCGCCGAATAGCATAAACGTGCCGACAAGCCCTACGATTGGCATCTTGACCGTTTTCAATAGCCACACACCTACGATGATCAGAGCGAAGTCTAAACCGCTACTAACCGCACTTGTGAAGATTGGCTGATACAGAGCCGCAAGTAGTAACCCGACTACAGCTGCATTGACACCTGTTAGTGCACCACCAACTAATGGTTTACTTGCAATTGCTTGCCAGTTTTTCAGTACACCCAATAGCAATAAGAAGCCCGGTAAGAACACAGCAATCGTTGCGAGTAGTGCGCCTGTGATCGGTGCTGACGGCATCAATACATAACCTAAATAAGTCGCGAGTGTAAACATAGGTCCAGGTACTGCTTGTGCTGCTGCATAACCTGTTAGGAAGGCATCTTGAGACAGTTGGTCGCCAATACCATTTTGTAGCAACGGAAGTACTACGTGGCCGCCACCGAATACTAAGCTGCCTGCTTGGTAGAATAGGCCAAACACTTCAATACCTTGAGAGTAAGCACTGAATAGAGGTAGACCAACCAATAACGCAACAAAAATCACGAGAGGCGTTACCGATATTTTTTGTGTTGAAGGTGTCGTTTTTAGCTCTTGAGACGTCAAGAACTTACTACCAACCATCGCTGCAAATAGAAGCACTAAAACTTGAGGCCAGATGCCTGGAATCAGTAGCAGAACAATCGCGGTGATCACACATAAGGCGGTCGCTATCTTCGACTGGCAAAAGTTCTTGTACATACCAAAGGTTGCATCAGCTACAACCACTACCGCTAATAACTTAAGCCCGTGAATGATTGAATTGAAAAGTGGTGCTTCCAATAGTTGGTTGCTCACTAACGCCAATATCAGCATCAGAATCACAGATGGGGAAGTGAAGCCGACAAATGCAGCAATAGCACCTGTTAATCCACCTTTCTTGTAGCCAACCGCAAAGCCAACCTGACTTGAACCTGGGCCCGGTAGAAATTGACTAAGAGCGACAATCTGCCCGTATTCTTCGTCGGACAACCAATTCAGTTTCTCAACAAAGGTTTTACGGAAGTAGCCAATGTGTGCTGCTGGTCCACCAAAGCTAATCCAGCCAAGCCAAAAAAAGGTTTTAAAAATTGAAAGCATGATCGATTCCAGATAAATGTTTAGCGTAATTTAGGTGGAGTTAGACTATGATTCAAATTAATTATTTTAATTATAAATATGAATGAAATAGGTTGCTTGGTATGGCTGATTTTAATTGGAAAGGGATCGACCTTAACTTGTTGATTGCACTGCAGGCTTTGTATAAAACGAATAGTGTGAGTAAGGCTGCCGAGCGTTGTTATGTCAGCCAATCTGCGATGAGCCATAGCTTACAAAGGCTACGAAAGTTGTTTGATGACCCTTTGTTTGAGCGTGTAGGTAGCAAGATGGAAGCAACTGACAGAGCGATTGAATTATCCAGTACAGTTGATGCCTTGCTCAGTACTATTCAATCTGAAGTGCTGCTGTCTAAATCGTTTGATGCAACAACGTACAAAGGTAGTTGGAAGATTGGCCTTACAGACTATGCCGAGCAGATGTTTGCTCCAGTGTTGTTTGATCTCATTAAACAGTCCTCTCCTGATTCTCAAATTGCGTTGTTCAACGTAAATCGAGGTAACTATCAGCGAGTATTTGAAGATTCTAAGCTGGATATAGCGATTGGTAGCTTTGGTGAGGTGTCTAAGCTATACAGAACTAAGCATTTGTACACAGAAGAACACGTCTGCCTGCTCGACAATTCGGTTTTGTCTATCGAAGAGCCTATGTCTTTAGAGCAATTTGCATCTGTTGAACATGCTTTGGTCTCGCCTGCGGGTGTGATAAAAACCGGAGTCGACAATCGTTTAGCTGAACTTGGCTTAAGTCGAAAAGTGGCTATTGCTTCGAGCAACTTTTTAACGGTAAAGCGCTTAATTCGTGGTAGGGAATTGCTATGTATTGTCCCTAAGCTCGTCGCACGCAAGGATATGGATAGCGAAGAAACTTTGTTGGCTGTCAAGCCACCGATAGATGTACCGGATTTTGATATACAGCTTGTTTATAGAAAGGCAAAGCATTTAGATGATAAAAATAAACTACTTAGAAGGTTTATTATTGACGCGGTGTCATCTGTAATTTCTGAATGATCTTTCGTATCGGGAGATAACCACATTTTTTCTAATTATTTAAGGAAAAATCAGGTTAATAATACGAATCCGACTATACTTAATTTACGGCTCAAAGTAGTCGTAAAGAATAGGCTTTTTGATTTACCTAAGTAAAAAAATTGGTTATATCCCCATGATATAGCTCAAAAACCTACCAGGCTAAACGGACTTAGTTGGTCTTAAAGCGCTAGCTCCCTCTAGCGCTTTTTCTTTTCATCTCGATTCAGGCAGAAGGGTTTGAATCCGTTGCAGCAGTCGCTCTATCTCTTGTTTCTCATAATGAGCAGTCACTTTAGGTTGGCTGCTTTCTCTTGTGAGTAATGAAGTTTCGATATGGTGCTGTAGCAAAGTATCTTGTGAATTAGCGTTGAGTTTCTCTGCAAGTTTCACGGCTTGTCGACCGATGGTAGTGAAGTCTTGCTTGATGGTGGTCAATGGTGGGTTAAAGAAAGCGCTGTCTTCGATGCCATCAAAACCGACGACTGCGACCTTGTCAGGCACTGGAATTTGCAGTTCTTGCAGGGCGCGTAATACTCCTAATGCCATTTGATCGCTTGCCACCAACACAGCATCAAATACGGCTTGTTTGGCGACAGCTTCGCGAACACCAAGGTAACCACTTTCTGCTTGCCAGTTTCCTTGATGTTGATACTGCACTTTGCAATCGGCATCTGATAACGCTGCTAACCAACTCTGGTGGCGAATCTGTGATGCACTGGATTCATCCGGGCCTGTGATCAATAGGTAGTGAGTTCGCCCACTCTCTATAAGATGTTGAGCCGCAAGTTTTGCTCCTTCAGCGTGATCACCGCAAACATAGTTCACTTGGCTGTTAGAAGGGACATCAATGAAGATAAGATTTAAGTGTTGGTACTGTTCGACTAATAGTTCTGCATCGGCACTTTTTAAAGGCACGTTCAGAATGATGCTGTCGACCTGTTGAGCCATCAATTCACGGATAGCTTCACGCGTGTTAGCGAGGTTGGGCTCTGATACAACAGAAAAAGCGATACCATAATTCATATCATGTGCTTGCATTCGCACGCCATTGGCGATCATCGCTGCGCCATGCAATGCCATATCGAGAGTCACCAACCCAACGCTGGTGGACTTCGCTCGACTGAGCATTTGCGCGCCCTTGTTTGGTACATACCCCAATTGCTTAATGGCCGCATTAACCTTGTTACGTGTTAATTCGGCGACGCTCTCTGAACCATTTGTCACACGAGAAACGGTTTGGGTAGAGACACCCGCTAGCTTTGCGACATCTTTAAAGGTGACACTCATTATTCTGCTCATCAGACTTTTACAATGAGATAAGCCTAACCAATCTTGATGAAATAAACCTTGTACACCTTCAAATAAATGTCATTTGAAACACTATTTATGTTTCCGAAAACAGTCGATCTTGTGCAAATTTTGATAAGGATTAACTGCTTTTAGATCACGTTATTTGTTCTATTTGGTACTAATTATAATCTCTAGGTTCACTATTAATCTCAAGTTATGTTTACGAAAACAATATGAGATTGGCTATGAGCGAGTTTATTCATCTAACAAGTAAAAATCACAGTTTGATCATCAAATCAGGGCGTGTTCCAGAGATCCTGCACTGGGGAGCGAAGATCGCCAGTATTGATGAAGATCTGCTGCTATCAACCGAGAGACCGATTTCTCAAGCGCGCCTTGATGTCGATGTGCCACTTTCTCTATGTCCTGAACTGGGTAGCGGCCACTTTAACGCACCGGGAGTTGAAGGGCATCGTGATGGCTTAGATTGGGTGCCAGTATTCAATACCACACGTGTTGAAGCCAATACTACAGACGGTGAAGCTAACGTGCAGCAAGCGACATTTGTTCTTGAAGACACGGTAGCCAAGCTTGAACTGACCATCGAAATTAAGCTTGATTACCAATCTGATGTGGTTCAAAAACGTGTCACGATTACCAATAAAGGCGACAGTAAATACTACCTCAATAAATTGTCCTCAACACTGCCACTGCCGAATCATGCTAATGAGCTGATGACGTTCCATGGTCGTTGGTGTCATGAGTTCCAAACACAGCGTCAGCGATTTGAGCACGGTGGTTTCATGCAAGAGAACCGCCGCGGTCGCACCTCTCATGAAAACTTTCCGGGTATGTTTGCGGGTACTCAGGGATTCTCAGAGCAACAAGGTTTGGTGTGGGGCTTTCACTTAGGTTGGAGTGGCAACCACCAAATGCGTGCTGACGTTCGTAGTGACGGTCGTCGTTTTGTGCAGGCTGGCGAGTTATTGTTAGCGGGCGAATCCATTCTTGAGCCTCAAGCAAGCTATCAAACACCTTGGCTATTTGGCTGTTACAGTAATTCAGGGCTGAATGGTATCGCTCAGCGTTTTCAGCAATTTGTTCGCGATAACATCATCAACTTTCCAACCGATAAGCCACGCCCTGTTCACTTAAACACTTGGGAAGGGATCTACTTCGATCATAAACCTGAGTACATCATGCAGATGGCGACTGAAGCCGGTGTGATGGGCGTTGAGCGTTTCATTATTGATGATGGTTGGTTCGTTGGGCGTGACGGCGAACGTGCAGCGTTAGGCGACTGGTATCTCGATGAAGCGAAATACCCAAATGGTTTAGAGCCTGTTATTGAGCATGTGAGCCAGCAAGGTATGGAGTTTGGTCTTTGGGTTGAACCTGAAATGGTGAGCCAAGATTCGAATCTATATCGTAACCACCCTGATTGGGTGCTTGGTTTGCAAGGTTATCATCAGCCTTCAGGTCGTTGGCAGTATGTTTTAGATCTGCAAAATTCAGAGTGCTTTGATTACCTATTCTCACGTTTAGATGATCTGCTCACTCGCTACAACATTACCTACCTCAAGTGGGACATGAACCGCGAATTGGTTCAACCTGGCCATAACGGTAAAGCGGCAGTGCACGGTCAAACTCAGGCTTTGTATCGCTTAGTTGACCAACTTAACGAAGCACACCCCGAGGTTGAGATTGAATCTTGTTCGTCTGGTGGTGGTCGTATCGATTTTGAAATCCTTAAGCGTACACATCGTTTTTGGGCATCGGACTGTAATGATGCGCTTGAGCGTCAGGCGATTCAAAAGGGCATGAGTTACTTCTTCCCACCAGAAGTGATGGGCGCACACATTGGTCCAGCTGAATGCCACTCAACGAATCGTCGTCATAGTATCAATATGCGCGGTGTAACGGCATTAATGGGACACATGGGCGTTGAGCTCGACCCAGTAAAAGAGTCCCAAGAAGAGAAGAAAGCCTTCTCTCACTACATCGCTCTACATAAACAGTTCCGCCATATTCTGCACTCTGGTCGTAGCTTCCGTATGGATCCTGCGGATAAGAATCAGAACATTTATGGTGTGCAAAATGATGACGAGATGTTGATTACGGTGTGCCAATTAGCCATGCCAGATCATGCTCTGCCGTCACCCCTTCGAATCAGTTGTGTCGAGGACAGCGCTCAATACAAAGTTAAGCTGGTGGAGATGCCGCAGACCAGCTTCCAACTGATGAAGCAACGCCCTCAATGGTTGGATAAAACACTGACGTTAAGCGGTGACAACCTCAAAGAAATTGGATTGACCTTACCTATTTTAGACCCTGAGTCAGCCTTAATTGTGCATCTAAAAAAGATGTGAATTGCTAACTCTGAGTACCCCTACAAATAAAAATCTAAATATAAAAATTATAATCGGCAGCGAGGTAGTGCTGCCGCAATAACTAAATGAAAGGAAAACAAAATGTCTATTACAGTTCTACTGTCATTTTTGTTGTTTACTGGTTTTGTTGTCGCGTACACCTACAACAAAGTTAAGAACGACAAAAACACCTCACAAGATGGATTCTTTCTTGGCGGAAGAAGCCTGACTGGTGGCCTGATCGCCAGTTCACTGATCTTAACTAACCTAAGCGCAACCAGCTTTGTGGGCATGAGTGCCCAATCTTACACGCATAATATGAGTGTGATGGGATGGGAGGTCGCATCGGGTGTCACACTGGTCATCATCGCATTGATGCTTGTTCCTCGTTATTTGAAGCAAGGCATTACCACCATTCCAGATTTCTTGGAAAGCCGTTACGACATGTCTGTGAAGAAGTTCGTAACACTGCTTTTCTTGTGCCAGTACGTTATCAATATTTTGCCAACCACACTTTACGCTGGCGCCGTTGTTCTAGGCGAAATCTTCGATGTTCAAGCCTTACTGAATATCTCTGAATTTAGCTCGATAGCGTTAATTTCGGCGACAATTGGACTACTTGGCTTCTTTTACGCAATTTATGGCGGCCTTAAAGCTGTAGTAATCGCAGATACCATCAACGGTATCGGTCTGATTGTCGGTGGCATGATGATTCCAGTATTTGGTTTGATGGTACTGGGTGAGGGCAGCTTTGGTGCGGGTCTAGATATTTTGCTGTATGCGGCGCCAGAGAAGCTTCAATCTGTCGGTACAGAAAGCGATCCACTGCCGTTCTCGACATTGTTCACAGGTCTACTGTTGGTGAACTTGTATTACTGGGGTACTGACCAATCGATCATCCAACGTGCATTGGGTGCTAAGAACCTAAAAGAAGGCCAGAAAGGTGTAATCCTTGCGGGTGCGATTAAGGTTATCTCTCCACTGTTCTTGATCATTCCAGGCATTATTGCGTTCCACATGTTTGGTGCTGATGCGGGCAACCCAGATACCATGTATACCCGTTTGGTTAACGAAGTATTACCTAAGCCTTTGGTTGGCTTCTTCGTTGCCGTGATGTTTGGTGCGATTCTGAGTACCTTCAATGGCGTGTTGAACAGCTCAACTACCTTGTTTGCATTGAACGTGTATAAGCCGCTGTTTGGTCAAGGTAAAACGGATGAAGAACTGGTCGGTAAAGGACGTATCTTTGGTGTCGTGATTGCGATTATCTCGGTATGTATCGCTCCTTTCATCATGTACGCCCCTGAAGGTCTGTTCCAATATCTGCAAATGGTAGCTGGCTTCTTTAGTGTGCCAATCTTTACCATCGTATTCGTTGGTTACATTTCTAAACGTGTACCTGCTCTAGCAGCAAAAGTGGCGCTGGTGGTGTTCGTAAGCTCTTATGCGGCAATGCAGCTAGTCTTCAAAACACCGATTCACTTCCTACACCAATTGGCGATTCTGTTCGTGGTATGTACCACGCTGATGTTCATCATTGGTCACTTTATGCCTCGCGAATCTGAGTACGAGATGCCAGTAAATGAAAATATCGATGTGACGCCGTGGGAGTTCCGCTTCGAGGCTTCAGCGATTATTCTTTACATGGTGCTTGGCGCTTACGTTATGTTCTCTGATGTTGGTTTTGTATCGGACGATCCAACCATCATGCAAGTTTATGGCGTGTGTGGCATTGTTATGTTGCTCGGTATTTTTGGACGACTAGCAAAGCGAAAGAAGGGCGTTGAAGCGACAGCTTGATGCTTTAAGATAACTTATTAACTATCTGATTATTTGGTAATTAATAGTTAGATAAGTAAAAAGAACATAATAGGCCAAATGCTTTAGAGCGAACAATAAAAAGCCGCACCATGAACTGATGGTGCGGCTTTTCTAGTTTTGGAAATGGTCATGTTTAACCATTAACCATTAACCAAGAATTGGACTCTTGATTACGCTAGGTCGTCTTTACCTTCGATAAGCGCATGGTGGCTAACTGAGCCTGCGGTACGTGCTGCTAGGTGTGGAACGTAACCAGGATCGTTCATGAAATCTACCGCAGCTTGCTTTGATGGCCACTCGATGATGATGCGAAGTGCAGGCTGTTCTGCGTCGCCTTCAAGGCGTTCGTGGCTAGAAGTACGCGCTAGGTATTTACCACCGTATTGAGCAACCAGTTTGTTTGCAGGGCCAATGTAATCGGCAACCCATGCGTCTGTTGTTGGTGTTACTTCTAGTACTGAATAGTAAGACATAATGATGTTCTCCACGTTGTACGCTCCGAATGAGCCTATGCACTTTAGTTATTGGTCGTTATTAGTAGCTGTCTTGCTAACGTCTTGGCTAGCGGACGAAATAATAGTAGTTCGAGTGATCCTGTTTGATAATCCCTACGGTTGAATAATCTTTATATAGAAAATGTTGATAATGCTTTCCCCTGATACATTTTTTATATTGGATTGAAGGTAATAAAGAGTAGAGGTGTGATTAGAAATAGAAGGGATTGAACGAATAGGGTATGGAGGCCGTACAGCTAATAAACGGGAAGGATCATCATAGGCCAAGTGCTATGAAAGGCAGCCCATTTGCGATAACTGAGATGCCTAACGTGTTGTATAGAGGATTGTTTTTATTGGATTATAAAGAGAAGCGAGTCCATTTTTTTGCTCGCCAGCGACGAACCATGACTAACCCACGGAACCATTCATCCATCGCGATCGCCATCCAAGCACCAAATACGCCATAACCCCAATGCACGCCAAGTAGGTAACTCATCGCGACGCCAATTCCCCACATGCTGAAAATGCCCATTTTTACTGGGAACTTGATGTCGCCAGCGGCTTTCAAGCAAGAGATGAAGATCAGGTTAAACACGCGGCCTGCTTCTAAAATAATAGAGCCAGCAATCAGAGAGGCCGTCAGCGCGAGAATTTCAGGGTCTTGTGTGAACACGTCCAGAATCTCGAAACGGAACAGATAGATCACGCAGGTAATGGTGGTCGAGGCAATAAATCCAACCACGAAATAACGTTGTACTCGGTTGGCTATTTCATCAATCCAACCTTTGCCGATGTAGTAACCTGTTTGAATTTGGCTGCCCTGACCAATCGCCAGTGCAAACGCAAAAGAGAGGCGAGCGATGTTTTGTGCATAGGTGAATGCTGCCAACGAAGCCGTGCCCATTTGCACGACAAAGAACATGATGGTGATCTGCGCCATGTTGTAAGACAACACTTCTCCGGCGTTCATCGAGCCAATCTTAATGATCTTTTGGTAGATGGCTTTAGGTACCGATTTAAACTGTTTCAGTGGTAGGTCAATGCCCTTACTTCTCACAACACCAATCAAGATAAACATCCCGATAACTTGGCTAATGACGGTCGCAATTGCTACGCCTTGCACGCCGTAAACCGGCAGGCTAAAAGGTTGGTAGAGTGCGCAGTAGTTGCCGAACACGTTAATTACACCCGCAATCATATTGATGACCATGGGTGATTTTGAATAACCATGACTGCGTAGGATCGTGGTGAGCACCACACCTATCGTGACGTTAAAGGTCAGCGCACCACTGATGAACAGATACTCTTGAGCGTACTGCTCGACTTGAGGTTCAAGTTGGTAGAGTGGGATAAAGTACTCAGCGCCTAGCACGGCGAAAATACTCAGCAATACACCCGTAACAATCGCCAATATGATGCTGGCAACGCCGACCTGTGCGCTTTCTTGGTCGCGAGAGGCGCCGTTATATTGGGCGATTAGAATGCCAGTACCACTGCTGACCATGGTCGATACGATGATTAGGAAAAAGGATATCTGAGAGATAACACCAACGGCAGACACGGCTTTGTCTGAGTATCCCGATAACATGAATACATCACTGGTGTTGAGTGCCGTTCTTAGTAGAACTTCGATAAAAATTGGCCAGGTGAGCGCAACGATTCCCATACGTTTGTTTAGGGTGGAATCAGCATTAGGCATTTGGGTTTTCTCAAAAAAGGGGTAGGCGACACTATAGTTTAGCGATTATTTAGTAAACGACTATCAAATTAATGTCCGGATAGCTGTTAAGGGTAAAGAAAATACCAATAAGGTCGTTAGAGCCAAAAACTAAGCAGGGTACATGAAACTTTTTGAATCGTTTCATAGATAGATAAGCAGTAAAGAAGAGAGGTAAGCACTAAAGAATAAGGTGATAAAGGTGAATGAATTATGAGGTAAAGCTAGCCTTTCGAGCCAGCTCTACCATTTGAAAGAGCTAGTTAATACGTTGACCTTCAGCATCAAATAGGTGGCAGTTAATGGATGCGAAATTTAAATTGAGAGACTGATAACGTGTGACCTCTTGATCTCCGGGGAGGTGAACTTTAAAGCTATCAACGCCACATGATTGGCCAAACATATAAGTACTGTTGCCCAATCGTTCTACTACCTCACTCTGGAACTCAATCGTGATGTCCGACTCGCCATTGATCTCTAGATGTTCTGGTCGAATACCAAGAGTCAGCTTTTGTCCTTCAGCAAGGCCATCACTTGGTAGGGGTAGAGTGATTTTACTAAGGCCATTAACGGTCAGTTGGGCATGAGTCTCAGAGGTGCTATTGACCAAACAAGGTAAGAAGTTCATTTTCGGAGAACCGATAAAGCCTGCCACAAATTCATTTTGAGGAGAATGGTACAGTTCGAGAGGTGAGCCGACTTGCTCTACTCGACCGTCTCTCAGCACGACGATTTTGTCCGCAAGTGTCATTGCTTCGACTTGATCGTGAGTAACGTAAATCATGGTGTTTTGCAGATCTTGATGCAATTTAGCGATTTGTAAGCGCATATCGACACGAAGTTCGGCATCTAGGTTAGACAAGGGTTCGTCGAATAAAAACACTCTTGGGTTACGAACTATTGCTCGACCGATAGCGACACGTTGACGTTGTCCACCCGATAACTCTTTAGGTTTACGTTTCAATAGAGGTTCTAGCTGAAGCGTCTTCGCAGCACTGGTGACCTGTTTCTCGACGATTTCTTTGGCGACGCCATTCATCTTCAGGCCAAAGCCCATGTTCTCTTCAACAGTCATGTGAGGGTAGAGTGCATAAGACTGGAACACCATCGCGACACCACGTTCAGCGGGATCAACATCATTGACTAGGTCGTTGCCAATATGGATCTCACCTTCCGTGATCTCTTCTAGGCCTGCCACTAAGCGTAGGAGGGTTGATTTACCACAACCAGACGGGCCAACAAATACGACAAACTCGCCATTATTTATCTCTAAATCAACACCATGGATGGTTTGTATATCACCGTAACGCTTGATGACCTGTTTTAAGCTGATATCAGCCATGCTTTCTCCTTGCCTCGTTGGACTACATCACTTTGCCTTTAAAACATACGCTTTCATCAGAAATTTGTTAGATGCCTCGCATGAATTATTGATCCTCGTCATACAAATTTTACAAATCATATTGTTTTTTGTGGAAACGTTTACAGAAATGAAACATAACTGTGCGTAATGTTATCAATAAGCCTAATATTTGAACGTAATTACTATAAACGCTGAGCTGCTTGATTGAATTTACGAAAATGACTGGTAATTCATCAAATGAAAAATAAAGCTTTGAAGACAAGGAATTTCGGGAAATGGAGCAATCTGTGAAAACGATATACCTAGAAAATCGTACCCCATCAGCCAATAAAAAGCGGCGTATCAGCTCCAAGGTATCCCCTTGGTTATTCTTAGCGCCCGCTATCGCAATCTTTTCGCTCTATGTCATCTACCCCATCTTAGACAGCATCTGGTTGAGCTTCTTTGAATGGGATGGCTTAGGTGAAAAAGAGTGGGTAGGGCTTGAGAACTATCGTGAGCTTTTTGATTCAGATGCTTTTTATACTTCATTAACGAATAACTTCCTTTGGTTGATCTTCTTTATGCTCGCGCCACCGTGTGGCTTGGCGATTGCCCTTTTTCTCAACCAACAAGTGAAGGGCATTCGTGTCGTAAAATCTCTGTTTTTCTTCCCGTTTGTTATCTCTCAAGTGGTGGTCGGTCTCGTATTCGCTTGGTTCTACGATCCCTCTTTTGGTCTTTTCAATATTGCACTTGGATCACTTGGCTTCGAACCCATTTCGATACTTGCCGATGAGGACTATGTGACCTACGGAATCATCGCGGCGGGCTTATGGCCGCAGATCTCTTATTGCATGATCTTATATTTAACGGGGCTGAATAACCTCGACCCTGAACAGTTAGAAGCGGCTCGCCTTGATGGAGCTAAGAAGTGGCGCATGTTGTGGTATGTGGTGTTGCCTCAGCTAAGGCCAGCCACCTTTATCGCGGTCGTTGTTACCGTGATCGGTGCACTGCGTTCATTCGATCTAGTGGCGACCATGACTGCTGGTGGCCCTTGGGGTAGCTCAACCGTTCTGGCGTATCAAATGTATGAAGAGTCTATCTTTAACTACCGCATGGGTTACGGTGCCGCGGTGTCGGTAGTGCTATTCCTGATCATGGATATCTATATCGCTTACTTCTTGTGGCGTATGTTAAGGAGTGAAAAATAATGTATCCGCAACCAATTCAAAAAGCTGGCCGCTTTACCAATATCAGTTATCGCGTTGCTCTACCGCTCTCGATCGTGATGTGGTTATTGCCATTGATCGCGGTGATGATGACGTCGATCCGTTCAATGGAAGACATCAATAAAGGTAACTACTGGGGCTGGCCGAGCGAGATTCAGTTCATTGAAAACTATACTCAAGTTTTTACCTCGACCTCGATGGGGCAGTACTTAATCAACAGTTTGATCATCACTTTACCTGCCGTCGCAGGGGCTGTGGCGTTGTCGACACTGGCGGGCTACGCGTTGGCTAAGTACAACTTCAAAGCCAATGTGTGGATCTTTGCGATGTTCATCGCGGGTAACTTTGTACCATTCCAAATTCTGATGATCCCAGTACGTGACCTAACGATTGGCCTTGGTCTCTACGATACGCACTGGGCGTTGATTTTCTTCCATATCGCTTTTCAAGCTGGGTTCTGTACCTTGTTTATGCGTAACTTCATTGTCGGAATTCCGGATGCATTGATTGAAGCGGCACGTGTTGAAGGGGTGAGTGAATGGAGAATATTTTGGCATGTGGTGTTGCCACTGGTTCGCCCTGCGCTAGCGGCATTGTCGGTATTGGTGTTTACCTTTATTTGGAATGACTTCTTCTGGGCTCTAGTACTGGTTCAGAGTGATGACGTTCGCCCTGTGACTGCGGGTTTGAGCTCACTGCAAGGCCAATGGCTGGCGTCTTGGCAGTTTATGTCGGCGGGTGCCGTGGTTGCGGCTATCCCACCGGTAGTGCTGTTCTTTACCATGCAAAAGCACTTTATCGCAGGCCTGACATTAGGTGCGACCAAAGGGTAAATAACGAGATAAGAATCGATACACGAATCTAGCAATAGCGACGGCTTTAGTCGTTATTGCTACCGACATCCCGAATGGATGAATCATTGAAGAGAAACTAAAACACGAACAACCCTACGAGAGAAAACAATAAGAATTGGACTTAGAGAGCTTAGCTCCATAACAAGGACCTCAATATGAAATACGTGAAACATATCGCTGCCTCTGCAGTGCTCGCTGCCTCCATGTCTGCAACATCGTTTGCAGGCACCTTAGTCATCAACTCTGATGCTTCTGATCCAGCGCCAAAAGAGGCGTGGGGTGAGATCATTAACCGCTTTGAAAAAGAAAACCCAGATATTACGGTTAAGTACAATTTGTACGATCACGAGTCGTACAAAACAACGATTCGTAATTGGTTGGTCACTTCGCCGCCGGACGTGGTTTTTTGGTATGCGGGTAACCGAATGAAAGCCTTTGTTGACCGCGGCCTGTTTGAAGATGTGAGTGATATTTGGACTGACAACAACATGAAGCAAGACTTTGCTGCCGCCGCTCCAGCGATGACAGTGCAAGGCAAGCAATATGGTGTGCCATACACGTATTACCAGTGGGGTATCTATTACCGCAAAGACATTTTTGAACAGTACGGCATTGGTGAGCCGAAAACGTGGGAAGACCTGAAATCTGCGTCTGCAACGTTGAAAGAGAATGGTGTTGCGCCATTCGCGATAGGCACTAAATACCTATGGACTGCGGCAGGGTGGTTTGACTACATCAACATGCGTACCAATGGCCTTGATTTCCATATCCAGTTGATGGATGGCAAGGTGCCTTACTCAGATGAGCGTGTGAAGAAAACCTTCGCAAACTGGGCAGAATTAGTTGAACCAGGCTATTTCCTTGAGAATCACGCGTCTTACTCTTGGCAAGAAGCTCAACCTTTCTTGTACAACGGTAAAGCGGCGATGTACCTGATGGGTAACTTCATCACGCCTAACTTTCCTGCTGAGTTGGATGGCAAGATGGATTTCTTCCAATTCCCTGTCATCGACCCAAGTATTCCGATGTCAGAAGACGCGCCAATGGATACGTTACACATTCCTTCTAAAGCAAAAAATAAGGAAGATGCTCGTAAGTTCTTAGAGTTTGTTGCTCGCGCTGAAAACCAACAGCTGATCAATGAGATGCTGTTACAAATTCCGACCAACAATAAAGCCAAAGCGAAGTCTGATCCGTTCTTAGATAAAGGTGTAGCAATGCTCGCTTCTACCGATGGTACGGCTCAGTTCTATGACCGTGATACCGATCCTGCGATGGCCAAAGAGGGCATGAAAGGTTTCCAAGAGTTTATGGTTCACCCTGACCGAATTGAAAAAATCTTAAAGAAACTCGATAAGGTGAGCAAGCGTACCTTTAAGTAATATCTCAATAGCCGCAGCGGTTCAGGCTGCGGCTTTCTTTTGTCTCTCTAGGGATTATTGCCAGTGCTGATTCGTTGGTGTTCGTCATGTTTGAATGTTATGGAGCACTGAGTATCACTTGCAATGATTCACTTTGAACGGTTTATCGTAAGGAACACTCAATGAGAACTTTCTCTCAAATCATCTCTGCCCGCGAATGGGAAAACCAACACATCACTCATCATAACCTTGTTGAGGCTCATGCTCCTTTGAATGGTTACACCTCGTTGGCTGAGGCTGTGGGGAAGAACTCGTCACGCGCCTTGTCTCTCAATGGGGTTTGGAAGTTTCAGTTGTTCGATTCGCCTGAGTTGGTCAGCGAAGAGTTTGTCTCTGAATATTTTGATGATTCCTCATGGAAGTCGATCGCAGTGCCAAGCAACTGGCAGATGCAAGGCTTTGATAAACCGATCTATACCAATGTGAAATATCCATTCGCTGATAACCCTCCCTTCGTCCCTAGCGATAATCCGACAGGGCTCTACCGAACGCATTTTAACTGCACGGAACCGGAGCTATTAGATACCCATAGGCTGACCTTTGATGGCGTTAACTCAGCGTTCCATCTGTGGTGCAACGGCAAGTGGGTTGGCTATTCGCAAGACAGTCGATTACCGGCGGAATTTGACGTATCTGAATACTTACAAGCAGGCGAGAACACGCTAGCAGTCATGGTGCTGCGTTGGTCCGATGGTTCTTATCTAGAAGATCAGGATATGTGGTGGCTGAGTGGTATCTTCCGCGACGTCACCTTATTGAGAAAACCAAAAGTCGCCATTGAGGATGTGCGGGTTGAAACTCAACTGGACGCTTGTTATCGAGATGCGTGTTTGAAGGTGTCGACACAAATATCGAAACCAAACCCATCAGCTCAAGATAATCACGCTAACCAAGCTAACCAAGATCAACAAATAAACCGAGTGAAAGTCGAACTGTTTGATGCGCAGGGGCAACTCATCTCTGAGTCTCAAATCGTTGGCTTGGGTGAGCGAGTTGTGGATGAGAAAGGGCCTTGGTCTGAAGTCGCTGAACACCACATTTCAGTGGTGAATCCGAACAAGTGGAGTGCCGAATCACCTTATCTGTATCGTTGTGTGGTGTCATTGCTCAATGAACATGATGAGCTTGTCGATTGTGAGGCTTACGATGTCGGTTTTAGAACCGTCGAGATAAGTAGTGGCTTACTGCAAGTTAACGGCAAACCTCTGTTGATCCGCGGTGTCAATCGACATGAACATCATCCTGAGTTGGGTCATACCATGACGCGTGAAGGTATGATTCAAGACATCAAATTACTGAAACAGAACAACTTCAATGCAGTAAGAACGGCTCACTATCCCAATCACCCATTGTGGTATGAGCTGTGTGATGAATACGGTTTGTATTTGGTTGACGAGGCCAATGTTGAAACTCATGGCCAGTTTCCGATGTGTCGACTGTCTAATGATTCGTCGTGGTTGAATGCTTACATGCGCCGTATGACAAGGTTAGTGGAGCGCGATAAAAACCACGCCAGCGTGATCATTTGGTCGTTGGGTAATGAGTCGGGGATTGGTCGTAATCACCATGCGATGTATCAATGGGTGAAACAAACTGATCCAACACGCCCGGTTCAGTATGAAGGTGGCGGGGCAGATACAGCAGCGACCGATATTTTATGTCCTATGTATGCGCGTGTTGATTGGGATTTACCTGTTGTTGAGAGTCAACCTGAAGTGACACCTCGCGTGGGTATTCGCAAAGCGATCGCTCTGCCAAACGAGCAACGTCCTCTGATTCTCTGTGAGTACGCCCATGCAATGGGGAACAGTCTAGGTAGCTTTGATAAATACTGGCAGGCGTTTAGAGACAACCCAAGATTACAGGGCGGATTTATCTGGGATTGGGTCGATCAAGGGATCACCAAAACCGATTCGAGCGGCAAACAATATTGGGGCTATGGTGGTGATTTCGGCGACGAGATTAATGATCGCCAGTTCTGCATTAATGGTTTGGTATTCCCAGACAGAACGGTACATCCAACGCTGCATGAAGTGAAAAAGGCGCAACAGTTTTATCAGTTCAAGCTGGTGTCTGCATCACCACTGGTGATTGAAGTACACAGCGAACACCTATTTGTGACCAGCAGGGTTGAAACGTTGAATTGGACGGTTACCCAGAATGGTGTGGTGACGAGCGATGGTTGTATCGAATTGATGGTTGATGTGGGGGAGAGCGTCCAGATAGAGCTTAATGGTGTGACTATTCCTCATACGGCCAATGCGCTTAATTACCTCAATCTCGAAGTGGTATTAAATGCCAATACTGCGTGGGCGAATAAAGGCCATGTGACGGCGATTGAACAGCTTACCTTACCCACTCAGCCGCAATTGATATTGGATGCCAACCTCTCTCAATTCCCACCGAAAGTGACTGAAACCGACTCGCTGCTGACGGTGAGTGGTGATGCTTATCAAGTAGAGTTCGACAGATTATCTGGGACATTAGAGAGCTGGAAAATCAAAGGGGTGGAACAGCTTGCTAGTGGTCTTCGAGATAACTTTTATCGTGCTCCATTGGACAACGATATCGGTGTCAGTGAAGCAAACCGCGTCGACCCTAATTCATGGATAGCACGTTGGCAGGCGATGAGGTTGGATAGGCTCACTCCAGAGTGTATCGAATTTTCATCCATCACTCAGAAAAACGGGGTGTCGGTGACGGCAATCATTGCTCACACAGTGGAAGGGCAGGTTCGTTTGTTGTCTACCTGGCGGTACCAATTATTTACCGATGGTGAGGTTAAGTTAGATGTGGATGTGCAAGCGGCGAAAGGTTTGCCTTCTCTGCCACGTGTTGGTTTAACTTTCGCGTTAAGTAATGTTCCAAATAGTGTGGAGTGGTTTGGTCGCGGACCTCACGAAAACTACCCAGATCGAAAGATGTCTGCGCAGATGGGGCGATATCAGCAGAGCATTGAACAAATGCATACCCCGTATATTTTCCCTTCTGATTGCGGCTTGCGTTGTGATGTTCGTGAAGCAAAAATTGGTCACTTTGAGCTGCAAGGAGACTTCCATTTCTCAGTCAGTCGTTTTGGGTTACAGCAGTTACAGAAGGCAAAACACACTTGTGACTTAACCGAACAAGAACAGCTGTTTGTTTATGTGGATGGTTTCCATATGGGGGTTGGCGGTGATGACTCATGGACGCCAAGTGTCCATGATGAATACAAATTATTGAAAGAGCATTACCATTATCAGGTGCGCTTCTATTGTGGTTAGAACGGTTAAAGTGCTGCGAATAGAGTAAAAGGATCATAGTAGGCCAAATAGTCTAAATGTTTGTTTGTTCGATTATTTGGCTTCAGATATAAAAAAGGCACTCAACGTAATGCTGAGTGCCAAAGTCTGAAATTTATTGATCCGTTGTATCTTGTTAATCCGTTGTATCAATGAATCTCAGAGGACAGGTAAAAAGGTTCGATTTACTCTGCGTCAGTAAAGAAATCGTTGTAAAGCATGTACAGGTGAGCTGCACTCCAAGAGAAGTTTGGCGCGCCTTGTTGTTCACCGGTTAGTGGGTTGTAGTTTTCACGGATCGGACCGTCTTGTACCAAACCATCAGCGTGATCGAAGAATGAGCCTGCCATTTCAATCGCATCATCACGGTAGCCGTAGCTATCCATACCTTTTAGGCCGAAGTAGAATTGGTCGACCCATACACGTCCACGCCAGTAAATATCTGGGCCAAATGCAGGGCTAGAAAGCGCCGCTGTGCCTAGTGGAACGTATGTGTTGAACTCTTCCGTATCTTTCATCACCGTGACAACTGCATCAGCGTTAGCTTGAGTGGCAGCAGCATTGAACAATGGTGACCAACCTTCAGGGCCTTTGCCACGTTCTACAATCGGCTTACCCGCACAGCCATTCGCTAGTGGCTTGTCTTCGATACGAATGTCGTAGAAGAAGTTAGTGCCTTCGTCGAACATACAGGTGTTGATGTAGTTCGATAGGTGTTCAGCCTTTTCACGGAACTCTTTCGCTTCTGCATCTTTACCAAGAATGTCAGCCATTTCTGCTAGGTACTTGTTATCGCTGTACATGTAGCTTGCTTGGTCAACAGATTCTTGCAGTAGTGAGTAGCCCAGTAGCGTGCCATCTTCAGCGCGGTTTTGAGCGAACTCAACATCCCAATCGCTGCGCTTGCCGCCATTCGCGACATACGCGTCTAACTGATCTTTATCGATGAAACCAAATGCAGCTGCATCGTCACGACCCGATTCCCAAGACGCTGCCGTTTGAGCAGGGCTTTCGATGTAATCGTAGTTACCTTCAGCGACGACTTTATCCAGTGCTGCTTGGCCTACGACGGTTTCATGTTTGTCGCCACGAACCACGGTGAAGTACATTTCGCCTTCAGGTGTGTTGTGTGCTTTGTCTCGTGCTGCGCCGTACTCTGGAACGCCGTTGCCGTTGTTATCACGGTTGCGTAACCACCAATCATGGTATGCCACGAGCTTTGGATACATCTCTTCTAACCAAGCTTCGTCGCTGGTGGTCTTGTAGACTTCCATTACCGCCCATGCCGCTAGGCTTGGTTTGGTATTACGTTCGTTCCAGTTACCACCGTCGCCGCCACGTTCTGGGCTTAGGTTGTAAGCCAATAGATCGGGCACGTAGCCTTCATCCCAAGGGCGAACGGCGTCGTCAGCCTGAATTTGGTAAGCGAACATCGCGCGGATGTTGTCTTTCGCTACGTCTGGGTTGAAGTGAGCCATTGCGTAAGCTTGCTTCCATGTGTCCCACGGCCAAGTTTGGTTGCCTGAGAACCAACGCGCGGTTACTGATGGTGTCACAGAGTCAAACTCCATTGCACCTGCTGCGCCACGCCAGTTACCGTTTAGGGTTTCCATTGCTTTAACAGCAACACGTTCTTGTTCTGGTGTCGCGTTCGGGTTGGTTAAACCCATCTCAAGATAGCCTTCCCAACGCTCTGCAGATGCTGCTAGGTAATCGGTCGGGTTTGCCATGATCTTTTTGATTTCAGGCTGTTCAGCTTGTGCTTCTTCTGCCGTAAGAACATGCGAGTAAGTGGTGTAGATGGTGGTTGATTCTTCAATGTTTGCCGTTGAAGTAAACGCTAGGCCATCAACCGTGGTTTGTGTTGGAATCGATTTGTGAACTTGGTACTCAGACTCACCTGAAGTCAACAGATCCCAAGTTGAACGCACCTTACCAAAGGTGACCTTCAGGCCATCGTCGGTTGCGACGATTTGACGGTCATACTCAGGGTAAGTTTCAGCGATTGTTTTGTCGGTTTGTGCCACGCCTTCTTTCGCATGGGTCTTTTCTAGTAGTTCACCATCCCATACCAATTCTACTGGGGAGTCGGTAGTGATTTTAGTTTCTAGCAGAGAGGTGCGGTTTGAAGCAAAACGCATCGTCATTTCTACCGTGACATCGTCAGATTTTAGTGTCTGAACTAATGCACCTGGCAGGCTGTAAGCTTCCATGGTGAATGCGACTTTTTTGCCATCTTTGAACACGCTTAGGCGGTCGAAGTTATCAGCCATGAAGTTGATGTATTCTTCAGTAAGCAGTGCCGTTCCTGGGAAGCCGCCCATGCCTTCAGCTGTGTCTGGCAGCAAGTGACCATGCCATGCACCTAAGTCAAAGAATGGGTTGAAGCGCTGGTGGTCATCGAAGTCGTAGTCACGCATGTATTCTGGTGAGCCAGTGCGGTTGATAACGTTCTTAAATTCGTTTGCTTGCAGTTGCTCTGTGTCAGAACTTGAGTTTGATGTACAGCCAGTAACAACAAGTGCTGCGCCGATAGCGAGAGCTGCGAATGATTTATTCAGTTTCATGATGAGTTCCTGTTATTACCAGTAGAAGTATTGCATTGCGAACACTTGCGCGTCGCCAATTTCAGTGTCGCTACCTACGCCAAAGCGGCTGTCGAACGCAGTAGCAAATGCGCCGTTTCCGTATTCGTACCAAACGCCGGCATTGATGTAAGAGGTGATCTCTTTGTCGCCATTATCACCGTCAAAGTTTGCGTAGTTGTAGGCTGCTGATAGGTAAACGCCTTGTGCGGCTTCGTACCATGCACTGGTTTGAATACCTGATTCACTACCGAAAGACTCTTGGTTGCCTTTGTCGGTATCGTGCCAAACACGAGTGGCAAAGTTTTTGTACTCAGCACCTAATAGTAGAAGCTCACCGCCATCGTTATTACGTACTTCACCACCACCCATTAGGGTTAGGTCGTCAGTGAGGTCGTATTGAAGGTAACCATTGACCATGGCATTCTTGTCTTTCCATTGGTCTGCAAAGTTATCGTACTTGCCGAAGTGAAGTAGGGCATCGTCTTCAGAGAAGTCAGATTCTGGAGCGAATGAAACGCTGTAGCGAAGTTTGCCTTCTAGGTTCTGAATTTTCACACCGACGTGGACGTCACGCGTGTTTGAGATTGCGTAGCCGTACTCGACTGTTGGGTCACCCCACCATTGAACGTCATCCAGTGACGAGTCCATACGACCGACAATAAATTCTGTTTTTGCGTCGGTGCGGTAGCCAGCGTAAAAGCGGTTAAAACCACCTTCGAAGCCGCCCCAGCCGTGGCCTGTCGCCCAAGCATTGCCTTCGTCGTCGGCTTGTACTGTCCAGCCTTCCATGTAAGCAAGACCAAACCAATTACCGTGCTCGATAGCCAAGCCTGCTTCAATGTAAGTACCGTCTGCGTAGCGGCCTTTATCATCACCTTCTAGTGCCACGTGACCACCAAGGCCAAGCTCACCATAAAAGTTAAATAGGGTTTCAGTTTCTGTCTGAGGAGGCTGAGTATCACTGTGGTTTGCTGCGGACTCTTCCGCGTGGGCTGTGGTACTTAAGGCAGCAATAATACAGCTTGTAATAAGAGTGTTTTTAGTAAAACTACTTTTCATTTTAATCACTTCTGTGTCGGGGTTGTAAATGAAGGTTCGCAAGCAGTTCTGACTTCTAATATGGGGTGCTCTTCAAGGCGTATTGGTCAGGTTACTTACGATCGCAAAACCAATATTAATGATAATTTTGATGTTTAAAATTAATTAGGCTTAAAAGTGTGATCTGTTTTTAGTAAATATTTACTTTGTTTTTATTTTGACTTTCAGTTGAATTTGCAGAGGTATGGCTAGGGTTGTAAGTATTCGGGAGGTGAATTATTTGATGGGTGGTTAGATTGTTGGTTCGAATGCTTTGTTTCTTGAATGGCTTTGATTTAATCGAGATGGTTAGTGGAAATGTACCGACAAATAAAAAGGCACTCACCAAATGCGAGTGCCTGAAGTTTAAATCATAGTATAGGGGAAAACTAAGCGTTCGCCGGTTCAGGTTTTGCCTCTAGTTTTTTCTCTTCTGGAGATAAGCTTTTTTCATATTTGCCGTACTTCCACCACGCGTAGCCAAGGAAGATAACAATCCCGCCCACGTTGTAGAAGATGATGGTCATGATGTCAGCACCTGTTGGGAAAGTAGACGCAAAGAAACCAACAGTGAAAATGCCGATCAGAATAGAGACCACGGTAATGCCTGTCATACGTGAGCCCATTCTGAAATCACGAGGTAAGTGATCCAACTTCAAACGTAAATTAAGGTACGCGACCATGATGAATAGTGGTGGCAACATCGATGCTGCTGCTGTCATGTTGATAATGGTACTCATCAGATCTTGTACTGTGTCGGACGCTAGCGTCGGAATGAACATCAGTGGAATCACAATCAAGAACTGAATCCAAGCCGCACGTTCTGGAACGCCTTGTTTGTTTAGAGCGACCGTTTTCTCACCGAAGATACCTTTAGGGATTTCAGAGAAGAAAATCTTAACGGGTGTCGCTGTCCACATCAGTAGAGAGCCCAGCATCGCCGTGAATGAAACCACGCCCACAAAGCGATTCATTAGGATTTCAGACAACCCAAAGTGTCGTGCTAGCCCTTCGAATACCTGCACTGAGCCGCCAGTAAATTTAAGCTCTTCTCGCGACACAAATACGTTTGCTAGTACTGAACCCACCGAGTAAAGCGCACCAATGAAGATACCCGCGATGATGATTACTTTAACGAAAGACTTGTGACCGCCTTTGATGTCGTTAACGTAAACCGCTACCGATTCTGCACCGCCAGCCGCCATGAAGATCCAAGTGATTACGCCAAGGAATGCCCAGTTAAAGCTTGGTGTCATCGCTTCAATGGTGATTGGGTCTGCTGGCTCGATACCACCGATCAAAGCACCGCCAGACAACAAGATGTAAGACATTGTTAGCAACAACATAAGCGACGATGTTAGTGAGGTGATGGGGCCTAGTAGTTTCGCGCCATTGTTTGAAATGTGCGTAGCAATCGCAAATAAAATGGTGCTGAGGATCGCCGTGGTGATTGGCGTGAATATGTACTCAAATCCTAAGAACGCATACGACGCATAAGCGATGATTCTAGGCAGCAGAGAGGTGAAGAAGAACAGGTTAACAAACCAGTAGGTATAAGCCGAAATAAACGCCCAGCGGCCTCCTAGAGAGCTTTTAACCCAAGAATAAACGCCCGCTTCAGAGTTTTTATTTAGTGACACAAACTCTGCGACGATCAAACAAAAAGGCACAAAGTAAAAGATGGTGGCTAGAAAGAACATCGGCGCCGAGGAAAGGCCGATCTCGATGTTGTTGTTAATGATGTTGTTGAAGCTGTATACCGCCGCGAAGGTCATAGACAGTAGGGCAAACTTGCCTATCGTACTGCGTTTATTTTCGGACATGATGTTCTCCGGTGAATCACGTTGATGATCGTTATAACTTGGTCCTAGAGAGGGAGGCTCTAGGCCGCACTTTTATTGTTATGTTGGTTTGGCAAACACCCGCTTTGTTTTGTCAGGGTTGGCTCATTGTTGTTTTTATAGATTTACGATCGGACTTCTTAGCGCTTTTCTTTTTTGATTTTCAGTAAAGTTATTACCAAAACAAAGAGTTAAAGGTTAAGAGGTTCATCAAAGAGGTTGTTTGTTTCATGAACGACGATTTGTAAGGCTTGTAGGGGCTTTTTGTCGTTTTTAAATATGAACTCGTTCGTCTCTTCAGCAAGAAGATTAAAGATTAAGCGGCGGGAAGTTAATCAAAATTGATCAAATATGTGACCTTGAGTAAATAAATTTAGTTAACATTTTACCTTTGTTTTTGTTCGGGTTTTATTACGATTTAATTAACGTTTTTCGTGAAGTGAACCCTTGACGGAATGGCGTTTTTATTTTCGGGTGTTGGTTTTTAATTATCTGATTTAAAACAAAAAAAGCGCCATGGTAGGCGCTTTTGAAATTGGTTCTAATGCTGCTAAGTATTACGATTGCTTAGCCGCTTCTAGCTTTGCATCTTTACCTGCTTGCTTCTTTTCAAAGCGAGAGATCCACCACCAAGCGATAGCTGAGAATACAGCCGTCATAAATACATTGACGAAGAACGCTTGCATTAGGTCTACACCTGTTGGGAATGCTGACGCCGTCATGCTGACAACAAAGATACCGATAAGTACTGACACAACAGACATACCTTGAACTCGAGTACCCATGCGGAAGTCACGTGGTGTATCGTCATGCTTCAAGCGGAATACAAAGTACGCCACCATGATGAAGATAGGCGGTAACATTGCGGTACCTGCTGTTAGGTTGATTGCTGTGTTCATCATGTCTTGTACAGATTCAGAGCCGAAGCCGTTAACCACAAGCATTACGAATACGAACGCAAACTGCCACCATGCTGCACGAACAGGAACACCGTGCTCGTTCAGTTCTGTTGTCTTCTCGCCGTAAACACCTTTAGGGATTTCAGAGAAGTGAATTTTTACAGGTGCCGCAGTCCACATCATCATCGAGCCGAACATTGCAACGAACAGTACGATACCAACGAAGCGACCCGTTAGAGATTGTGAAATGTCGAAGTAGTTCGCCATGCCTGTGAAGATTTCAACCATACCGCCAGCGTAAGTTAATTCATCACGTGCAACGAATACGTTTACTAGTAGAGAGCCGACTGCGTACATCGCACCAATCGCGATACCTGCACCAATGATGACTTTGATGAAAGACTTATGACCACCTTTCACATCGTTTAGGTATGCCGCTGCGGTTTCTGCACCGCCAGCTGCTTGGAAGATCCAACACATAATACCCAGCGTTGCCCAGTTGATGGTTGGTGTCATCGCTTCTAGCGTGATTGGTTCAACCGGTTCGTGGTTACCGCCTAACGCCATAAGTGCACCGATAACGTAAATCGCGAACAGAGCAAATACGCCGTATGCCACGATCTCTGCAATCTTACCTAACCAGCTCGCTCCCTTGGTTGAGATGTGCGTTGCTGCAGCAAATAGACCAATCGAGATGGCCGATGTCACGACAGGAGAGAAGGCGTATTCGTAGCCAAGCATTGCGTAAGATGCGTAGGCGATGACGTTTGGTAGAAGCGATACAAACCAGAAAAGGTTCACGAACCAGTACAGGAACGAACCTAGGTAGGCCGCTTTAGTACCCAGCGGTTTTTTAAGCCAGTCGTACATGCCTGACTCAGAATTTTTGTTTGCTGATACGAATTCAGCAATGATGAACACGAATGGAATGAAGTAAATAAGGGTCGCAAGCAAAAAGATAGGAGCAGAACTCAATCCTAATTCGATGTTGTTATTTACGATGTTGCGAACGTTAAATACCGCTGCAAATGTCATGGAGAGCAAGGCAAATTTGCCCAACTTACCGCGTACAGATTCAGACATAGTGTCCTCCGGGGAATCACATAATTATAGTCGTTATTTCTCTATGCTTCTTTGTAGGGAAGAAGCACAGAGGCTTTGTTCAGTCTATTTGAGCCTTGAACGGCAAGGCTCAAATGCGCTGTGAATTATTAGGGTTTTACTTACTTATTAAGGAAGTAACCGTCTTCAATGGTCACTTTCAGAACCACCTTGCGAACTCGGTTATCACCGTGAAAGCGGTAAGCTTTGCTGTTATCAAAAATCGCTACTTGGCCTTCAGCTAACTCACGAGTTTCACCGTTACCCAATAGGTGTTCACGGTCGGTTTCATCGCTGTAAGCTTGGATTTGTTCTAGCTCTGATTTCGCTGCGAACTCGACAGTTTCACGACCTTCTAAGTAGTAGTGCACATCGAAATAACGACGGTTACCGGTGAAGTTTTCAGTGTTACGAGCCACGCCGTCTTCAATCATGTAAGCCAGTGAGTCACCAATCGAATACATCACGCCATCTTTGATGTTGCCGATGTTTTCAATCGCTTCTACACAGCGTTGCCATTTACGACCGTCGCGGTAAACGACTTTAAATTGTTCTAAGTTCTCTAAAACGATCATCGCTTATGCCTCGTTCTTTTGTGGTTGAGTTTTCGGTGTGTTCGCCGTAAAAAACTCATCGCCAAAGTTGTGACTGATTAGGTGTAGCGCATCGCAATCGCCGGCTTGGAATGGAATCAGAGTTAAGCCGTAGCGGAACTCGTCCATGTAAACTCGGTAAGAGTCGAGCACTTCGCTGCCCCAAGAGTTCGAGCCTAAGCCCATCACTTGGTGGTCTAGGTTTAGGGTGATGTAACCGCTCTTCTCTAGCTCAATGGTGTGTTGTGCTTGGTGCAGGTTTTGGTTGGTGTAGAACCATGCGCTGAAGTTGATTTCTTGTTGTGGTTTCACTGCAATACCATTACCCGCGCGGCTTGAAAGCGCAGCCCAACGAACGTGTTGGCGGTTGCCGTTGTTTTGTGGGAACGGGTAGTTCTCGAACATGTCTGCAACTGTTGATTGGTAGACATCAATCATGTTGGCTTGCTTGCTGTCTTGGTAGTTCTCTTCAGGGCCACGGCCGTAGTATTGAACTTGGTCGAAGTCGCTGTTGATGCCCATATCGAAACCAACCACTGGAATCACGTGTGGGTAATCACCATAGCGTTCGCCGCTTAGCTCAACGTTCAGCTGACCTTCAGCACTGATTTGGTAGCGATATTCGCAACGCATGCCGAAATCAAATACTGGTGGAGCAATAATGCTGGTGGTCGTGATCTCGACCTTGCCGTTGTTCTGTTCAACGTTAAGTGAGCGGAAATGTTCCTGCATGATCTGTAGGTGTGCCGGCTCCCAATAGCCATCGTGCTCTTGTTTATGGTTATCGATCATTGGCTTGAAGAAGTTGATTCGTGGTTCTGACTTAATCATCTCTTCGCCATTGACTAGCCATGAGGTCAGCTTGCCGTTCACTTTTGAGAAGTTCAGCGCGAAGTTGTGGCCTTTGATTAGGTAAGCGAGACGAGACTCTTCAACATTCAGTGCCGTTGCATTGTTGTTGGTGAAGGCTTCTAGCTGTGCCGTGTTCTCTTTCACTTGGAATTGGTAAACCGCGATGTCGTGGTTCGCTTCGCTGTAAGGCGTGCGGGAATCTTTGCGAACAGTAAAGTTCACAAATACTTCGCGCTCATCAAGTTGTGGCAAGTTAAGCGTCAGTTCACGGCTAGAGTTTTCTGCCAGCTCTTCAACCTTGATGTGTTGCACAGCAATGGTTTCACCTTCAGCGCGAATTTCTGCAGTGATGGTGTAGTCATCGATGTTTGAGAACCACAGTTTGTTATCAACAGTGAAGGTGCCAGTTTGCGCATCGAAATCGTGAAGCTTCACAGGGGCAATCACTTGCTTGTACTCTTTCAAACCTGGACCTGGTGTTTGGTCTGGGTAGATCAAACCGTCCATGCAGAAGTTGTAGTTGTTCGGGTAGTCTCCGTAGTCGCCACCGTACTTGTAGAACTCAGTTCCCGCTTCATCACGCGCTAAAATGCCATGATCACACCATTCCCAAACATAGTGACCTTGAATCGAGTCGTGCTTGTAGAACACGTTTTGGTACTCGGTTAAACCGCCCGGGCCGTTACCCATTGCGTGTGCGTATTCACAGATGATGCGTGGTTTTTCGTGTGGGAATTCACCGAAGGCATTCATCAATTGAGCGCGTGAGTACATGGTTGAAATGATGTCGACCACTTCAGCATCACGGTCTTCTTCGTAGTGAACCAAGCGAGTGTCATCAATCGCTTTTGCTGCATCGTACATAGCACGGATGTTGCAGCCGTAGCCTGATTCGTTACCTAAAGACCACATGATGATAGAAGGGTGGTTCTTTTGAGCGTGAATGTGACGTTCGATACGCTCAACAAACACCGCTTCCCATGCTGCATCATTAGTGATGCGGCTTAGGTCACCAACGTTAGCAAAGCCGTGTGTTTCAACGTCGGTTTCACCCATCACGAACAGACCGTAGATATCACACAGTTCGTAGAAACGTGGGTCGTTCGGGTAGTGTGCTGTACGTACTGAGTTGATATTGTGTTGCTTCATCAACACTAAGTCTTTCTCTACGCGATCCATGCCAACAGCACGACCTTTTAGGTGGTCGTTGTCGTGGCGGTTCACACCGTGCAGCATCACGTATTTGTTGTTGATGTAGAACAGACCATCACGAACCTTAATGTCACGGAAACCAACGCGATGTGGGATCACTTCTAACACTTTGCCGTCTGCGTCTTTTAGCGTCAGTAGCAATTGGTAAAGGTATGGATTTTCAGCGTTCCATTGAACTGGGTCCACTACATCAATAGAGAATTGAGTGTTCGCATTGCCGCCAGTCTGTTGGTTAGGAACAGCTAAGTTATCTACAGAGCCTTGCGAGATAACTTGGCTGCCATCAAATAATGCGTACTCAAGGGTTGCGTTTGTCGCTGCTGCTAGGTTTTCTAGAACAACATTGCACGAGAGGGTTGCGCTTTGGTAAGCATCGTCAAAATCGGTGCGAACCGTTAGATCTTGAACGTGCAGTTGCTCTTTACCAACAAGGTAAACATCACGGAAGATACCGCCCGTCCACCACATGTCTTGGTCTTCAATGTAGGTGGAATCTGCCCACTGCATCACGCGAATAGAAAGTAGGTTGTTGCCCGCTTTTACGTGGCTAGAGATATCGAACTCAGCGGTTAGGCGACTGCCCTTGCTGAAACCAACGTACTCACCGTTTACGTAAACTTCGAAGTAGGTCTCTACGCCATCAAACTTGATGATGGTTTGCTTCTCGTCCCAGCTTTCGCCAAGGAAGAAAGAGCGTTGATATGCGCCTGTTGGGTTGTCTGATGGTACGAAAGGCACATCAATTGGGAATGGGAAACCTTCATCTGTGTATTGAAGATCGCCGTGGCCTTCCATTTGCCACATGTTTGGAACCGTAATGTGGCCCCAATCGCTCATCTCTTGAGAGTAAAACTCTTCAGGAACCAGTAACGGGTTAGTGAAGTAGCTGAAATTCCATTGACCACTTAATAGTTGGAAGTGGCTGCTTAATTCACGTTGAAATGTCTTAGCTGTTTTTTCTGATGCGTATGAGAAGAAGTAAGCACGTGGTGCCATACGGTTCTCATGTAAGTTCAGGAAGTTTTCCCAGTTGTTCACGTTGCCTCTCTCTCGGCCTGTTTGAATGCTGGCCGACGTTCTTATGCGTAATTGGGTCGTAGTGAATACGAGTATTTTTGGACTGAGGTAATTATTAGTAAAAGTTTTACTAAATGAAATTGGTGAAAACGTTTTACTTTAACTCCATCACGTTTTTTGTGGGCTTTTTACGGTGCTGTGTGATCCACTTAAAAGAATACTATTTGGTGTTTTATACAGCAGATTGGAAGAGACGATATGTGATTGGATAGGGGGATTACAGGTACAAAAAAGGCCACCTATAATAGAGGTGACCTTTCATTATCTATTTGAAATATATTGTTATTTTGTTGTATCGCGCAGCTTGAGTTTACTTGGTACGTAAACTCTTAGTGGGATAGTACGGCCATCGCGTACTTTCTCAATCAGAAGGTTAACACCTTGAATTCCCATCAGTTCAGAGTGAATACGAACGGTTGATAAACTTGGGAAGGTAAATTTAGCTGTTGGGATGTCATTGACACTGATCAGCGCAATGTCTTCTGGAATGCTTAATCCGTGTTCATGAACGGCGCGTAAAACACCAATTGCAATCGAATCTGATGCAATAAACATCGCTTTCGGGTAATCGCCGCTCTCTAGCATCTTCTTCGCCAGCTTGTAGCCAGATGAACTAGAGAAGTCACCGCGGTAGATGTCTTGCTCGCTGACTACGTTCTTCAAACCACCGTATTCCGCAAAGGCGACTTCGCGAATATCAGAGGTGTTAATGTCGTCTTGGCCACCGATGAAACCAATGCGTTCGTAGCCTTGGTTAATGAAGAAGTTGGTGATCTCTTTGCTGATGCGAGCAAGGTCAATATCAACGGAGTCATAAGGTTCAGAGTGATCGGTAAAGTCTACGTAACAGATATTATCGGTGAGCTTTTTCGCTTGTGCGATAACTTCTTGCGTCATTCTACCAACCAGTAAAATACCAGTTATCTGGCTAGAGTTGATCTGTATTTTACTTTCGTAACAGTTGGTTAGGTTAACTTCCATCTTTTCGCACTGTGTCTCAATACCGTGGCGAATTGATAGATAATAAGGGTCGTTAACTTCCGCTTCTTGCTTGTAATTGTACAGAGCAAGGAAGTGGTGGTTCTGCTTTTTACCGCTAACCGATTTACGTGAGCTGCTGGTTTTGTATTCCAACTTCTCGGCAATTTCAAAGATACGCCTTTTGGTCTCTTCCTTGACGCTTAATGTAGGATCTTCATTGAGAACCCGAGAAACGGTAGCTAATGAAACATTTGCTTCCGTCGCGATATCTTTTAACGTTGCCATACTCACTTCCTGTTCTTGGAACATTGCACTGCTTTGAAATTCGTCTTTAGTAAAAAAGCAATGCACCTCTTTATTCTACTGACCTATTGTAATCAAACTGAAAGTCAATGCATTAACTTTTAGTAAAATAAATGCTCAACTCCTCTGTGATGTCGCAAATCTAACTATCTATAAAGATCTCATTTAATTTCAATGAATTAGCACTGTCTATCGATTCATCAATTCTATGTTGATATGAATATGTCTCGTGGAACTTTGTGTAAACGTTTACACTTCGTGGCTCTGATCACAGAATTATAGTCAGATTGGCTGCTACTATTTCTGTAACAACGAACTAATACACAGAGTATCGGTTCAGATTTCATCATGAATGACAGTGAAGAGAGGTTGATTGTGAAAGTACTGGTAACGGGCGGCATGGGTTACATCGGAAGTCACACATGTATTCAAATGATGCAGGCGGGGATGGAGCCAATCATTGTAGACAACCTTTGCAACAGCAAAGAGCTAGTACTGGAGCGAATCAATGCGCTAACCGGTCAAACACCAACATTTTACCTTGGCGATATTCGTGATGAATCCTTCTTAGATGGTGTTTTTGCCAAGCATGACATTCAAGCCGTAATTCATTTCGCTGGCCTAAAAGCGGTCGGCGAATCAGTCGCTAAGCCTTTGGAATACTACGATAACAACGTCAATGGTTCTCTGGTTCTAGCGCGCAGCATGAAGAAAGCAGGCGTGAAAAGCATCGTATTTAGCTCTTCAGCGACGGTTTACGGCGATCCTGAGATTGTGCCGATCACCGAAAGCTCACCAACGGGCGATACCACGAACCCTTATGGTCGTAGTAAATACATGGTCGAAGAGTGTTTGAGTGATTTGTTCAACGCTGAAAACGACTGGAGCGTCACTTTACTGCGCTACTTTAACCCTGTCGGCGCACATCCATCGGGCACCATGGGCGAAGACCCGCAAGGCATTCCAAACAACCTAATGCCATTTATCGCACAAGTTGCCGTTGGTCGTAGAGAGAAGCTTTCTATCTTTGGAAACGATTACCCAACCGTTGATGGAACTGGCGTTAGAGATTACATCCACGTGATGGATTTGGCTGATGGCCACGTAGCAGCATTAAAAGCCGTGGGCGAGAAAGCGGGTCTACACATTTACAACCTAGGTACAGGTAAAGGCTCAAGTGTACTTGAGATGGTTGAAGCCTTCGCACAAGCATCGGGCAAGCCAGTGCCTTACGAATTATGTCCGCGTCGTGCTGGTGATATTGCCGAATGTTGGGCAAGCACAGAAAAAGCAGAACGCGAACTGGGCTGGAAGGCGACTCGCAGCGTGATGGAAATGACGGCGGATACGTGGAATTGGCAGTCGAATAATCCCCAGGGTTACTAAGAAACTTTTAGGTTATTGAGAAAAGAGAGATTCCAGATATCTCGTGCCTCGATTCTGGAATGACGAATGAGCATAAGGCCATGAAGCGGTGGCCTTTGCACAAATAGCACAACGAGATCACACGTCATTCCCTACAGCGAGGAACGAGCGTGATAGGGAATCTCCTTGTAGAAGAATGATTCGTCTTGGTGAATTGACCAAGACACAAAAATTAAGAGCAATGTAAGTATGTCAAAAGTTGAATTTAACCCAGTAGACCACCCGCATCGTCGTTATAACCCACTAACGGGTCAGTGGATCTTAGTATCACCGCACCGTGCTAAACGCCCGTGGAGCGGTCAAGACGAGAAGCCATCAACTGAACAACTTCCTGAGTATGAGAATGAGTGTTTCTTGTGCCCGACCAACACACGTATCTCGGGTGATGAAAACCCAGATTACGACGGTACTTATGTGTTCAGTAATGATTTCGCGGCGTTGATGCCTGATTCGCCTGACGCTCCAGAGTCTGACAACCCTCTATTTAAGACTCAAGGTGTTCGTGGGTTGAGCCGCGTTATCTGTTTCTCTCCAGACCACAGCAAAACGCTGCCAGAGTTGCCGGTGAATAAAATCCGCGGCGTGATCGATACCTGGAATGAACAGATTGAAGAGCTAAGTAAAGATTACCTATGGGTTCAAGCGTTTGAGAACAAAGGCGAGACTATGGGCTGTTCTCAGCCTCACCCACACGGTCAAATTTGGGCGAACAGCTTTCTGCCAAACGAGATTGAACGTAAAGAAAAGCTGCTAAAAGAATACTTCGAGCAACAAGGTTCAAACCTATTAGTGGATTACGTTGAAGCTGAAATGAAAGACGGCTCACGCACTGTGGTTGAAACGGAACATTGGATTGCTGTAGTGCCTTACTGGGCAGCATGGCCATTCGAAACCATGTTGCTGCCAAAAACGCACATTCGCCGTATGAGTGAACTGACTGACGAACAACGTGATGATTTGGCACTTGCGATCAAGAAGCTGACCTGCCGCTACGATAACTTGTTCCAATGTTCATTCCCATACTCAATGGGTTGGCACTATGCGCCGTTCTTTGAAGAAGGCACCGACATCGACCATTGGCAACTGCACGCGCTTTTCTACCCGCCACTACTGCGCAGCGCATCGGTTCGTAAGTTCATGGTGGGCTACGAAATGTTGGCAGAATCGCAACGTGATTTGACCGCAGAACAAGCAGCGCAACGTCTTCGTGATTTGAGTGACGTTCACTACAAAGAGCAGTAATACGCAGCTTCTAGGTAACAAACGAGATTCCTGATATCTCGTCCCTCGATTCTGGAATGACAGCTTCATTGAAACGTTTAGCGTCAATCCCGAGAGTGAGGAACAAAGGAGTCGGGAATCTCAAAGAATTAAAGTGGTGCCATGAAGGGGCCACAATTGAACAAAGAGTTTAAGCAGAGAGTTTACTTATGTCTGATCTAATCCAAAACGTGAAAGCATCTTTTGAGCAAGTCCTTGGTTACCAAGCGACTCACATCGTTCAAGCGCCAGGTCGTGTGAACCTGATTGGTGAGCACACTGACTACAATGACGGTTTTGTTCTACCGTGTGCCATTAACTACCAAACCGTTGTTGCGGCAGCAAAGCGTGATGACAACATGGTGCGTGTTGTGTCTGTTGACTACGATGATGCGGTAGACGAATTCGATATCACGCAAGAGATTACCTTCCAACAAGACAAGATGTGGGCGAACTACATTCGTGGTGTGGTGAAGTGCTTAATTGGTCGTGGCTACCAGTTTAAAGGTGCGGATATTTCTGTATCAGGCAATGTACCTCAAGGTGCGGGTTTGAGTTCATCAGCCGCGCTAGAAGTGGTAATTGGTCAGACATTCAAGGTGCTTTACAACCTAGAGATCACTCAAGCTGAAGTCGCATTGAATGGCCAGCAAGCAGAGAACGAATTCGTTGGTTGTAACTGCGGCATCATGGACCAAATGATCTCGGCTGAAGGCCTAGCGAACCACGCGATGCTTTTGGATTGCCGTAGCCTAGAAACTCAGGCGGTTTCGATGCCAGAAGACATGGCGGTGGTGATTATCAATTCAAACAAGAAACGTGGCTTGGTCGACAGTGAATACAACACACGCCGTGAGCAGTGTGAAGAAGCGGCTCGCTTGTTTGGTGTCCCAGCACTACGTGATGTAACGATTGAGCAATTCAAAGCGAAAGAGTCTGAATTGGATGGGATGGTTGCTAAGCGCGCTCGCCACGTGATTACTGAAAATGACCGCACAGTAGAAGCGGCTCAAGCTCTGCGTACTCATGACATGAAGCGCATGGGCGAGTTGATGGCAGAATCACATGCATCAATGCGTGATGATTTTGAAATCACAGTTAAAGAGATCGATACGCTAGTGGATATGGTTAAAGAAGTGATTGGCGATCAAGGCGGCGTGCGTATGACGGGCGGTGGCTTTGGTGGTTGTATCGTGGCGTTGGTTCCGCCAGCTTTAGTTGATGAAATTAAAACAACCGTTGAGCAGAAATATCAAGCAGCGACGGGTCTAAAAGAATCAATTTATGTGTGCCAAGCGAAAGACGGCGCCGGCCTAATTGAAGTAATCTAACTGCTTCGAGACTTAAGATAGTGCTTACCAAGTAAAAAGATCATGGTAGGCCAAATACTAAAGCCTTTACCTCAACGTAGAGGCTTTTTACTGGCAGTAGAAGGAATTTAGAATGACACAAGCGCAGAACCTGCATCAATCCATGACAGAAACTGCAGCCTATGATGGCCAACCTGCTCAGCTTGTCACGCTGTCGAATGCACACGGCATGGAAGTGACATTCATGGATATTGGCGCAACGTGGTTGAGCTGTATCTTGCCAGTAAAAGGAAACAGACGAGAAGTGCTATTGGGTGTGAATTCAATGGAGAACTTCGAGAAGCAAGCCAGTTATATGGGGGCGACAGTCGGTCGTTATGCTAACCGCATTGCCAATGGTCGTTTCAAGATTGACGGCAAGAATTACAAACTGGAAACTAACCAAGCGGGAAATACCTTACACGGTGGGCCGAATGGTTTTGATAAACGCCGTTGGAGTATTACTGAGCAAACTGAAACATCGGTTGTGTTTAGCTTAGTATCAGCGGATGGCGACCAAGGTTTTCCGGGTAATTTGAACGTGTCGGTTCGTTATGAAATCACCGAAGATAATCGAGTCTCTATCGATTATACAGCCAACACCGATAAACCAACGGTAGTTAACCTGACTAATCACGCCTACTTCAACCTGCTCGGTGCAGAAGCAGGGCACGATTGCTTGTCTCACATTGTGAGTATCAATGCGTCTCAGTTCTTACCAACCAACTCTGTCGGCATTCCATTAGGCAACTTGAAATCGGTGAAATCGACCAGCTTCGACTTCACTCAGCCTATGATGATCTCAGAGCGTTTATTAGGTGATGAACAACAGAAAGCCGCCAAGGGTTACGATCACTCTTTCTTATTGGCTGACGGCTGTAAACGCACTCAATGTGCCGCGACTGTGACCTCGCCAGATGCGCTGGTCACCTTAAAAGTATTTTCAACCAAACCTGCTATGCAGCTGTACACCGGAAACTGGCTTGGTGGCACACCAAACCGAAGTGGTGGCAGCTATGAAGATTACGCAGGTTTGGCATTAGAAACCCAGTTCTTACCTGACTCTCCTAACCACCCAGAGTGGAAGCAGGACAGTTGTATTCTCCAGCCTGAACAAGAATACAACTACCGTACCTGCTACCAGTTTGAATTTTCGGGGGATTCTTCAAACTAGTACACTCTAGCTCAAAGCGGTGATGCCAAGTTCTTTTGTTGATTTATGAATGGAGCGGTGTGATTTATTACGCTGCTCTTGGGGGGATGAACAAAAGTGGCACCTAGCAATCGGCGACCTAATAAGGGAGTGATTGTTGGGTACGAGAGTAAGGTAGGAAAGCCCTAACAGAAGCGATTCTGTTAGGGCTTTTTTTCGTTTGCTGTTTGGTCAGTGACCGAACTTAGATTTTCTCTACCGAATTACGGCGCACCAAAGTTGGCGAGAACATCATTGGTTCTGCTGAGGTGTCTTCACCTTTGGCTAGGTTCAAGGCAAGTCGTGTTGCTTTCTCAGCCATCATTTGAATTGGGTAACGAATCGTAGTCAGCTTCGGATGAACATAGCGAGCAATTAAGCCATCATCGAATCCGATGATCGACATTTTCTCTGGCGCTTGGATTCCGTTTTCATCGAGTACAGACAAAGCACCTGCCGCCATGTAGTCGTTGTAAGCCACAATACCAGTGATTGGCAATGACTTAGTCAGCAGGTTTGTCATCGCATATTCGCCACCATCACTGGTTGGCAGAGCCTGTTCAACATAGCTTTCAGATAACTCAATACCATACTCTTTTAGCGCGGCTTGGTAACCTTCAACACGCTCGTTGGCATCTTCAATGCTTGAAGAAGAGGCGATACACGCAATGTTTTTGTGACCATGTCGGATTAAGTATTCAGTCGCGAGGAAGGCGCCTTTCTTGTTATCTAGAAAGATACAGCGATTGGCAATTTCTTCGATGTAACGGTTGATCAGCACTAAGCCTTTCACTTCTTTAGAGTAAGCAATCAGCTCCTCGTCAGTCAGGCCTTTCGAGTGAATGATTAGGGCGTCACAGCGACTGTTGATCAGTAGCTCAATCGCTTGTTGTTCTTCTTCACGATTGTGAGAACCATTGCCCACCAAGATATGTTTGCCGTTCTCTCTGGCAACGTTGTCGACCGATTTAACTAGCGTGCCAAAGAAAGGATCGGAAATATCACCCACCAACACACCGACGGTATTGGTGCTTTGGCTTACGAGCGCACGGGCATTGGCATTCGGGCGATAGCCGAGTTTAGCCATCGCTTTAGTGACTGACTCAATAGAGCTAGCACTGGCCTTCGGAGATTTGTTGATCACCCGAGATACGGTTGCGACTGATACACCGGATTCTTTTGCGACATCCTTGATTGTTGCCATATTTAACCTCTATATATTGCTGCATCTATTTAACACCGACAATGAGTGCAAGGCAATCAAACTCTCATTTTACTTCCGGTAATGAGATCTTTACCGCTTGTAATTATTAGGCTTAATGCTAGTGTAAACATTTACATTTCACTTAATTTTAGTAAAAGATTTAATGAGTGAAAATCAATCAATATAGGAAGTGAGAAATGGATACTGTCTCTTATGGCGACTTTGCTAAGTTAGAAATGCGTGTGGGTAAGATCATCGAGGTTGTGCGTCATGAAAACGCAGACAAGCTTTACATCGTGCAAGTAGATGTGGGTGAGAAGACGCTACAAACAGTGACCAGCCTAGTCCCTTATTACACAGAAGAAGAGTTGATGGGCAAGCAGGTTGTTGTGTTGTGTAATTTAGCGAAGGCCAAGATGAGAGGCCACACTTCTGAATGCATGTTGCTGTGTGCGGAGACGGATGATGAATCTGAAAGTGTATTGCTGACACCTGAACGTGCAATGCCAGCGGGTATTCGAGTGGTTTAAGCGGTTTATTTTAGTCGGTGAGCCTATTCGTTATAAGCTCATCGATTTTTCTGTTTTCAAAGCTCCAAAGCCCTCAAAGACTAGCTGCGAACACTCAGTATCAAACCATCAATCACACTGTGGTGGTGATCAGATACGCCAGCAAGATTGCCGTATTTGGGCTGGTGGCGATCATTTTCTAATGGGTGGTGCCAACCTTGTGTATGTTTCACAAAGTGCGCCGCAAAGCTTTCAGATACTTCTAGGCATCCTGCCATAACGGTATCGACATAGGTTTGAACTATAGGGCTGTTTTCACAAGGCGCTTGAATCTCGTCTTTGATGTATACCCAGATCGATTGATCCGTTTTAAAGTCAGTTTGGCTCTCTATCTGAACAGCTTTTAATTCGATACGGTGATAACCGCGTTCACGACGATCAAATTCAGCCAATGCCACATCATCCACTTCAAGCAAAACACCGTTCACTTGCCCTTCACCAAGGTTGACGATCAAAGGGGATAACACGTAACTGTCATCGATCTTACTCCAATGGCGCACTAAGCCATGAACAATCGCTGGGATCGCTTGACCTGTTTGACCGGTAAGTTGACGTGAAGATGAGTTGATCAAGCTGCCATAACCAAAAATATACATCGCGTTCCTTGTCTGTTCTTTTGTATTTGAGACTAGTCTTACTATATGTGGCGAGATGGCAAAAGTCAGTAAGTTTCTATTTATACACCTATATGTCTTTATGACTCTTTTGGTTGTGTGTTTTTGACCTGTTTATTGGCTAGTGAATCTCGTGAGTGGCTGTTTTTACTGGCTTTATCGAATTGGCGCGTTTCATGCAATGTGATCTGCATATGGCATCGAATTTGATGCACACCAAATTTGGTTTAGGTAATACCTTGGCCGCTTATCTGAGAATTAGGAGCGAGTTTGTTAAATATCACAGATAAAAGTGTAGAAGACGCGATTCCAGCCTACCTGCGTTTAGGCTTTCGACCTTTCTTCTTTTTGGGCAGTCTCTATGCCGTGATTGCGATTGTGGCTTGGGTCATCATGTTCCAAAACGGTCAGCCAGAGATTTTAAACGTTCCCGCACTGTGGTGGCACGTGCATGAGATGCTGTTTGGTTTTTCGATGGCGATTGTTGTCGGCTTTGTGCTTACAGCCGTGCAAACTTGGACGGGCGTTAATGGCACCAAGCATTATCGATTAGCTGTGCTCGTCGGATTGTGGCTGGCACCTCGCATTCTGTTTTGGACACCGGCTCCATTGTGGCTGATCTCTTCGATTGAAGCGTTGTTCTTAATCTTCGCGGCTTACGAGATTGGTTTTCGTGTCGTGAAGTCGAAAGGTTGGAAGAACCTGTTCTTCGTACCGCTGTTTATATTGGCTATCGTGGCGAACTTTGCGAGCTACGCGACCATTAAAGGTATGCCTCCATTTCCTTCATCTGCGGTATGGCAAGCGATGTTGTGGTGGTTTACGTTGTTGCTGTCTGTAATGGGCGGACGAGTGATTCCATTCTTTACCGCTCGTCGCTTCGACTTTGAGAAAGCGCAACCATTGGTGTGGTTGGAATGGTTGGTAAACTTACCTTTGGTAGGGCTGTTTGTTCTGAGCTTCTTCCCACTCACCTTTGCTCAAGTAGGCAATGAATTAATGGTGTTTGCTGGCGTGACTCAGTTAGTCCGCTTTATCCGTTGGAAGCCTTGGACGACGTTATCTGAGCCTTTGGTGTGGTCACTGCATGCGGCTTACTTGTGTATCCCTCTAAGCTTACTGCTACGTGGTTTGTTAGATAACCCATTTGCGAGTCATAACATGCTGCACCTGTTTGCGATTGGTGGCTTGAGCGGTTTGATTCTTGCGATGATTACTCGCGTGACCATGGGACACACTGGTCGTGCAATTTACAAAGGGCCAAGCATGGCGCTAGCCTTCTCAGCGATTTTTATTGCCGCGTTAGTTCGTAGCTTAGGCGTGACTTTCTTCCCTGCTTATCTGTTTGAGATGGTTAACATCAGCGCAGGTTTATGGACGTTGGCGTTTGGTCTGTTTATCTGGAAATTTGGCATGATGCTATTAACACCACGAGTGGATGGTCATCCGGGTTAAGTTAATCTCAGCCTATTGATTAAAAAAGGGAAGCGTTGAGCTTCCCTTTTTTGATCGTGTTGAAGAGTACGGTCACTCCAATAAATCATTCACTATTCGCTGCAAGATATTGGCGTATTTGGGTAATGAGGTCTTCTTTGGCATGAGGGGAGATGAAGCTCGCCTCGACGGCGTTAATGCTGAACTGCGCTAATTCTTGATGAGTGAGTGGGTGTGTATTGGCCACGGCTAGAAAGTTGTCATTCATGTAGCCACCAAAGTAAGCAGGGTCATCGGAATTGATGGTGACACACAGCCCTTTTCGTAGCAGTTCAACAATGTTGTGGTCTTGCATGGTATCGAAGACTTTTAGCTTGGTATTCGATAGCGGGCAGACTGTGAGTGGAACACGCTTTGCTGCCAGCTCTTCGACTAATTCAGCATCCTCGATACAGCGAACCCCATGGTCAATTCGAGTAATGCCCAACAAGCTCAACGCATCGATAATGTTTTGTGCGGGGCCTTCTTCTCCGGCGTGTGCGACGGTTAGAAATCCTTGATTGATGGCTTCTTGGAAGACATGTTTAAACTTCTCTGGCGGGTTGCCTTGCTCGGATGAATCTAGCCCAACCGCAATGATTTTGTCTTTGTAAGGAAGGGCTTGTTGGAGTATCTCGAACGCGCTGTCTTCATCAAGATGACGCAGAAAACACATGATAAGTTGGCTGCTGATCCCGAGTTCCTGTGTGGCTTGCTCTAGTGCTTGGGTAATGCCGCCTACAATCGTGTCAAAAGCGATGCCGCGTTCCGTGTGGGTCTGTGGGTCGAAGAATATCTCAGTGTGAACCACGTTATCTTGTTGGCATTTTAATAGGTAAGCCCACGTCAGATCGTAGAAATCTTGCTGGTGGATCAGCACGTTGGCACCTTGATAATAGATGTCGAGAAAGGACTGAAGATTGTGGAATTGGTATGCGTCTCGCACTTGGTCTGGGTTTTCAAAGGGAATCGACACGTTATTTCGCTTGGCGAGCTCGAACATCAGCTCTGGTTCTAATGTGCCTTCTATGTGTAAGTGCAGCTCAACCTTCGGTAAATTTTTGATGAAGCTATCCATAGCAACTCCTTAGCTATTTTAATTATGGGCGGAGTAGGTGAGATGTTTGTGCCTAACAATATGAAGTCTTAGGCGGTTCATTTATCTCTGTTTGAGCATAGTTCATTTCATTGTGGTCGATAAAACAGTGCCGAAATTGGTGCTGAACAGAGGCTTGCTAAGGAATTGAAATGAGCCGCAAACGATTTGCAGCATAGGAGTGTGATCCGCTGCAAATATTTGCAGCAATATTCATTGATTTGTGCTCTAATACCGCGCTTACCAAGGGATGGTGTTAAAAGATGCTCACTTAGATGGAGTTATCAAAGTTGACCGATCCCTTAATGATCTCCCTTAGGAAAAAATAGAACATGTCTAAGAACAAAAAATTTGATATCCGCCTTACAGAAAAACGCAACGGTTGGTGTGCAGAGATTACTCGTCAAGTAACGTCTCGCAGCACAACAGTATCTAAGCGTGAGTCTGGTTTCGAAACTGAAGCTCTTGCACAAGAGTGGGCAGAGAAAGAGCTAGCATCTTTCATCGCAAACCAAGCTGAACGTAACGAGCGTAAATCAGAACAGCGTAAAGAGCGTGACGAACTGCGTCACACTAAAGAGCTTAAAGCTGAGCAAGCACGTGAAGCACGCGCTAAAGCTCGTGCAGAAGAGCAAGAAGACGCTGAATAATTCGGTGCACGATTAACTTATAGGTTCCTTAATTTTAAGATAAGGGACTTATAAAAAAAGCCCCAATATAGTCACCTATATTGGGGCTTTTTCGTTTGTGGAGTTCGTTTCTATTTTGCCTAAGACCGACGGTTTTAGCTTGAGCCTTGGCTTGTCGCTTTTAACGTCGATCTCTTAAGCTTTAATCAGTTATTCAGCGCCGTTAGCCAATCGTCTTCTGCTACTTCTTCTATGTAGCTCTCTACAGATTGTCCCACTTCTTCATCGTCTTGCTTGAAGTAAGCGATGTGGAACACAGCATCACCTTCGTTTACTAAAGGCAGAGTCTGCTGACCAATCACGATACCGCCTTTGGTCGTGATCACTTGGCCTTCTTGGTGACCCAGCGGAGAACTGATGTAAGCCAGAGTTTGCCCAGCTTCAACCTGTTCGCCCAGTCTTACCATATTACGCAAGATGCCGTCTGATTCCGCGCGGATCCAGCTGGTTGATTTACTCAATACTGGTTCTGGCAACTTCTTACGGTTCGGGCGCAGCATGCCGATTTCTTTCATTACTTGGTGAATGCCCAAGTAGCCAGCACGAATCGCTAGGTGATCGAAACGCAGCGCTTCACCACCTTCGTAAGTTAATACAGGAATACCAAGTTTTTCTGCTTCGCTACGCAGTGAACCGTCACGCAGTGGAGAATCAATAATCACTGGTGTCGCGAACGCTTTCGCGATGCGCATCGTTTCTGGGTTCGATAGGTTTGCACGAATCTGTGGCAGATTGGTACGGTGAATCGCGCCCGTGTGTAGATCCAAGATGTAATCACAGTGCTTCGCCACGTTCTCGAAGAAAGTGTAAGCGATACGTGATGTTAGCGATCCTTTCTCACTACCTGGGAAGCAACGGTTTAGGTCGCGACGGTCTGGTAGGTAACGAGACTTATGGATGAAGCCGAACACGTTAACGATAGGCACAACAATCAAGGTACCCTTCAGTTTCTTTGGATCGATAGCGTTCGTCAGTTGTCGAGCAATCTCAACACCGTTTAGCTCATCGCCGTGGATCGCCGCGTTTACCATCAGTGTTGGGCCCGCTTGGCGACCGTGAATGATTTCAATCGGGATCGAAAGTGGAGAGTGCGTGTAAAGCTGAGCTGCTTGCAGTTCAATCTCCATTCGTTGTCCTGGCTGAACAGTATAACCAAGTAATTCGAATGGTTGATTAGGTTTTAGTCTTGCCATTTAGGTTGTTCTCAACATGGTGATAATTCGTTAACACGGAATGTATCAATCGTTGATTTTTAGTACGAATCAATCACTTTACGGTCACGATAAAAGTTTTTTATGAAGGGGCTTCAGAATTGGTTTCCGTTTTTGATTTGGTGAATTAGAGGGTGTTTCAAATTGTGAATTTCCTGACAATACATTGATTTAACTCTGATATTTGTTGTTTGCTTACTTGGTATTATCCATCGCCATTTTTTGGCGGCCAAATTCAAATATCGAGATAAAAATGAAAAAAACAATTTCAAAAGTCGTTGCACTGGCGGTGGTTTCTGTCGCTTTATCTGGCTGTGTTGGTAGTAACGCAGTAACGGGTTACCTAATGAAGTTCAACGTTAAGGCTGTTGATAACCGTTACGCACGTGGTGGCTTGAACATGCTACTTGCACCTGCTTACGGTCTAACGGTTGCTGCTGATTACCTGGTATTCAACTCACTAGAGTTCTGGACTGGTAGCAACCCACTGACTGGTTCTCCTCACATCTTTGATACAAAGACTGACACTTACCTAGACATCAACCATCAGTTGGATCCGTCTCTGACGGAAGCACCTGTTGGTCCTATCACGAGTGCAGATGTGATCGAGAAAGGTCAAATGCAGCAGATTGATGAAAACACGATCCAAATGGACATTACTTACCAGTCTGGTGAGCGTGCGACGTTAATCGGTGTTCGTGATGGCGAGATGGTGACGTACTTCATCGATGGCGAAGTTGTGGCACAAACTTCAATTGATGAGCTAGAGAGCTACGCAGCTTCACGCGCTTAATGTTTTAGCTGATCGCAAAGCTTAGATACAAAAACAGGTACTCATTGAGTACCTGTTTTATTTTGTGTCGATGAATAGTATTTACCGTGAAATCCTATCTATCGAAAACACAATGGTTTGAACTATGCTTTTTCTGGAATTGCTTCTAGCAGCGCAACCATTTGGTTCCAGAATAGCTCAACGGTGTCGATCTTCACTTTCTCATCTGGAGAGTGAGGGAACTTGATCGTTGGGCCGAAAGATACCATATCCATGTTCGGGTAAGGTTCTTTGAATAGGCCACACTCAAGACCAGCATGGATAACCATGATGTTTGGTTTGTGACCGTAGATACCTTCGTACATGTCGCGGAAGATGTGCATGATTTCTGAATCAGCGTCTGGCTTCCAACCTGGGTAAGCGCCAGAGAACGCGATGTTCGCGCCTGCTAGTTCAGCAACAGAGTTCAGCATGCCTTCAACTTGCTTACGACCAGAGTCGATCAGAGAACGAATCAGGCAAAGTACAGTGATTGAGTTCTCTTCTGTTGTGATAACACCAACGTTTAGAGAGGTTTCAACAACACCTTCGATCTCGTCACTCATACGAATCACGCCGTTTGGCGCAGCGTTTAGTGCAGCGATAAAGCGAGCTTGGTCTGCTGCTGCTAGAGCGCCCATTTCAACCGAAGCTTCTTCGTTGAAAGTAACAATGCTGTCTTCTACTTTACCTAGCTCTGTTGAAAGAAGCTCTGTGTAGTAGTTGTATAGCGAAGCCAGTTTCTCTTGGTTTGCAGCAGGTACAGCAACCGTTACGAAGCCTTCACGAGGAATCGCGTTACGAAGGCTACCACCTTTGAACTCTACGATGCGTAGGTCTAGTTCTTTCGCGTGACCAGCTAGGAAGCGAGCAAGCAGTTTATTCGCGTTTGCACGACCAGTGTGGATGTCACAACCAGAGTGACCGCCTTTAAGGCCTTTTAGCGTTAGCTTACGTGTTACGAAGCCAGCAGGAACTGCGTTACGTGCCACATCGAATGTCATTGCGCCGTCGATACCGCCAGCACAACCCATGTACACTTCACCTTCTTGCTCAGAATCGGTGTTAAGAAGGATATCGCCTTCTAACCAACCCGCTTCAAGACCGAAAGCGCCTGTCATGCCTGCTTCTTCGTCTACTGTTAGTAGAACTTCGATAGGGCCGTGCTTGATTTCGTTTGAAGCAAGTACTGCCAAACAAGAAGCCATGCCCATGCCGTTATCAGCGCCAAGCGTTGTGCCTTTTGCTGTAACCCACTCATCATCGATGTATGGTTGGATTGGATCTTTAGCGAAGTCATGAACGGTGTCTTCGTTCTTTTGTGGAACCATATCGATGTGAGCTTGTAGCACCACACCTTTTTTGTTTTCCATACCCGGCGTTGCTGGCTTCTTGATGAATACGTTGCCCGTTGGGTCACGACGTACATCTAGGCCTTGCTCTGTTGCCCAAGCAATAATGTATTGAGCAAGCTCTTCTTCATGCTTTGAAGGGTGTGGGATTGAGCAAATCTTATCGAAGAACTGCCAAATAGGGGCAGGGGATAATTTACTGATCTCAGAATGGAATTCAGACACGGATGACTCCTTTTTTATTTAATAACCATATATTTAGGATTTTTATAGGTAAAAACTTAGAACAAAAATCTAAAATATGGGTCTATTTTGATGGCAACAGCATACCACTAGAGTGTTTTGACGAGTAGCACTTCTAAACCTGAAATGCCTCAAATTTTGAACGCCATCTTGGTCATTTGATCTTAAATAAGTGCGTTGATGCTTATAAATGGTGCAAGCAAACGTTTGTTTAAGTCTATTCTGTAATTTAATTACAAAATTAAGTTTGCAAAATAACCATAAATGGCGAAAAGTGTGACCTGAAGCAAAAAATACTTGTAATCTTTTTTCTTTGAGGTATATTAATAACCAACTTCTGAAGTGAAGAGTAAATGCTCAAAGGATGAGTCCGTTTTATCGCCTCCAAGGAACCGAGAAATCAAATTCGTTTTTTATTGATTTATTAAGGTGATAGTTATGAAAGGTTTACCATCTGCAATGTTCTGGCTTAACAGCTCTGTTTACACTAGCAACTTTGCATACCCTACAAGCTTCGGTTACTAATACCGTAAGCATGTAACTCGAACAGTTTTGTTCACCCCTATATATTGGAATTCTTTTACAGCCCTTTTGGTTGACAGATTCTACCGCCACTCAGTTTTGAGTGGCGTTTTTTTTGCCTGCTACTTTTCCAAACCGCTTTATCTTGTCTCTTTTCCTGCTGTTCTGCGTGGTTGTTTTTTAAACGCCAAAATATCAATTTGCGCCTTATTACTGATCCTGTTGAAAAATACACAACTCTTGTGGGTTTGAATTCAGAATTTAATGGCTAGATTCTCTATCAAAATAACCGATGGTCGAAAAAGCAACCAACATTCTTTATTGGGCTAAATGGCTTTAATTAACTGTTTATTATGGTTATTTCTTGGTGATTACTTCGTTTTTAATCGCTTTGTTTCATACGGCATTCTGATAAATATCGATTAGAGCCTTAATTCTATCTGGAATTTGTTATTTGATAACTTTATAATCCACAGCCAATCGATTACGCAACCGTTTACTTTTTACCCTTATAGGATTCGATAATGTTCGAAAAGCTATTCAAACTCAGTGAAAACGGCACCAATGTGCGCACTGAAATCATCGCAGGTCTAACAACCTTCCTAACAATGGCTTACATCATTTTTGTAAACCCAATGATTCTAGCTGATGCTGGTATGGACCATGGCGCTGTATTTGTAGCAACCTGTTTAGCGGCTGCTATCGGCTGTTTCATCATGGGCTTTGTTGCTAACTACCCAATCGCTCAAGCACCAGGTATGGGTTTGAACGCATTCTTTACCTACGCAGTAGTTATGGGTATGGGTTATACGTGGCAAGTTGCTCTGGCTGCGGTTTTCGTATCAGGCGTAATCTTCATTTTCTTAAGTATCTTTAAGATCCGTGAATGGATTATCAACTCGATTCCTATGTCTCTACGTGTTGGTATCTCTGCGGGTATCGGTCTTTTCCTAGCGTTTATTGCACTGAGCAATGCTGGCATCGTTGTTTCTAACCCAGCAACTAAAGTATCTCTGGGCGACATTACTGCGATTGCTCCTATCCTAGGTTCATTAGGCTTCTTCCTTACGATTGCTCTTGTTCACCGTGGTGTGAAAGGCGCAGTAATGATTGCGATTCTAGCGATCACGGCTCTTGGTATTATTATTGGTGACGTTCAATACGGCGGCATCATGTCTACACCACCAAGCCTAGCTCCTACGTTCATGCAGCTTGATTTCTCTGCTGTATTTGAAATCGGTATGATTTCAGTAGTATTCGCATTCTTGTTCGTCGATTTGTTCGATACTGCGGGTACGCTAGTGGGTGTTGCAACGAAGGCAAACCTAATCAAAGAAGACGGTAAACTTCCTCGTCTAAACAAAGCACTGCTTGCTGACTCTACAGCAACGTCTATTGGTGCATTGCTAGGTACATCAAACACAACTTCTTATGTAGAGAGTGTTGCAGGTGTCGCTGAAGGTGGTCGTACAGGTCTAACAGCGGTTGTTGTTGGTATCTTATTCCTACTGGCTCTTTTCTTCTCGCCACTTGCAGGTATGATTCCGGCTTACGCAACATCAGGCGCGCTTTTCTATGTAGCAATTCTGATGATGTCTGGCCTAGTTGGCATTGATTGGCGTGATCTTACGGAAGCTGCACCAGTCGTGGTAACATGTCTGCTAATGCCGCTGACGTACTCTATCGCTGAGGGTATCTCACTAGGTTTCATCGCTTACGCTGCAATTAAGCTGCTAAGTGGTAAAGGTCGCGACGTTTCACCTGCTGTGTGGGTAATGTCGGCTATCTTTATTCTTAAATACATTTTCGCTTAATCGTCTAGATTTCTGCTTAATCGCTGAAGGGGCTATGCACGACATAGCCTCTAATAACATGACAAAATTATTAGGTTTTATACTATGAGCAACAAATTCGTTATCACTTGGGACAACATGCAGACTTACTGCCGTCAACTAGCTGAAAAGCAAATGCCAGCAGAGCAGTGGAAAGGTATCTGGGCGGTAAGCCGTGGTGGTTTGGTTCCTGGTGCAATCTTGGCTCGTGAGCTAGGCATTCGTCACGTAGATACGATTTGTATTTCTAGCTACGACCACGATCACCAACGTGATATGACAGTAGTTAAAGCACCTGAAGGTGACGGCGAAGGCTTCCTAATCGTTGAAGACCTAGTGGACAGTGGTGACACTGCACGCAAGCTTCGCGAAATGTACCCGAAAGCGAAACTGATCGCAGTATGTGCAAAACCATCTGGCGCACACCTACTAGACGAGTACATCGTAGATATCGCTCAAGATACATGGATTGAGCAACCTTGGGATACAAGCCTAAGCTACGTTGAACCAGTAAATCGCAAGTCAAAATAAGCGTAAACTTAGTTTTTTGAGAAATGACCCTTTATAGGGTCATTTTTTTTTATATGATTAGTGACAACCATTTCTTATTAAGTATCCCAATGTCTGAATCAGAAGAAACGAGCTCGAACCTTTCGGAAACCTTGTTTGTAAAACACAAGCAGGCCAAAGAGACCTCAATGCTGACACAATACATGCCAAGCTCTGAAGCGTTATTGGATGAGAAGCGTGAACAGCAAAATTTATCTTGGTATCGAAACCTAAGACGTCTTCAGTGGGTATGGCAAGGCGTTAACCCAATTGAGCAAGAGGCGGTATTGTCGCGAATCGCATCGTCAGACAACTCACGCACAACCGATGAGTGGTTGGATACCGTGATGGGCTACCGCAGCGGCAACTGGGCATACGAGTGGACCAAGCTAGGCATGCAACACCAGAACCGTTCTCATGAAAAGAGCGGTGAAGAGATGGCGGAAGAGTTGTTCTCGGCGTCTTTGTGTTTCAGCATTGCGGGCTACCCACACCTAAAGAACGATAACCTGGCGGCTCAGGCTCAGGTATTGGCAAACGCGGCCTATTCGGAGGCGATTAAGCACACCAAGCTGATCGTTAAGCAGATTGAGGTGCCTTACCAGAACAAGAAGATCAAAGCGAATTTGCACCTAGCGAAAACAGATAAGCCTCAACCGGTTGTTATCGTGAGTGCGGGCTTGGATAGCTTACAAACAGATATGTGGCGTTTGTTTAGGGATTATTTAGCACCTAAGAACATTGCGATGCTGACGGTAGACATGCCATCGATAGGTCATAGTTCTCATTGGCCGTTAACGGAAGACTCTTCATGCTTACACCAAGCGGTATTGAATGAGCTACCGAACATCCCTTGGGTTGATCATCACAAGGTGGGCTTATTTGGCTTTCGCTTCGGTGGTAACGCTATGGTGAGATTGTCGTTCGTTGAGCAACAGAAGATCAAAGCGTGTATATCTCTTGGTGCGCCTATCCACGATATCTTTGTTCATGCCGATAAACTTAAGCAGATGCCGAAGATGCACTTAGATGTGCTGGCTTCTCGCCTTGGTAAAGGTGCGGTGGATATTAATAGCCTTTCTGGGCAGTTGATGGCGTGGTCACTTAAGGTGCAAGGGCTGCTGTCGAACAGCAAAACCCGTGTTCCTATCTTGGCATTAGCCTTAGAAGGGGACCCAGTATCACCACCAATGGATAATCAACTGGTTGCTATTTACAGTGATTACGGTAAAGCGAAGAAAATCAAAGCTAAATCAATTACACAAGGTTATGAGCAATCCCTCGAATTGGCGATAAAGTGGCTTGAGGATGAATTATTTAGATGACATTTCTCCGAAATTAGTTAAGCATGAAAAGTGTACAGATTAAGTACCTGATACTCAGAGAAAATTTATAAAATCCAACTGCGTATTTTCTACGTATTGCAGTCTGAGTAACGTCATTCTTAACATTGAAAACGGAGATTCAATATGTCAGAAGTGACACAAGAACCAACGCATTATCGCTTGTTAAACGTTTTAAAGGCCATTGGTCCTTATTTGAGGGAGCCGCAATCAGAAGAAGGCCACTATCTTTTTGATTGCTTGTCTGTGTGTGTGAACGATAAAAAATCACCAGAAGAACGTGAGTTCTGGGGTTGGTGGTTGGAATTGGATAAGTCGGAAGAGGGATATTCGGCGAAGTACAACATCGGTAAATACAACATTGAAGGCAACTGGGATTCTTTACCACTGCCTAAAAAGGCGGTCGCTGAGGTGTCTCGAACTCAAGAAGCCTTCCACCAAAAACTGGTTGATGAACTTCAAAGTAAGTTTGAAATCAGTATTCAATTAGACGAAGAGTCTGTCGAATTCGTCTGATTTTAAAGGTTACTCTTCTCTATAAAGCAAAAAGGTGCGATTTCGCACCTTTTCTACTTGTGAATTCCCCTGTTGATTGCTAAAACATCACCTCTTATTTGTTTTATCCATAAAAGACTTCATGACAACAAATCATCAAAGCGGGACAACAACACAGCGTAAAACTGTCGTTGTTAAACTGGGTACCAGTGTCTTAACTGGTGGAACATTGGCATTAGATCGTGCTCACATGGTTGAGCTGGTTCGTCAATGTGCTGAATTAAAAAAACAAGGCCACTCTGTGGTTATGGTTTCGTCTGGCGCAATTGCAGCAGGACGTGAGCACCTTGGTTACCCCGCACTTCCCAACTCAATGGCGAGCAAACAGTTGCTTGCGGCAGTTGGGCAAAGCCAGTTGATTCAAGTTTGGGAGTCTTTGTTTGCTATCTATGGCCTTAAAATTGGCCAGATGCTACTGACTCGTGCTGATCTTGATGATCGCGAGCGTTTTTTGAATGCACGTGACACGATCAACGCACTCGTTGAACACGACATTATTCCGGTCGTAAATGAAAACGATGCAGTAGCGACCAACGAAATTAAAGTGGGCGACAACGATAACTTGTCGGCACTGGTTGGTATTTTATGCGGTGCGGATAAGCTTTTACTGCTAACTGACCAAAAAGGCCTGTTTACGGCTGACCCTCGTAAAGATCCGAATGCTGAGCTCATCAAAGAAGTGAAAACGATTGATGACACACTGCGCAAGATCGCAGGCGGCAGCGGTACAACGTTGGGTACTGGCGGCATGGCAACAAAACTGCAGGCGGCGGATATTGCTCGTCGTGCCGGTATTGAAGTTATTATTGCAGCAGGCAGTGCTGAAAACGTGGTGTTCGACTCACTGAGTGACAACCCACAAGGCACACGTTTCCTACCGTTAGCTGAAGCGCTTGAAAACCGTAAGCGTTGGATTTTAGCTGGCCCTGCTTCAGCAGGCGATATTGTGGTCGACGATGGCGCAGTAAACGCCGTTAACACCAAAGGCAGCAGCTTGTTGGCAAAAGGGGTTATTCGAGTTCAAGGCGAGTTTTCTCGTGGTGAAGTCACCCAAGTCACAGACAGTAAAGGCAAGGTAGTGGCGCGTGGTATCGCTAGCTATTCAAGCCAAGACCTAGCAAAAATAGCAGGCAAGCACAGTAAAGATATTGGCGACATTCTTGGTTACGATTACGGGTCAGAAGTCATTCACCGTGACGACCTTGTTGTAATCCAAGAATAGCTCGTGATGAGAAGGCGAATCGCCTTTTTGCATCCAAAGACAGACAGAATTTAGGGAGAGTTAAACGTGGATTTAACTAACATGGGTATCGCAGCAAAAGAGGCTGCTTTCCACCTAGCGACCGCATCTACGGCGCAAAAGAATAAAGCATTGGCGATCATCGCTGATGAGCTAGAAGCAAACGCAGCAACGATTTTAGAAGCGAACGCGAAAGACATCGAATTAGGTCGCGAAGCGGGTTTAACTGACGCACTGCTTGATCGTCTACTTCTTAATGAAGAGCGCTTAACAGGCATTGCTAACGATGTTCGTAACGTGATTAGCCTGAATGACCCGGTAGGTAGCGAGATTGACAGTAAAGTACTGGAAAACGGTATGTCACTGTCTCGTCGTCGTGTACCACTTGGTGTGGTTGGTGTTATCTATGAAGCGCGTCCTAACGTAACCATCGATATTGCTGCACTGTGTCTGAAAACAGGTAACGCAAGCATCCTACGTGGCGGTAAAGAGACCTTCTTCTCGAACATGGAGCTGGTTAAAGTAATCCAGTCTGCACTAGAGAAAGCGGAACTTCCTGCGGCTTCAGTTCAGTACATTGAGAAACCGGATCGTGAATTAGTATCTCAATTGCTTAAACTGGACGACTATGTGGATATGATCATCCCTCGTGGTGGCGCTGGTCTGCACAAGATGTGTAAAGAGAACAGTACTATTCCAGTTATCATCGGTGGTTTCGGTATCAGCCATATCTTTGTTGATGAGAGTGCTGATCTTGAGAAGTCTGTTGATGTGGTTGAAAACTCAAAAGTTCAACGTCCATCTGCATGTAACTCATTGGATACGCTGTTAGTGCATGAAGCGGTTGCTGAAGCTTTCCTTGCTAAGCTAACACAGCGTTTAGCAGGCAAAGTAACCTTGGTTGCTGACTCGAGTGCAAAATCATTGCTCACTGGTTTTGAAGACCAACGTGATGCGGTTGAAGGCGACTTTGATACTGAATGGCTAAGCTACACGCTGGGCGTGAAAGTGGTTGCGGACGTTGCAGAAGCGATTGACCATATGCGCGTACACAACGCGAGTCACTCAGACGCAATCATGACTAACAGTCTAGAAAGCTCTGAGCGCTTCATTAACTCGGTAGGTTCTGCTGCGGTTTACGTGAATGCATCTACTCGCTTTACTGATGGTGCACAGTTTGGTTTAGGTGCAGAAGTGGCGGTATCTACCCAGAAACTGCATGCTCGCGGACCAATGGGTTTAGAAGAACTGACAAGCTACAAATGGGTGGGCAAAGCGAACTATTTAGTTCGAGGTTAACGTTCTCGTTAATTTTCCTCCTCAGCTCATTTAGAAATTGCTATCGCGTAGCAATAATCAATGAATCACCACACAAAAGGGCCTTAATTGGCCCTTTTTCTTTCCTAACGTTTGGCAATTCCGTTACACTGATATTCAATTATTTGGAGGTGATATGCATTGTCCTTTTTGTTCAGAGAACGACACTAAAGTAATCGATTCAAGACTGGTAGCCGATGGCCATCAGGTTCGTCGTCGCCGTCAATGCCTTGCATGTAGCGAACGTTTTACTACGTTTGAATCGGCAGAACTTGTGATGCCTAAAGTCATTAAGTCGAATGGAAACCGCGAACCATTTAATGAAGATAAAATGGTCGGTGGTGTTCAGCGCGCCCTAGAAAAACGCCCAGTGAGTGCTGATGCAATTGAACTTGCGATCAGTACGATTAAGTCACAACTCCGTGCAACTGGTGAGCGTGAAGTACCAAGCGAGATGATCGGTAATCTTGTGATGGGCCAATTGAAAGAATTGGATAAAGTGGCGTACATCCGTTTTGCCTCTGTTTACCGCAGCTTTGAAGACATCCGAGAGTTTGGCGAAGAAATCGCTAAATTAGAGGACTAACCCCTCAATCATGTCTAATTTTACTCCCCTAGATTTTCAAATGATGTCGCGTGCTATTCAATTAGCGAAACGCGGCATTTACACCACTGCGCCAAACCCAAATGTGGGCTGTGTCATCGTACAAACCGATGGTCAGATTGTTGGTGAAGGTTTTCATGCTAAAGCGGGCGAACCTCATGCTGAAGTGCATGCCATGCGAATGGCCGGTGATAAGGCAAAAGGCGCAACAGCTTACGTTACGCTAGAACCTTGTTCTCATTATGGTCGAACGCCGCCATGTGCTGAGGGTTTGATTAAGGCTCAAGTTTCGAAAGTGATTTGCGCCATGCAGGACCCAAACCCTAAAGTCGCAGGGCGTGGCATCAACATGCTACGTGATGCGGGTATTGAGGTTGAAATCGGTTTGCTTGAGCAAGATGCTCTCGATTTGAATCCTGCATTTATCAAGCGTATGCAAACAGGCATGCCTTTTGTTCAGCTTAAGATGGCAGCCAGCCTTGATGGGCAAACTGCATTGGCAAATGGTCAAAGCCAGTGGATCACATCGCCAGAAGCGCGTCGTGATGTTCAGAATTATCGAGCAAAGTCCGGTGCGGTGTTATCAACTAGCCAAACGGTGATTGAAGACAACGCATCGCTGAATGTTCGTTGGGCTGAATTACCAAGCAGCGCTCAAGCTAATTACGCTGAAGACGAGCTACGTCAGCCGATTCGCGTGATTCTTGATCGCCAAAATGAGCTGCGTCCTGAGCTCAAGCTATACCAATCGCCAACACCCGTATTAAGAGTCGCAGAGGCATCGGCTGATATAGAAGTCGGCACTACTGAGACAGGTCAGCTAGATTTGCACGATCTGATGCGCCAATTACCTGCCAATCATATCGACCATATTTGGGTCGAAGCGGGCGCCACGTTGGCAAAAAGCTTGATTGAAGCACAGCTGGTGGATGAGCTAATCCTCTATTTAGCACCTAAACTTATGGGCAGTGACGGACGAGGTTTGATGGGCGCATTAGGGCTCACCTCAATGTCTGATGTGATTGACCTAGAAATTAAAGATGTTCGACAGGTTGGTGTGGATATTCGCATCGTAGCGAAACCCGTATTTCGAAACCGAACGTAACGAAACGATAGTGGAAACAAATCCGCTCACTAGATACATGTCGTTGACAACAAAAAGAGTTTTAAAATGTTTACAGGAATTGTAGAAGCCGTAGGTACATTGAGTGCAATCACTCCCCGCGGAGAAGACATCACCGTAACGGTTAACGTTGGTAAGCTTGATATGGCTGACGTTCAGTTAGGCGATAGTATCGCTACCAATGGTGTTTGTTTGACGGTTGTTGAGTTCAACGACCACAGCTACAGTGCAGACCTTTCGCTTGAAACCCTGAAAAAAACGGGTTTTGTCGATTACCAAGCAGGCGACAAGGTGAACCTAGAGAAAGCGATGCTACCGACGACTCGTTTCGGTGGTCACATCGTATCGGGTCACGTGGATGGCGTGGGCGAGATTGTTGAGCGTAACCAAGTTGGCCGTGCCATTGAGTTCTGGGTAGAAATGCCGGCTGAAATCTCAAAGTACGTAGCTCAAAAAGGTTCGGTAACTGTTGATGGTATTAGTCTTACCGTGAACGATTTACGTAAGAATGCATTCAAGCTGACGATCGTTCCTCATACCTCGTCAGAAACCACCATCGACCAATTCAATGTCGGTCGTAAAGTGAATTTAGAAGTCGATGTGCTAGCACGCTACATGGAGCGTCTACTTCAAGGCCAACAGCAAGAGTCTGAGCCTGAATCTCGATTGACGATGGAATTCTTACAGCAGAATGGTTTTGCCTAATCGTTGAGACAAAGTGCGTTAAGCATCACTTTGTAAAGCGAAGCAATATCATCAGGTTTAAATAGTGTCGGTTCTAGGAAGCAGAACCATTTCAAAGGATATAGAACAATGCCAATTAGTACTCCTCAAGAAATTATTGAAGACATTCGCCTAGGAAAAATGGTTATCCTGATGGATGATGAAGATCGCGAAAATGAAGGCGATCTGATCATGGCAGCAGAACATGTTACGCCAGAAGCTATTAACTTCATGGCGATGTACGGCCGTGGTTTAATCTGTCTAACGCTGACTAAAGAGCGCTCAAGCCGCATGGGTCTTGCGCCTATGGTTCAAGACAACAATGCCCAGTACACAACAAACTTTACGGTTTCGATTGAAGCTGCTGAAGGTGTGACGACGGGTATCTCTGCATCAGATCGTGCTGTTACGGTTCAAGCTGCAGTAGCGAAAGATGCAAAAGCGGCTGACCTTGTACAACCTGGTCATATCTTCCCACTAACAGCGCAAGACGGAGGTGTTCTGACTCGCGCTGGTCACACAGAAGCAGGTTGTGATTTAGCTCGTCTAGCAGGCTGTGAACCAGCATCGGTTATCGTTGAGATCCTTAATGACGACGGCACTATGGCGCGTCGCCCTGATCTTGAAGTGTTTGCTGAAAAGCACGACATCAAGCTAGGCACGATTGCTGACTTGATCGAATATCGTAACAACACAGAAACCACGATTGAGCGTGTTGCACAGTGCCACCTACCTACTGAGTTCGGTGACTTTGAACTCGTGACTTACCGTGACACTATCGATAATCAAATCCACTACGCAATGCAAAAAGGCGACCTAACGGGCGAAGCTCCACTGGTTCGTGTTCACCTGCATGATACCTTCACCGATCTACTTCATTCTGATCGTGGTACTGAACGTAGCTGGTCGCTAGATAAAGCGATGAAGCGTATTGGCGACGAAGGCGGCGTGTTGGTGATTCTTGGCAACGAAGAGTCGTCTGATTCTCTGATCCACAAAGTGAAGACGTTCGAAGCTCAAGATAAGAACGAACAACCAACGATGGCTAAGAAGCAAGGTACTTCGCGTCGTGTTGGCGTAGGCTCTCAGATTCTACAAGACCTTGGCGTTCATGATATGCGTTTATTGTCTTCAAGCACTAAGCGTTACCATGCACTAGGTGGTTTTGGTCTTAACGTGGTTGAATACGTTTGTGAGTAACCACTCACATATTGATTTGTAGCAACACAATCAATGATGACTCTGATTGCTCTTTTGGTTATGAATTAGGCCAAAAGAGCACAGTCGCTAAGCTTAATTTTTCGTGCGTTAAATGCAGATGCTTAGCGACTTGTTGTTCCTATACGCTTGGGAGCAGCACTGCGTTATCATCTTTACATCTCCGGTGTCTGTTCTGCTAAATTAGCATTAGATATTGCTCACAGTTTTGTGCTAGAATCCGGCGATTCTCACTTGATGAAAATAGTTAAAGGAAGGCTTATGAAAGTGATCGAGGGTGGCTTCCCAGCGCCAAATGCAAAAATTGCTATCGTTATTGCTCGTTTCAACAGTTTTATTAACGAAAGTTTACTTTCTGGTGCAATCGATACTTTAAAGCGTCACGGACAAGTAAGCGAAGACAACATCACTGTTGTTCGTTGCCCTGGTGCAGTTGAACTTCCACTTGTAGCGCAGCGCGTTGCAAAAACAGGTAAGTTCGATGCGATTGTATCTCTTGGTACAGTAATTCGTGGCGGTACGCCTCATTTTGACTATGTTTGTAGTGAATGTAATAAAGGTTTGGCACAAGTGTCTCTGGAATACTCTCTTCCAGTAGCGTTTGGTGTTCTTACTGTTGATACGATCGATCAAGCTATTGAACGCGCAGGAACCAAGGCTGGTAATAAGGGTGCAGAAGCAGCACTTAGCGCACTTGAGATGATCAACGTTCTTTCTGAAATCGATTCCTAATGGGGGCCAGTGTGAAACCAGCCGCACGTCGTAACGCACGTCAATTTGCTCTACAAGCAATTTATTCTTGGCAAATTACTAAAGAAAATATTGCTACCGTTGAAGAACAGTTCTTATCTGGTGGTAAGTATGATGAAGAAGAGCATCATGCTGCAGAACCTGCACTTGCTATGCCAGAAACAGACGTTGCATACTTCCGCGACCTGCTAACTGGTGTTGCTCTTAGCCACATGGAACTTGATAGCAAGCTTCGTCCATTCGTATCTCGTCCTATGCAAGATCTGGATCTGATGGAACTAGCGCTTCTACGTTTAGCTATGTACGAGATGACTCGTCGCGAAGATGTACCATACAAAGTGGTTATCAACGAAGCTATCGAACTTGCGAAAGTATTCGCAGCAGAAGACAGCCATAAGTTTGTTAACGGTGTGCTTGATAAAGCTGCACCGCACGTTCGTAAGAAATAAGACGTTCGTATATTGAATCTAAAGGTCAGCTTTTATGCTGGCCTTTTTTGTAACTAAATTTCTGTAATACCAATAATTACAGTGATTTTTATGAAGACTAAAGATAGGGCATGTGATGTCTGGCGAATTTAACCTGATTGAAAAATATTTTGTAAATCGACAACCACAACGTAAAGACGTACATCTGGCAGCAGGCGATGATTGTGCTTTGGTTAAAGCACCGAGCAATGTTGAGATAGCGATCAGCACGGACACCTTAGTCGCGGGCACTCACTTCTTAGCGGAAGCGAACCCGGCTTGGGTCGCACACAAGGCCTTGGCGTCTAACATTAGCGACCTTGCTGCTATGGGCGCGACACCTGCATGGGTTTCATTTGCGTTAACCATGCCGGAAGTTGATGAAGCATGGCTTGCCCCATTTTGTGATTCATTTTTCAAACTGGCTGACTACTTTGGTATCCAACTGATTGGTGGAGACACTACCAAAGGCCCGCTGAGCTTGACGCTTACTGTGCAAGGCTTTGTTCCAGAAGGTCGAGCGCTACGCAGAGATGGTGCGAAGGTTGGTGATTGGATTTACGTAACCGGTAATCTGGGCGACAGCAAAGCTGGGCTAGAGGTGTTATTGAACCCTGAACAGAACAAAGCTAAGCCTTATGCTCTTGAGCTTGAAGAGAGGCACTACATCAGCTCTCCACGAGTGCTAGCAGGGCAGGCGCTTGTGAACCTTGCTTCGTCCGCGATTGATATTTCTGATGGTGTGATTGCTGACCTCAAGCATATCCTGAAGCGTTCAGAAGTTGGTGCAAGCATTGATGTGAGCACGTTGCCTATTTCTCAAGAGTTACGCCAGTTTGCACCTGATATTACTGCAGCGCAGCAGTACGCATTGACCAGTGGTGAAGAGTATGAGCTTTGCTTTACTGTGCCGGAAGAAAATAAAGGTTCACTGGAAAGTGCTTTGTCACACACTGGAACAAAAGTCACCTGCATTGGCCAGATAAGACCTGTAGAATATTTTGAATTACACAATAATGGTGAACCATTAAGTTGGAGCTTAACTGGTTACGATCACTTTAAGGTTAATTGATGACAAACCCACTATCTGCAATCTCTCTTAAAAACCCTTGGCACTTATTAGCAACGGGGTTTGGCAGTGGCTTATCGCCTATTATTCCAGGAACCATGGGCACGCTTGCGTCTATTCCGTTGTACTTATTGTTGGTTCAATTGCCTTTCCCGGTTTATGTTGCCATCGTTGTGGTAAGTTGCATTATTGGTATCAAGATCTGCCAAGTCACATCTGATGATATGGGCGTACATGACCACGGTTCTATCGTATGGGACGAGTTCGCCGGCTTTTGGATCACTATGGCCCTAGTGCCAATGTTGAACATCCCTGCTGATGATTGGAAATGGCTGTTAACTGGCTTTGTGCTATTCCGTTTCTTCGACATGGTTAAGCCTTGGCCAATTGGTTGGTTAGATGCTCGAGTTCATGGCGGTTTAGGTATCATGATTGATGATATCGTGGCGGGTATTATGGCGGCGATTTCGCTGTATGCTGTGGCGCATTTTGCAGGTTGGCTAGTTTAAGAATAAGGCTGTATTTGCTATAAAGATTTAGATATAACGGCTTAAGCTAAAAGTTAAAAAAACAAGGGATTACAATGTCTAAGAAGGTTTACTGCATCGCTCAATTTCAGCCAAAAGAAGGCAAACTGAACGAGCTGTTCGAGGTTTTAAAATCACTGGAGCCAAATACTCTACGTGAAGATGGTTGTATTCAATACACAGTAACTCGTCACATTCAGAGCCCGTTTGCTGAAGGTCAGAGTTTCCCAATTGCTTTCAATGAAATCTGGGCAAATAACGAAGCGTTTGAAGCGCATTGCCAACGCCGTGAGATTCAACAGTTTTTCCAAGAGCAGTGTGTTGAAGAGACTGGCTTAGTTGAGAACTTCAATGTTGCTATCTACTCTGATGAACCAGAGAACTATGATGCACCTGTACTTAAGCCTTGTTGCTAAGCTGGCTTAATTGCTATTAACTACTAAGCTAAACAGCTAAACAGCTAAACAGCTAAACAGCGAATAGTTTATCAGTTAGCAGATACTAAAAAGGTTGACCCTAGGGCCAACCTTTTTTGTTTATCGCTTATGCAGTTTACTTACGAAAGCTATTTAGCAAGGTAGTCAGAGATAGATTTCTCAATACCTTTCGCATCTAAGCCAAGCTCTTCATGCAGCTCGCCTTGAGTACCTTGAGCAATAAACTTGTCTGGCAGACCAAGGTTCAACACTGGCATTAGCAGCTTCTCTTGCATCAAGAACTCAATTACACCCGCGCCCGCACCACCTGCGATGGCGTTTTCTTCGATAGTAACCAGTACATCGTGGTCAGCAGCAAGTTGTTTGATCAGAGCTTCGTCTAGCGGCTTCACAAAACGCATATCTGCAACCGTCGCATCAATAGCGTCAGCGGTTTGCAGTGCGCTCTCAAGGAAGGTACCAAAGCTTAGGATAGCGACTTTCGAGCCATCTTTTGCTTTCGCACTTTCACGAACGATACGACCTTTACCAATCTCAAGCGCAGTAAACTCACTTTGAATTTCAGTACCCATGCCATTACCACGAGGGTAACGAACGGCACTTGGACCTGTGTGTTGGTGGCCTGTGTATAGCATTTGGCGACATTCGTTTTCATCGCTTGGTGCCATGATCACCATGTTTGGAATACAACGCATGAAGCTTAGATCGAACGCACCTTGGTGTGTTTGACCATCGGCGCCGACAAGACCTGCACGGTCAATCGCAAACATCACCGGTAGATCCATGATAGCCACATCGTGGATCAGTTGATCGTAGCCACGTTGCAGGAACGTCGAGTAGATAGCTACAATCGGCTTATCACCCGCAATCGCCATACCAGTTGCTAGCGTCACAGCGTGCTGCTCTGCAATTGCAACATCGAAGTATTGCTCTGGGTATTCTTTCGAGAAACGCACCATGCCAGAACCTTCACGCATTGCTGGCGTGATCGCCATTAGCTTAGGATCTTGCGCGGCCATATCACACAGGAAGTCGCCAAAAATCTTAGAGAAAGTTGGTTTAGAGCTGGTGCTCTTAGGCAGACTTGAGTGTGCAGGATCGAACTTAGGTACACCGTGGTAGCCAATTGGATCTTTCTCTGCTGGCTCGTAGCCTTTGCCTTTCTTGGTCATGATGTGCAGGAACTGAGGGCCTTTAAGGTCTCTCATGTTCTTCAGCGTTTTAATCAACTCATTCACATCGTGCCCGTCGACCGGACCAATGTAGTTAAAGCCTAACTCTTCAAACATGGTGCCAGGAACAACCATGCCTTTTAGGTGTTCTTCTGTACGACGAACGAGCTCTTTAATCGGCGGAACGCCAGATAGCACTTTCTTGCCGCCCTCACGAATAGACGTGTAAAGACTGCCAGAAAGAACTTGAGCTAGGTGGTTGTTCAGAGCACCTACGTTTTCAGAGATCGACATCTCGTTATCGTTAAGGATAACCAGCATGTCATTGTGAATATCGCCTGCGTGGTTCATGGCTTCGAATGCCATACCTGCAGTAATCGCGCCGTCACCAATCACACTCACGACTTTACGATTCTTGCCTTCTTTCTTCGCACTGATTGCCATGCCGAGAGCAGCACTGATCGATGTTGAAGAGTGACCAACAGAAAGCGTGTCGTATTCGCTCTCTTCACGCCATGGGAATGGGTGTAGTCCATCTTTTTGACGGATAGTCGACAAGCGGTCACGACGACCAGTAAGAATCTTGTGCGGGTATGCTTGGTGGCCAACATCCCAAACCAATTGGTCAAAAGGCGTGTTGTACACGTAGTGCAGAGCTACTGTTAGCTCTACCGTACCTAAGCCTGACGCTAAGTGACCACTTGACTGGCTCACTGAGTTAAGAAGATAGGTGCGTAATTCATCACAAAGCTGTGTTAGCGTCTCCTTCGGAAGAAGACGCAAATCCTCTGGCTTATCAGCCAAAGCAAGAGTTGGGTACTTTGATATATCAAGAGTCATAGGTAATGCGCGCTTATTGTCTTAGTTCTTGCGCTCGATGACGTATCGGGCGAACTCTTCGAGTAACTGGGTATTGTATGGGATTGCAGCTAAAGCTTGAAGCGCTTCCTGTAGCAGAGATTGCGCTTTTTCTTGAGCGCCCTCTAAACCTAACAAAGAAGGGTAGGTGCTTTTGTTTAAATCTTGGTCAGAACCCTGTGGTTTACCCAACGTTTCAGTGTCGCTAGTAATATCTAAGATATCGTCTTGAACTTGGAAGGCTAACCCGATGGCATCGGCGTACTTGTCTAATTGAGGCAGCACTTCAAACGCTTTCTCACCAGCAGCAAGTGCACCTAAACGAATCGCACTCTTCATCAGAGCGCCCGTTTTATTGCGGTGAACTTCTTCCAGTTCTTCTAGTGTGACAGCGCGGTTTTCTGCTTCAATATCAAGCGCCTGACCAATACACATACCTTGAGCACCAGAGGCTTCAGCTAGGCGTTGAATCATTCGAACGCGATTGCTTTCCCCGTCAGCACTTAATGTGCCTTCCGCAAGTATAGTAAACGCGAGAGTTTGTAGTGCATCGCCGGTTAAAATTGCGGTCGCTTCATCGTATTTGATGTGACAAGTCTGATGGCCACGACGCAGTTCGTCGTCATCCATTGCTGGAAGGTCGTCGTGAATCAGAGAATAGGCATGAATACATTCGACTGCAGAGGCTGGAGTATCGAGCTCTTCAGCGGTACAACCGAGCATGTCCCCTGTAATGTAGACAAGAAATGGACGTGCGCGTTTACCGCCTAAAAGTAATCCATAACGCATCGCGTTGATAAGATTCTGATTTTGGTGTGGTAGGCGATCAAGCCAAAGGTTCAATTGCTCGTTATTACGTGCTTGATAAGACAATAAAGTCTCGATCATAGGGGATCTCATACAATTCGTTATTCAGGTTGTGGGTTAAAGTCACTCAGCTCTGCATTTTCATCATTTTGCAGTAGGATGCTAACACGTTGTTCAGCATCGTTTAGTTTACTTTGACCGGCACGAGCGAGGGAGATGCCTCGTTCGAATTTTTTCAGCGCATCATCTAAAGCTAGATCACCATTTTCTAGTTGATCAACCAAGCCATCAAGCTCTTCGATTGCTGCTTCAAAGCTCATATTTTCAGGTTTCTTAGTAGCCATAATAAATCTGCGTTTGGAAAGATGAACGAACGTTACCCTAGGCCGCTGATATGGTCAAATGTAACCAATAAATTTTGCTAGAAAGTTCGTTTTTAAGAGGCTTCAAGCCACTTTCATTGAATAACCCCACCTTTATCGAGTTTATGACTGGCTGATAAGAGCAAAGCGGGTAATAGTTGTGATTCAAAAACCAAAAGTGTGATACTTAGGCCAAGAATTTACTAAAAGATCTTATAGTCTTGCCGATAAAAAGATTATCGTCGACATAGAGCTACAAAAAAGCATGAGGAGTGCTCAGTGGATTTAGCAACCCTAATAGGTTTGATTGGTGGATTTGCCTTTGTAATCATGGCAATGATCCTAGGTGGAAGCCTCGGGATGTTCTATGACACGACATCCATTTTGATCGTGGTTGGTGGTTCAACATTTGTTGTTCTAATGAAGTTCACCATGGGGCAGTTCTTTGGCGCGACCAAAATTGCCGGCAAAGCATTTATGTTTAAAGCCGATGAGCCTGAAGATTTGATCGCGAAAGTGGTTGAGATGGCAGACGCTGCTCGTAAAGGTGGCTTCTTAGCACTTGAAGAGATGGAAATCAGCAACAGCTTCATGCAAAAGGGCATCGACTTATTGGTGGATGGCCATGATGGTGATGTGGTGCGTGCTGCACTCCAAAAAGATATCGCATTAACGACAGAACGTCACGAGCAGGGCGCGAAAGTGTTCTCTGCATTCGGTGATGTTGCCCCTGCAATGGGTATGATTGGTACCTTGGTTGGTCTGGTAGCCATGCTTTCGAACATGGATGATCCTAAAGCGATTGGTCCTGCGATGGCGGTGGCACTTTTAACCACACTATATGGTGCGATTCTTTCGAACATGGTGTTCTTCCCAATCGCCGATAAACTTGCGCTGCGCCGTGACCAAGAGACACTCAACCGTCGTTTGGTGATGGATGGCGTGTTAGCGATTCAAGATGGCCAGAACCCACGAGTTATTGATGGTTACCTCAAGAGCTACCTGAATGAAGGTAAGCGCACGATTGATGGTGAACCGGCGTAAGAGGAGTTTAAGATGGATGAAGAGAATCCATGTAAATGTCCTCCTCCGGGGTTACCTCAATGGATGGGGACATTTGCTGACTTGATGTCACTGCTGATGTGTTTCTTCGTACTGCTGCTCTCATTCTCTGAGATGGACGTACTGAAATTTAAACAGATCGCGGGCTCGATGAAGTTTGCGTTTGGCGTACAAAACCGCTTAGAAGTAAAAGATATCCCGAAAGGGACCAGCATTATTGCACAAGAGTTTCGCCCTGGTCGTCCAGAGCCGACACCGATCGATGTGATCATGCAGCAAACCATTGATATTACTCAGCAGACGCTGGAGTTTCATGAAGGTGAATCTGAGCGCGCTGGTGGCACCATGCGTGACCAAGGCAAGATGACCGGAGGCAAGTCGCCAGAGGTTTCGACTCACGACAATCAAAACTCTGAGTCAGACCAACAACAACAACAGGCTGAAGCTCAATCGCAAGAGATGGAAACCTTGATGGAGAGCATCAAGAAGGCGTTGGAACGAGAAATCGACCAAGGCGCGATTGAGGTTGAGAATCTTGGTCAACAGATTGTGATTAGAATTCGTGAGAAGGGCGCATTCCCGTCGGGTTCTGCTTTCTTACAGCCTAAGTTCCGACCTCTGGTGAGACAGGTGGCGGAATTGGTTAAAGATGTTCCGGGTATTGTTCGAATCTCAGGGCACACCGATAACCAAAGACTTGATTCTGAGCTGTATCGTTCGAATTGGGACTTATCATCACAGCGAGCAGTATCTGTTGCTCAAGAGATGGAAAAGGTTCGCGGGTTCTCTCATCAACGCTTGAGAGTACGCGGTATGGCCGACACAGAGCCTGTAGAGCCAAACGATACTGAATGGCAACGCAGCCTAAACCGCCGCGTAGAGATCAGCATCATGCAGGGTGAGCCGCTATACAGTGACGAAGTCCCAGCTATCTCTCAATAGTATCGAGATCTGAGTTATATCGAGTGATTAAATAAACCAGAAAGCCCAACCTTATGATGAGGTTGGGCTTTTTATCTTTTCGTTAGTTCTTAGCTGATCATTATGTTGTGCATCCATCACACTGCCGATAGCGAGCAGAGGTGCTATTTTTAATAAGGTGCGTATTTATTACTGGTGCCTAAGCAAGCACTCTTTTCCTTGTTTCACTTTCTCATGTATAATTCGCGCCCTTAGATTTAGATATGATCTACTCTTGCTTCAAGTGCTGTGTAAATTCTCTAATTTACTTGGCGAAGAGCCTTTTAAAAATTTTGAACATTAATGTTGTGAAAGTACTATGAAATTTATTGTTAAGCCCCATCCGGAAATTTTTGTAAAAAGTGAATCGGTGCGTAAGCGCTTCACAAGGATTCTAGAGTGCAACATTCGTAACGTTATTCAGCATCGCTGTGAAAGTGTTGCGGTATTCAACCGTCGTGACCATATCGAAGTGACCTCTGAGAGTGACCAGTACTACACAGAAGTGTTAGAGGCTTTGACTCACACTCCTGGTATTCACCACTCTCTTGAAGTTCAACAGTCTGAATTCAAAGACTTGCACGATATTTACGAGCAAGTACTAGAACGCAGCCGTGCTGACATTGAAGGTAAGACTTTCTCTGTTCGTGCTAAGCGTCGTGGTAAGCATGACTTTACGTCTATCGAGCTAGAACGCTACGTAGGCGGCGGTCTAAACCAAGCGGTTGAGTCAGCGAAAGTTCGACTTAAGAACCCAGACGTAACGGTTAAGGTTGAAGTGGCTAACGACAAACTTAACCAAGTACTGGCTCGTCACAAAGGCCTTGGTGGTTTCCCTCTTGGTACTCAAGAAGACCTACTAAGCTTGATCTCTGGTGGTTTTGACTCTGGCGTTTCAAGCTACCTGCACATCAAACGCGGTTCTAAGGTTCACTACTGTTTCTTCAATCTTGGTGGCCCTGCGCACGAGATTGGCGTTAAGCAAGTGGCTCACTATCTATGGAACAAATACGGTTCATCTGCAAAAGTGAAGTTCATCTCTGTAGATTTCGAACCGGTTGTTGCTGAGATCCTTGAGAACGTAGAAGACGGCCAAATGGGCGTTGTTCTTAAGCGTATGTTCATGCGTGCTGGTGGTATGGTTGCAGAGCGTTTTGGTATTGAAGCGTTAGTAACCGGTGAGGCACTAGGTCAGGTTTCTAGCCAAACGCTAACTAACCTTCGTCACATCGATAACGTGACAGACACGTTGATCCTTCGTCCGCTTATCAACTGGGACAAAGAAGACATCATCGATCTTTCTCGTATCATCGGTACTGAAGACTTCGCGAAAGTAATGCCAGAGTACTGTGGTGTTATCTCTAAGAAACCAACAGTGAAAGCGAAGAAAGGTAAACTAGAAGCAGAAGAAGCTAAGTTTAACTTTGAAGTACTGGATCAAGTGATCGAGAACGCTCGTGTTATGGATATTCGTGACATTGAGAAAGAGAGCCAAGAGCAAGCACCTGAAGTTGAACAAGTTCAGGCTGTTGCTGACCACGCTATCGTTCTAGATATCCGTAGCCCAGACGAAGAAGACGAAAGCCCACTAGAAATCGATGGTGTTGAAGTGAAACACCTACCTTTCTACAAGCTAGCGACTCAGTTTGGTGACCTTGACCAAGGTAAAGAGTACCTACTGTACTGTGACCGTGGCGTTATGAGCCGTCTGCAAGCACTTTACTTGCAAGAGCAAGGCTTCAAAAACGTTAAGGTTTACCGTCCATAGTTAGCCTTTGATGGTATGACTTCGGTCTGAGAACACATATGAAAAGCCGCTTACTGAAAAGTAAGCGGCTTTTTATTTATCGGTTGATTGTCATTTTGTCGTTGATAAAGTGGTTTGGCTTCCTTGCTCGTACGGTTTTTTGTCGTAAAAACAAGGCTGTGTGATAAAAAGAATTGAGGTGAGAGTTGTTACCAAAATGTGCAATGAAGTGCTTATATTTGTGTGCGTATGATTGTTTACGTAAGCGGGCGTTAAATTTTGTGATTAGAGTGAGAAAATAGTAAGGATTAATTAGCACAGCTATTGATAAACTTGTTGTTACTTTTCTCTGGGCATAAAAAAACACCGCCATATAGGCGGTGTAAACAAATTTGACAGACAGGTCAAAATAAATACAGGAAGTATATGCCTCGTTTCAGGGTATAACTGCAACAAAACATTTGGTAGAACTCTACCCAACTCGAAAAGTACGAGTTTGCAAACACAACATCGCAGGAGCTAAGCCAATTGATTCTAGAGAGAATCAAGCCGTTCAGGCTAGCTGCTGCGGAATGAAATATAGAATTTCTCTGGCCGCTAGGCAATGGACAAATTATAATGTTTCAGATAAAAAAAACTAATGCTTATTTAGAGAGTAACTATGTCTCGTCGATTACCCCCATTAAACTCGTTAAGAGTGTTTGAAGCCGCTGCTCGACACTTGAGTTTTACGCGTGCTGCAGAAGAGTTGTTTGTTACTCAAGCTGCGGTTAGCCACCAGATCAAAGCACTTGAAGAATTCTTATCTTTGAAGCTTTTTCGTCGAAGAAACCGTTCTTTGTTGCTAACTGAAGAAGGGCAAAGCTACTTCTTAGATATCAAAGATATTTTCACATCACTCGCAGAAGCCACTGACAAAGTGCTAGAGCGAAGTGAGAAGGGTGCATTGACCATCAGCTTACCGCCAAGTTTCGCCATTCAATGGTTAGTACCAAGGCTTGCCGACTTTAATCAGCAAGAACCTGATATCGATGTACGAATCAAAGCTGTGGATATGGATGAAGGCTCGCTAACGGATGATGTCGACGTTGCTATCTATTATGGTCGAGGCAATTGGTCGGGTCTAAGAGCCGACAAGCTGTATCAAGAATATCTGATTCCGCTTTGTTCTCCTTCAGTGCTGCTAGGAACAAAACCATTAGAATCTCTAAGTGATTTGGCATGCCATACGCTATTGCACGATACCTCTCGAAAAGATTGGAAACAGTTTGCTAAACAAAATGGCATCGATGGAGTTAACGTAAACCACGGGCCGATCTTCAGTCACTCAACCATGGTGCTTCAAGCGGCAGCCCATGGGCAAGGCATTGCATTGGGTAACAACGTTCTCGCACAACCAGAAATAGAAGCAGGTCGCTTGATAGCGCCGTTTGATGAGGTGTTGGTGAGTAAGAATGCCTTCTATGTAGTGTGTCACGAGAAACAAGCCGATATGGGTCGAATCGCGACCTTCCGTGATTGGATGCTAGCGAAAGCGCAAAGTGAACAAGAGGAGTTGCTGGATGAATAACATCATTATTGATGGTGAAGACAACCCAATCACCTTTATCTTCGCACACGGCGCGGGTGCAGGTATGGACCATGAGTTCATGCAGTCGGTAGCCAAAGGATTAGCCTTTAAAGGGATAAGAGTGATTCGTTTCAATTTCCCTTACATGATCAAGCGTGCTGAAGATGGCAAACGTCGTCCACCTGATAGAGCCCCTAAGCTACTTGAAGCCTACCAAGAGATCATCGAACAAACCAATGCTGACAAACTTGTGATTGGTGGTAAATCGATGGGAGGGCGCATGGCAAGTCATCTGTCTGAAGTGGATAAAGTGGCTGCTATGGCGTGTTTGGGTTTTCCTTTCCATCCGCCGGGCAAACCAGAGAAATACAAAGGCGAACATCTCGCTGAGTTAACTAAGCCGTGTCTTATTTTACAAGGCGAGCGCGATACCTTTGGTAAGCGTGAAGAGTTTGCTGACTTCAATCTGTCGGATTCAATTCGAGTTGAATTTATTCCCGATGGCGACCACAGCTTCAAGCCGCGCAAGAGCTCTGGCTATACGGAACAGCAGAACATCGCGTTAACCGTTGAAAAGCTATCTGCGTTTATCAAAGAGGTGTTGAATGAAAAGTAAGTATTTACTCACTTTCGCAGGCATTTCTGGTGCGATCGCTGTGATGCTTGGGGCATTTGCTGCACACGGTTTGAAAGCCATCTTGCCTGAGTATCTTTTGGGTGTGTTCGAGACGGGTGTTCAGTACCAATTTATCCATACTCTAGCTATATTGGCGTGTGGCGCTCTGCTACAGATGAAACTTGGCGCTAAATCACAAAAATATTTTTTCATTGCGGCAATTTGCTTTATCATCGGCATCCTTTGTTTTAGTGGCAGCCTTTATGGGCTAGCACTGACAGGAATAAAATGGTTTGGCCCTATAACACCGTTTGGTGGTCTACTATTTATCATTGGTTGGGGAGTCTTCTCCTTCGCTGCTTTGAATATAAAAGAGGTAACTCAGTGAAACACGTACTACTTTATTGTCGCTCTGGTTTTGAAAAAGAATGTGCTGGCGAAATTCAAGACAAGGCAACACAACTGGAAGTGTTTGGTTTTCCTCGCCTAAAGAACAATACAGGCTTTGTATTGTTTGAATGTTACCAAGCAGGTGAAGCAGATAAGTTGATCAAAGAGATCGATTTCCAATCACTGATCTTTGCTCGTCAAATGCTAGCAGTAGCAGTTGAAATCAAAGACCTGCCAACCGATGACCGTATTTCTCCAATTCTTGAGGCGCTTTCTGAAAAAGAAGGCTTCCCACGTTGTGGCGATATTCGTATCGAAACGCCAGATACTAACGAAGCAAAAGAGCTATTGAAGTTCTGCCGTAAGTTTACCGTGCCAATGCGTCAAGCAATGCGTGGCAAAGGCTTGATGACTGCTAAAGACAACGCTAAGAAGCCAGTACTGCACTTGTGCTTCATCGCTCCGGGTCACTGCTTTGTGGGTTACTCTTACCCATCGAACAACTCACAGTTCTTCATGGGCATTCCTCGTCTGAAATTCCCATCAGATGCGCCAAGTCGTTCTACATTGAAGCTAGAAGAAGCGTTCCACGTATTCATCCCTCGTGATGAGTGGGATGAACGTCTGGCTCCGGGTATGTGGGGTGTTGATTTGGGTGCGTGTCCAGGCGGTTGGACTTACCAACTGGTTAAGCGTTCGATGTTCGTTCACTGTGTTGATAATGGCATGATGGCAGACAGCCTAATGGAAACGGGTCAGATTAAGCACCACATGGTGGATGGCTTTAAGTTCGAACCAGACCGTAAGAACGTCACTTGGATTATCTGTGACATGGTTGAGAAGCCAGCTCGCGTTGCACACCTTATGGGTGAGTGGATCATCAAAGGTTGGGCACAAGAAGCGCTATTCAACTTGAAACTGCCAATGAAAGGCCGTTACGATGAAGTACTGCAGGATATCGAGAACCTAAAAGTGTTCCTTATTGAGAACAAAGTGAAGTTCAAGATGCAAGCTAAACACCTTTACCACGATCGCGAAGAGATCACGGTTCATATCCAGTCGCTTTCAAACATCTCACCGCACTAATATTTACGTTAGTGCCGGTCTCAGTATCGAGATAAAGAAAATGCTCCTTTAAGGGGCATTTTTTGTATCTGCAGTTTGGCAATTGCTCAGTTAAATCCATTGTTACAGTCGTGAAAAGTCGCATTAATGAGCCAGCTATGGGTGTTATGACTGTCAACACAGCGGGCATGAAAATCGCTAAATATCTTACATCAGCGGTGATTTGATATGAAAAAAGCCGTAAGTGATCGAGACATACGGCTACCTAATTCAGGGGTGATACGAAGAAGGGTTTATTCAAAGATTCAGCAGCAAAACGAAGTAAGTTTTACAGCCAGAACATCCTAATCGAATTCTGTTTTATTAAAAGTAAGGGAACGTAAGTAAAGAATGTAAATGATAAGAATTATCATTCAAATTGTGTAATATTCACGCCTCCTCACTCGAATCTATAAAATATAAAAATAGAATATGAAACTTAAAGCATTGTCAGTGGCCGTTACGGTTGCCTTAACTTCATTTACAGCGCTTGCTGCTGACGAACAAGAAACCGTTGTTGTTATCGGTTCTGCCCTTGATCAACTTGTTCAGACTGAAATCAACTCTGACACCCTTGAAAAGAAACAAGCATCAGACATTAAAGACGTTCTGAATACTATGCCAAGCGTAACGGTAGACGGAAACGCACGTTACTCTCGTAAAGTGTATGTACGTGGTATGGAAGACAAATTTGCCGTAGTGACCATTGATGGTGCGCGTCAAGAAGGCCAACTGTTCCACCACTCGGGTGATCAGGCGATTGACCCAGCCATGCTTAAGCGTGCTGAAATTGAACTAGGTGGTAACTCTGCGCTGTCTGGTTCTGGTGCGATTAATGGCTCGTTTAGCTACGAGACTAAAGATCCAAGCGACCTTCTTAAACCGGGTGAAAGCATTGGCGCTCGAGTTAAAACCAGCTACCAAACCGCTTACGAACGTTTCGCAACCAACGTTGCTGTGTACGCAAAAGTGAACGACAAGCTTCAGTTCATGGGTATTGCAAACTACTCAGAAGATGGCGACCTGCATATCCCAGATCAGGAAGCGGTGACTTCAAAGCAGGGCGAACTGAAATCTGGCTTGGCTAAGATTGTTTTCATTCCCAATGATGCCAACGAATTCAAGCTGACTTTCAACCGATACAACGATGGCGGTAAGCGTCAATTATCAGGTGAGAAGGCCGGTGCTCTGTATGCTGATGATGAACACAACTACCACTCGCTCAACCGCGATACTGTGACTCTACAGCACGAATACGATGCAGGTAGTGACTTGGTACATCTGAAAACCAATATCTACTACAACCGTCAGTACATGGATCGTGATGCGCTTGTTGATACGGCTTGGGATAAAGATGCGAACGGTAACTGGATTAAAGATGGCACGATTGCTATTCCTGATCGCGAATACAATGTGACGACCATTGGTGGTGACATCCGTAATATCTCTTGGGTTGGCGAGCATGAGCTGACTTACGGTCTTGATGGTTATAAGGCTGAGCAGTGGATTGACGCGGGTGACGGTGTTTACCAAAGCGGTTCTAAGCAAGGTGAAACCAAGAAGTACGGCATGGATGGCGGTACGGTCACTGCTTACGGCCTTTACCTACAAGACATGTATGAGTTCAGCGATTTCCGTTTAACAACAGGTTTGCGTTACGACGTTCATAAACTTGGTGGTGTTTACGATGGTGATTTCGATCAGTTGTCTCCGAAATTCAAAGGTGAATACCAAACCACGGATAACCTAAAACTTCGTGTGGGTTATGGTCGTCTGTTTAAAGGTGCGTCATTGCCAGAAGCATTAACGATGAAAGCGGCACCTGATGTTAACCAGTCTGATACTAAGGCGATGACGGGTAACAACTACGAAGCGGGTTTTGATTATGAACTGACGCGCTTGCTTGCTGCTGACTACGCTATCTTAGGTTTCACGGCTTACACCTACAACCTTGATAACCAAATGCACCCAACCAAGAACAACTCAACACTGGCAAACCAGTATGATGTTGAAGTGTGGGGTGTGGAAACAGTATTGAGCTACGAGCTAGATTCTCTAAGCGTATACGCGAACCACTCATACTCAGACGGTGACCAGAAAGATCTAGAAAATGGCAAGACCAGTCATATGAGCAAAACAGGCATTCACAACTTCAAAGCGGGCTTCAACTACAGCCTAAACAGTGAGTTTGTGTTTGGTTGGGATTCTCGATTCGTTCCGGGTAATGACTACATGGACGAAGATGGTGAACAAGTGAAGCGTGCTGGTTTTGCAACACACAACATTTGGGCGGCTTACACCCCTACGTTTGCTAAAGACCTAGAGATGAACATCGGTATCGATAACCTACTTGATAAAAAATACGCAGAGCACACTGGCTTTGGTATCTCTTGGGGCTCTGATAAGTACACCAGCTACGAAGCCGGTCGTAACTTCAAAGCTTCTATCGCTTATAACTTCTAATCATCCGATTGAGTCCGCTTAGGCGGGCGCCGTAAATAACAAAAAGCCTTAGTGTCGACTAAGGCTTTTCTGTATCTGAGGTTTTGTGAAAATAGAGATCTTGTATATGAGAGCTAAGCGTTCGCTTCGTAGCGAATATCTTGCAGGTTAAAACCTAAATCGATGTCTGTTTTCAGCGCTGAAACCAGCTTACATAAACGAGCTGACTCGATGTGTTCATCGAACTTCTTGCGGTATTTTTTCGGCAAGTCTTCTGCTTGATAAGCGCTTTCAATATCTGGGTAGGTGGTTAATATCTCTTTTGCCGCTTTCGGGCCGACACCTGGAATCCCCGGCACTTGGCTAGAGCTGACACCGGTTAAGCCCCAGTAATCAGCAAGCTGCTCAGGCTTTACACCAAACTCCGCTTCGATAAAGGGTTTGTCTAACCAGCGATGTTGGAAGTAATCACGGATCTGGAGTGTTGGTGATAGCAGTTGGCAGTAGCCTTTATCTGTAGAGATAATGGTGACGGTTTCGCCGTGATCAGCCACTTTCTTTGCCAATGTTGCCACTAGATCATCCGCCTCATCACCATCGGACAGTAACGAGTCAATACCTAATTCCCACCAAGCTTGTTGTATCGCATCAAGGCCTTGCATGAGTGGTTCTGGCATCGGTTTACGATTCTGTTTATAAGCTGGCAGTACTTCAGCACGCCAGCCTCGATCTTGTAAGTGATGATCAAACACCGCGATGATGTGGGTTGGCTTAGACTCAGAAAGAATTTTATTGAGAGTACGAGTTGTCGTGGTGATGGTTCTTGCTATATCGGTTGGATCCGGCTGAACAGAGTGCACGCGTCGGATGAGGTTTAAGGCATCGATAATAACAAGATGGATAGACATAAGTTTCCACTAAATAGGCAATAAAAAAGGGGCTGCTAGCCCCTTATAGTAACGTATCAGTTAATGAGTTGAAACGTTAGCGACGTAAACGTCATAACCTGATTAACTTTATGCCTGCCAATTGGTTATCAGTTACTTGGTCAGAACTTGCTTAGTTATCACTTACTCGGTAACCAGTAAATGAGTGTACCTAATCACTGGGTGCAATTTTATAACAAGGCACATAGTCAGTACCGCCCGGCAGTTTCATTCGATGCTGTTCAACAAAGTCATTCAGCAGTTGGTCCATTTTGGTCATTAGCTCTTTGTCGCCATCGATAATGAATGGGCCGTGCTTTTCTATTTCTAGAATACCTTCAGCTTTGACGTTACCTGCAACAATGCCAGAGAACGCTTTACGTAAATTGGCTGCTAGGCTCTCTGTTTTTTGGTCCATATGAAGATCCAGTGCCGCCATAGACTCATGGGTTGGATCGAACGGCAGTTGGAACTCTGGCTCAATATGCAGTGACCAGTTGTAGCTGTACGCGTCGCCAGTCTCTTTACGGTGAGAGCGCACATCTGGCATCGCTTGCTTCATAATCTTCGCTGCGCGTGCTGGGTCATCAATCACGATCTCATAATGTTTTTGTGCATCAGGACCTAAGGTTTCGCCAATGAACTTATCAATCGAACGGAAGTAAGCTTCGCTCTCTTTCGAACCCGTCAACACAATCGGCATTGGCTGTTCAGCGTTATTTGGGTGCATCATGATCCCTAAGATGTACAGCAGCTCTTCGGCCGTTCCTGGACCGCCCGGGAAAATGATGATGCCATGCGCCATACGAACGAAGGCTTCGAGACGTTTCTCGATGTCTGGCATGATCACCAGTTCATTCACGATCGGGTTTGGTGGCTCAGCCGCAATGATCGAAGGCTCAGTAAGCCCTAGATAACGATGATCAGTATAACGTTGTTTTGCGTGACCGATTGCAGCACCTTTCATTGGGCCTTCCATCGCGCCCGGTCCGCAACCCGTACAGATATTCAGTTCACGCAGGCCAAGTTCATTACCCACTTCACGTGTGTATTGGTATTCGCTGGCATTGATTGAGTGACCACCCCAACAAACGATCAGGTTTGGCTCGATGCCCGGAGTCAGCGCGCCTGCGTTTCTCAAAATACCAAATACTAAGTTGGTGATGTGAGTGGCGTTGGTAAGGTTGAGCCTTTGGTTATCAGCCAAGTGCATGTTGACGTAAACAATGTCACGCAACACGGAAAATAGGTGTTCTTGGATGCCCTTGATGATTTCACCATCGACAAAGGCATGCTCAGGTGGGTTGCTCAGTTCGAGCTTGATACCACGCTCACGGCGGACGACTTCGACATCGAACGACAGATACTTGTCGAGCAACTCTTTGGAGTTGTCGGTGTGGCTACCTGAGTTGAGTACCGCTAACGTACAGTTACGATACAGTTGGTACAGATCACTAGACGCGGTTTTCTTAAGACGCTCAACCTCAAGTTGAGAGAGTAAATCCATGCTACCGGCAGGGCTGATATGAGTGATCATAGTGCCTCCTTGTTGAAAAGAGCAGGGGACGTTGAAGTGACCCTCTGGCTCGAGAGTGAGAAGCAAACGTTGAAAGTGTTTGGTTAAGGGTGAGAGAGTTAACCAGACGAAACGGATACGACAGCGTTGCTTAATGGCTTTTGTAAACTTGCTTAATAGCTCATATGTATCGGCTTAAGAGCGACTATACATAGGTTTAAGAGCGACTTTACAGCATTGCTTGCCAAGAATGCTTGTTAAGCGAATGTTAATCATTAGCTTAGCAAACATTGAGGGAAATGGTATGTGATAAGTATTTGAAAAAATGAAATAAATTAAATCTAGGGCAGGTCTAGTTCCAAACCAACTGGTTAGTACCGCGCTGTTTTGCTTTATTTAGCGTCTTATTGAGTCGCTCTAGCACTTCTTCAGGTGTATCTGATTCTTTAAATTGAGTACTCGCAGCGCATAAGGTAATCGTGATTTGTTGGTCACGGAACTTAAACGGTAGGCGACTAACTTGAGTCTGGATGTTTTGAATCACCTGATGGCAATATTCATCGGTTTGCTCGGGTAGCAACAAGATAAACTCTTCACCAGAAAAGCGAGCCACAGTATCGGTGGTGCCGGTTTCTTTGGTGATGGTTCTAGCGATGATCTTGAGTGCCTTGTCGCCTGCGGTATAACCAAAGCTATCGTTAATGGCTTTGAAGTTATCGATGTCTAGCAGTACCACACGCAGTGAGTGCTGCGCGCGAATCCAGCGGCGGTATTCAAGCTCTAAACGATCGGTAAACGCGGTACGGTTGTAGACCTTAGTCAGAGGATCAAGCAGCATACGCTGAGCCTGATCTTCCAAGCGCTTACGGTAATCTTGGGTGACTTCATAGAGCGAGTCTAACTGAGTCTTGCCGTAACTCATTCTCTCTATTAGAGCTTGTTCTTTCTGCTCCGCGTGATTCAATCTCTCTGAAAGCGAGGCGATTTCACTGAGTAGGGGATTAATCGACATCTTTAAGTTATCGACGTCTGTGGCTTTATCCACTGAGCTTTGGCTTTTAGAAACCAACTCATTCAATTCTGAATTCAGACCTTGGCGGTGCTCGAAGTAGCTTTGGCTCTGGTCGGCATTTTGGTCTGCGGTTTTGATGCTAGACGCAAGTGAAGAGTTAAGCTGATCAATAAACTGTTCAGACTTTTTACGTTCTAGATTAGTGCCTTCAATAACCAGCTTGAGAATTTGAAGCGTCAGCTCAAGTAGGTTTTGTGTGGAAACACCAAGCAGTAGTTTTGCTCGAATATCGGTAAGCAGATCACCCGATTCACCTTCGAAGTCGAGTTCAGTGATCAGATGTTGTAATTCGTTTGATAGGTCGGAAAGGAGTTCTTGCTCTGGAGATTGTGCAGCGTCGGCAAAATGGGTGCGTGAGTTGTTCGCCATAATCTTTATGGCACGCTCATAAATACCGAGAAGTTTCATGGCATGGTCGACTTTCTGACTGCCATTGCATTCGGAGAAGCTAAGTAAGTTTCGTAGGTCGCGTTTCAACTGCGCTGGTAAACCAGTGATGCGTTGCAGCGTTTCCCCACTGTGCTTAATGCTATCGTCCAGATATCCGTTCTGTTTATCCATAGCCAACGTTTTCTGCTTAAGCATCCTTTCTAATACTGCCAGCTTTGGGATCATTGAGCTAATGTCTTTTTGCTTTTCTAGCTCTTCCCTAAGGGCAATGAGGTTTTCATCTAAATGGCTGTTACTGCCAACACATGCATCACTTAAAGATGTGACGATACGCTTTAGAACTTTCTGTTCTCGAATAAATTTGAACGAGGTGTCTCTTTGCGTCAAACGGACCTGCTCCAACTGAGATTTCAGCTGGTGGAGTTGCGCCTGAATGTCTTTTTCAAGAATGCCCATAGATGTATTAATTAGCGCCGCGTAGACCGATCTCGATCATTTTGATGAAATTCCGTTACATCGATAATAACAAAACTAAAAATAAGGTCACGACTTGCAAGTCTTAACCGCTCGCAAATCAGTCATCTTTTAGCATTTTTTTGATGTTGTCCTCATTCTGGTACGACGATTGTATTTTTATTAACCCTTGATTAATCGCATGTTTACACGCTTCTCTTATGTTACCGGTTGCAAGGCTTGCCGCTGGTGCATTGTCGATAGCTTTGAGGTATACCCACTGGCTGCTGCGCTCTTTGAGACTTATCTCACGCGCTAGGTTGGTCGACATCAATAACACGTCAAGCAGCTCTTGATCGTTAATCGCGGTGTAAGCTCGTGGTAAGAATGGGTAATCCGCGATGCCCATGCGAACGGTTCGATTGATGTTGCGTTCTGGTTCGAAATTATTCACCCAAGATTGAATCTTCTTGAACATCGCCTCAGGTGACAAATCACGGTCTGAGTTAGGTTCGATATAAAGCAGGTTGGCGTCCGAGAAGTGGTACACACGAGCAGGGCCTTCCAGCTTTGATTTTAAGAACTCACCAAAAGCGTCTTCGAGCTCGAGACCCGCTTTGTAACCATTTTGCGTGTACATGTTGCGTAGGAACGGCAAATCAATCATCACGAAACGTAAACGATCGTTGAGTGGTTCATGAATCAATTCACCCATCTGCCATTGCTCAAAGGTTTGGCTTGTTTGCTCTAATGAATTTGAAAGCTTCGCATTGAGCATTCTTAGGTTCGGAAGTTTTGAACGTGAGTGCGTAAACAGATCGGTGCGCAGCGAGTCCACTTCCTTGGCTAAGGTTTGAATGATGTAGCCGCGACGCAGCACAAAGAAGAACAAGATAATACTGAACAAGAATAGGGCGAACGATATCTTCTGGAACTTGCGATGCTCCAGTTTGTATTTCTCTAGCTCTTGCGCCTGACCAGCGTAGTGTAGGGTTTGTTCGGCAAACTCTTTCTGTTGGCGGAAGGCATCTTCACCAACACGGTTGAGTTTTTGCTGCTCTAAAGAGACAAGACTGTTGTACTGCTTAAGGTTAGCCAACGCCTGTTGCGGACGACCAGCTTGCTCATAACCTAGAGATAGTAAGTAGTATGAACGTTGCGATAAACGCATGTTCTCGACCTGACGCGAGATCTCAAGCGCACGTGTCGCATGCTTGATGACATCTTCGCTCTCTTGCAGGTGATAAGCCAAACCTGCCGATAGCAGTGCAGCGCGGCCTTCCAGTTTCGGAATGTCAGTGTACTCCAGCAGTTCGAGGGCACGGGTTAGGTACTGCTCTGCAAGAGGGTAGTTATAAAGACGTAAGTAGGTTGCCGATAAACTTAGACGAATATCAATGACTTGGTAGATGTCTCGGTCGGTACTCTCGTGATCCAGAACATTGAAAAAGTGTACTAAGGCAAGGTTGTATTTACCTTGGAAGAAGTACACATCACCCATCTTTTTAAGCACTTGTGCTAATACGGGGGAATTTTCAAAGTTGTCATAAAAATCAGCAGCTTGAGATAGGTGTTCTAGTGCTTTATCTAATACTTGTCGTTCAAAGAAAAGCTGTGCCAGTAGACGGTTTACTTTAGCCAAACGAGAGCTCAAGTTGCCTTCTACCGACTTCCAATAGCCATACAACAACTCAGATAGCGCGTGGTTGTACTCTTTGTGGTTCAGGTAAAACTCACCAACTGAGATGTGGTAGTCGATGGTCACTTTTTCAGAGTAACGCTGGTCGAGATAGGTCTTTGCTTCTTGGTAGAACTTTTCCGCTTCATCGATCTTGTTATCGTAAGAGGCGATATCGGCTTTCAACATGATCAAGCGATAGGTAATACCTTCCGTCAGACGTAAGGTTTTATTCACCGATTCTAGGTTTGTTTCAATATTGGCAAGATCTGCCTTTGCTTTGGCTGACTTTCGGTCACTTAGCCAAAGTAAGCGTACTTTTAGGATCTCTAGATCCAGTTTTAGGTACTCAAGCTTATAGGTTTTCGCAAGCTCAGAGGCTTTGTCGATGTGCTGAATTGCAATACGAATGTTGCCAAGGTTGTACTCGGCTTTCGCTAAGATCTTGTAGGCATCGATGCTGCTGTTTGGCGTTCGAATCGAAGAGTCTGTCTCTTCGCGAGAAATCGCCGAAGGGCTTTTCTCGCGCTGATCAGAAAGGACACGAAGCGTTAGGTAGCTGTTGGCCATTTGTTTTGCTTGGCTCGGCTCGATCTCAACCAAGTTATTGGCTTCGTTGAGCAGCGCCGATGAATAGACCGACGCATTAACCGATGTGCTTAAGCTTAAAATAAATAGGCTAACGACGTATAACCAACGCATTTCAATGTCCCTTTAAAGATGAGGTAGTTCCAATAAGTGTGTGTCTTGAGCCTATTATTGGCGAGCCATACGCTTGTTGTGGCTTGGTCTATCTTGCTCTGTTGAACGGTATGGGTTGATATCCAGACCACCACGACGCGTGTAACGTGCGAATACGGTTAGCTTCGATGGGCCACAGTATTTCATTATGTCAGTGAAGATACGTTCAACACATTGTTCGTGGAATTCGTTGTGTTCACGGAAAGAAACTAAATAGCGTAGCAGAGCTTCACGGTCAATTTGCTTACCTGAATATGCGATCTCAACGCTGCCCCAATCCGGTTGGTTGGTGATCAAACAGTTCGACTTCAATAGGTGGCTGTGCAGTGTTTCTTCTACTTCCTGTTCGCCAGCAGCGCCTTCAAGCAGTGATGCTTCAAAGTCGTAGCTAGTGATTTGGATGTCTTGGTTGTCGATACATTCGCCTTCCATCGTTACGATAGGTTGGTTGGTGTAGTCGGTTACTGAGTTTACATTCACAATGACGGTTTCGCCTGCACATGCTGACAAATCTTGGGTCAGTCGCTCAGTTACTTGTTCCCAGTTTTCGAATTGAGTCTGGTTGTAGCTGTTTAGGTACAGCTTGAAAGATTTTGATTCAATTAAGTTTGGGCTCGTTGCTGGGATGAAAACTTCACCCACGGCGACTTGTGGTAGGCCATTCGTGTTTAGCCACGAAAGTTCGTACATCGTCCAAATATCATGACCAACAAAAGGCAGTTCACCGTTTAGCGCAAGATCATCACGATTCAAGCTACGAGGTACTGGTTGCAATAAACTTGCATCGTATTGGTTAGAGTACTCAGTTTTTTGGCCTAGGGTTAAACCCGCTAGCTCTTTTGCGTCAGAATATTTGCTCATACTTTCGTTTCAAATTCGATTAGAATGGGGTCGATTTTACTGAATCCCCATTACCCTGTCATTAAGTCATCGCCTAATCGACACGGAAAGGGCTCGGATTCTATTTATTATTTTGTGTTTAGGAGATTTTCATGACTCAACGTGCTCAAGACGCACTACTTTCTTTTAGTCAGCGATACGTTGACGCGTGGCAACAGCAACACCAAAGCTTACCTCGCAATGAGGAGTTGGTGGACGTGGTATCGCCATGTGTAGAAGAAAAGAGCGGCGATGCCGTGTTATGGAAGCACTATCCACGTGAGCAATTCGCGGATTTCACCAACGTAGAAACGGGCATTGAGTTGACGCTGCACGAAGACATAAAAACCTTCTACGGTGCGCAATACAGCGCAGACATGAACGCGACCTTCGACGGTAATGAACTGACTCTATTACAGATTTGGAGTGATGAAGACTTCGAATGCCTACAAGAAAACATCTTAGGTCACCTTGTGACTCAACGTCGCTTAAAGCTAAAGCCTACGGTTTTTATCGCCGCGACTGATGCAGAGCTAGATGTTATCTCTATATGTAACCTAACGGGCAACGTGATTTTAGAGCGCTTAGGCACCAAAAATCGTGATGTACTAGCCGAGACATTGGCAGAATTTTTAGAAAAGCTACAACCAGCGGTATAAATAGATGTACGTACTAGAACTTCAATTTGAGTGTTTTGATAACACAACGGTAAGCGCTGTCGACAAGGCTGTTAATGGCTTAATGGATGCACTTCGTTATAACGGACAGGTGCTGGGTCGAGAGTTTCCTATCGTGATGGGGGACGGTGAGTTTTATGTTCGTGTTGTCTGCCCTGAGCAAGACAGCTTACATCCGCGTAACCACTCAGATTTCGTAAAAGTGTGTTTTGATCGCTTGTCTAACGCGAGCCTGCTTGCGCCTAAAATGCGTTTGCTTGGCCGAGACCTGAACTCTGAAGAAGTGGCTGAAGACGAAGCGCCTAGCTGGCAGGTATTGTACACGACGTTCGTTCATACCTGTTCACCGCTACGTAGTGGCGACAGCTTGTTACCGATCCCTCTGTACCGCAACCCGCCAACCTTCAATGGTGACCATAAAGCCGTGTTGAAATGGCAGACTGAATGGCAAGCCTGTGATGAAGTCCAAATGGGTGGTGGCTGTCGTGCTGAACACGCAACTCTGACTGAGATCAGCGATACCAAAAGCGTGTTGTTCAAACGCGGTTGGGGCTTAAGAGGACGCATTGAATATCTTACGAAGATCCCGACTTATTACTACTTGTACCGCGTGGGTGGCATCAGCTTAAAAGCTGAAAAAGAGCGTAAATGTCCTCAATGTGGTGGCGAATGGCTGCTAGATGCGCCGATCCACGATATTTTCTATTTCAAGTGTGATGACTGCCGTCTGGTATCAAACATCTCTTGGGATCATCTTAAGTAATCCGTAAAGCTTAATTATCGATTCAAGGTATCGAAGTGTTAGTCAATACTTCGATACTTATACCTCTGTTTTCTCCCTGCTAGCTTCTCGTCTGTTTCTCTTTCTCTTTCTTTGACCTCCATATCGAGCATTAATCAGTATTGGGCTTTGCCAATATTGTCGAACCTATTCAGCTCTTAAATGCACACATTCTGTGCTGTATGTCTCTCTGTAGTCTCCATACATTCACCAGAATAATTCCACACCCATCAACTTTTGATTATTTCAATAGTTAACTGGATCACAGTAATCAATCAGTTCCCTTTCAATTTATATTCCTCTCAATATAAATGGGATCGATCCCATGGGAATGTTCCCATTTATAAAAATAACGTAATTCTAGATCTTAAAGGAATGGACGATGAAACTGTTACCTATTGCTGCTGCACTCTCTACTGCTTTACTTGCACCTAATTTATACGCTGATGAAACCACGCCATTGGAGTTTAATGGCTACATGCGCGGCGGCGTTGGCCTGAGTAATGAAGGCGGTTCAAATAGTAAATGGGAGGTGAGTAAAGTTGGACGACTCGGCAACGAAAATGACCTGTATGGCGAGTTTGGTTTTAGAAAAGAAGTGTATGCTGAGGACGACGTTTCATTTTTAGTTGATTCCATGTTGTCGTACTGGCAAGGCCAAGATGAGAACGCCGCGGATAAAAGCGTTGATGTAGTTCAGCTCAATGTTCAAGCGGTAGGGCTTTTTGAAGACAAAGATATTGGCATTTGGGCGGGTGAGCGCTATTACCAACGTCATGATGTACACATCGTTGATAACTACTACTGGGATGTGAGCGGTATTGGTGCGGGTGTTGAACACATCAATATGGGACCAGGTAAATTATCGGTGGCTTTGATTCAAGACACAGTGATAGGCGATGTGTTTGATGGCAAAGAGACCACAGCCATGATTGCGGATATACGTTATGCGGGTATTCCATTGTGGAACAATGCGGATCTTGAGGTCGGTATTGATATGAACTTTGCCAATGAAAAGCAGGGTCAAACGGTGGACGCAGATGATAGCGTGATGCTGACAGCCAGCCTAAATCAAAACCTAGCGGGTGGTTTCAACAAAACCATTCTCCAAGTGGCTAACTCTGGTTATGCCGAGCAGATGACAACCTTTGGTACAGGTAAGGGTATCGTTCGTGATGCAAATAACAACGATGCGGATGGCTTCCGATTGATTAACTGGGGTGTGCTTGCGATTGGTGAGAACATCGAATTTGGCCACACGGTTCGTTATGCGGCGTCATCGGGTGTTGGTGCGAATAACAGTGATGATGAGTCGTTCAGTGCAGTAATCCGTCCGCTTTATAAGTGGGACAAGCGTATGCGTACCATTCTTGAAATTGGCGGCTTTGTGGAAACCATTGATAACCAAGACGGCGCGGGTGGTAAGTTTACCGTCGCTCAGGCTTGGGTTCCGCAAGTGGGTTTCTGGTCACGTCCTGAATTTCGTATTTTTGCGACTTACCTAAATGATGCGGAAAACGATAATGCCTTCGGTGAAGGTAAGAACAGTGAAATGAGTGTTGGTATGCAAGTGGAAGCTTGGTGGTAAACCGAGCCTTTCTAACTAAATTCGGTACATAAAAACTGCCGTAAATAAAAAAGGGGCTGACGTTGTGTCAACCCCTTCGGGTATCTATACAATGCTGCAGTTTAGGTGATTACCAACCTTTAACTACGCCACCTTGGAAGATATCAGAAGCTGCGTTGTACACTTCTTCAGTTTGGTAAGCTTTAACGAAGTTCTGTACGTTTTCAGCGTTTAGGTTGTCTTCACGAGAAACGATTAGGTTTACGTAAGGAGAATCTTTGTCTTCAACGAATACGCCATCTTTTTGTGGAGTCAGGTTGATAGAACTTGCGTAAGTTGTGTTGATGATAGAAAGCGCTACATCATCAAGAGAACGTGGCAGTTGTGCAGCGTCTAGTTCAACAATCGTTAGGTTTTTAGGGTTCTTGACGATGTCACGAACGGTTGCTAGAAGACCAGCACCTTCACGAAGCTCAAGAAGACCTTGTTGCTCAAGAAGCAGTAGAGAACGACCTAGGTTTGTTGGATCGTTTGGTACCGCAATACGAGCACCGTCTTGGATTTCGTCTACAGATTTTACTTCTTTAGAGTAACCAGCAATTGGGTAAACAAACGTGTTACCAGCGATAGTCAGTTTGTAACCACGGTCAGCCACTTGCTGGTCTAGGTACGGTGCGTGTTGGAATGCGTTGATGTCGATAGAGCCATCATCCAGTGCCGCGTTTGGTGTTACGTAATCCGTAAAAGTAACCAGTTCAACGTCTAGGCCGTACTGCTCTTTTGCTACTTTAGCTGCAACTTCAGCAACCTGAGCTTCAGCACCTGCCATTACGCCAACTTTTACTTTAGAAGTATCCACTTCTTTATCACCACAACCTGCTAGTACTAGCGCTGATGCCGCTGCTGCGATAGTAAGTAAACCTTTAAGGCTAAATTTCATAATAATCTCCTTTTAATAAATCTATTTAATTTGGTTCAGACGACTCTTGTCTTAGAGAGTTTGCGTTTTAACGCTGAGTCTTTATCTGTGGTCAACGCGGCGAACTAATGAATCACCGATTGATTGAATAATTTGTACAAGCACAATCAACATCACTACCGTTACAGCCATGATGGTCACATCGTAACGGTGGAATCCGTAACGAATCGCGACATCACCTAGACCACCGCCACCAACCGTACCTGCCATTGCCGAGTAGCTCACCAGTGTCACTAGCGTAATCGTTACTGAGTTGATAATAGTCGGTAGTGCTTCAGGAAGCAGAACCTTATTGATGATTTGTGTTGGTGTTGCACCCATCGATTGAGCTGCTTCCACTAGACCTGTTGGTACTTCAAGTAGTGCACTCTCGATAAGTCGAGCCACGAATGGGATAGCGCCAATTGTCAGTGGAACAATCGCAGCTGTTGTACCGATGAAAGTACCAATCAGCATCTTAGTCAGTGGGATAATCGCAACCATCAACACTAAGAAAGGTACTGAACGACCCACGTTCACAATCGCACCTAGAATCTTGTTTACTTTGGTGTTCTCTAACAGGCCACCCTTTTTAGTCGTGTGTAGAATCACGCCTAATGGAATACCGACAGCAAAGCCAACAATGCCCGCAACTGCAACCATATAAAGCGTTTCGCCTGTTGCGCCTAATAGAAGGTTACCGTTAAGGCTGATCCAGTCAGCAATCTCGTTGAAACTAAAGGACATAACCAAGCACCTCTACTTTTACATTGTTGTCGCGTAAGAATTGGATAGCAGCATTATCATCTGCTTCATTACCGAACAGTTCAGCAACCATCATGCCGAACTTCACGCCGCCGGCGTAATCAAGGTCAGAGCTTAGAATGCTGACATCGATATTGAATTTGCGTGCAATCTGAGTCATCAGCGGAGCATCAACCGTTGCGCCCGTAAACTCTAGGCGTACCAGTGGGTAGCTGCTGTTTACGCGAGTCTCTTGCAAGCGTGCTTGGTAATCTTCAGGAATCGTCAGATCCAGCGTTGAACGAATGAATTGATGCGCTAGTTCAGTCTTAGGGTGAGCAAAGATGTCACCAACTGTGCCTTTCTCTACCAATTCACCACCACCAATGATCGCCACTTCGTGACAAATACTTTTCACTACATCCATCTCGTGCGTAATCAGCAGGATAGTGATGTTCAGCTTGCGGTTGATTTCACGCAGCAGCTCAAGAATCGATTGAGTGGTTGCAGGATCCAGTGCGCTGGTCGCTTCATCACACAGCAGTACTTTCGGGTCTGAGGCCAGTGCGCGAGCAATCGCAACACGTTGCTTTTGACCGCCACTTAGGTTTGCTGGGTAAGTATCACGTTTATCCGCCAAGCCAACGAGTTCAAGTAACTCACTCACTTTCGCTTCAATAATCGCTTTATCTTTACCAGCAAGTTCTAAAGGCAGTGCTACATTGTTAAATACAGTACGAGAAGACAGCAGGTTGAAGTGCTGGAAAATCATGCCGATGTTACGGCGCGCTTCGCTAAGTTCAGATTTGCTGAGTTTTGTCAGGTCGATACCGTCAACAATCACTTCACCTGAAGTTGGAGCTTCCAACATATTTACACAGCGGATTAGGGTACTTTTGCCTGCACCTGAAGAGCCGATGACTCCAAAGATTTGACCTTGAGGAATGTGGAGGTTGATATCAATTAAGGCATTGATTTCTTTAGTGCCTTGATAAAAAACCTTGTTGACTTGATTCACTTTAATCATAGAGAAACCCGTGCAGGTAGAACAGAATAATATGTCGATAGCTCGCTCGATTTACAGACGATGCTATGGTGTTCTATGATCTAAGTCAATAGATATTTTTACGTCTAGACGGCTAAACGTCGATTGTATGGCTAAGCTGGAAACAAATCGTTAACGAACGCAAAACTAAATAGATAGTGATGAAGCAAATAAAGCGTGTAATAATTAATGATTAATAGAGAGTTGATAGAGAACAAAATTTTGTCTAAACCTGCTGTTTTTTTAGATCGTGATGGTGTGATTAACGTTGATCACGGCTACGTACATGATGAGCATGACTTTGAATACATCGACGGTGTGTTTGAGGCGGCGAAAGCGTTTAAAGATATGGGCTATTTATTGGTGCTAGTGACTAACCAGTCAGGCATTGCTCGTGGCATGTTTAGCGAAGACCGTTTTCTTTCTTTAACGCAGTGGATGGATTGGAACTTTGTTGATAACGGTGTCGAGCTCGATGGCATTTATTACTGCCCTCACCACGCTGAGCACGGCATTGGTGACTACAAGCAAGATTGTGAATGTCGTAAGCCAAAGCCAGGTATGTTCATTTCTGCTCGCGACTTTCTGAAGATTGATATGGCTAACTCTGTGATGATTGGCGATAAGGCTGAAGACATGATAGCTGCAGAAGCCGCAGGTGTTGGCACTAAAGTATTGGTAAGAAGCGGAAAGCCAATCACTGAAAAGGGTGAAGCGCTAGCTAGTGTGGTACTTGATAGCATTAAAGATGTACCTGCTTTCTTAAAAGGCTAAGCGTTTATTTGCCACCTAAGGTATATACCTATCACTAGGCACTTGCTTATCAATTAGGTTTTTCTAACCTGAGTCTAAACTAAGTGTCATTGACTATATAAAGATGAGGAACGAAGTATGAAAGCTATGTTGGTAGCATCTCTATGTACGGTAGCATTGGTCGGGTGCTCTAAATCAGCAGCCCCTGATAGTGCAGCATCGGATAATCAATTCGTGACTTATCAATGTGAGTCTGACGTTTCGTTTGATGTGGCTTACCTTAGTAATGAAAAAGCAGTACTGCGTTTACCTGATAACGAGTACCAATTGACTCAGGTACCGGCAGGATCAGGAACCAAATACATCCTAGATGATGGCACCTCTGAGATGATTAACAGCATCACTTTGCGTACTAAAGGTGACGACGCACGCCTCGAACTTGGCCGTGTGGTCTATCGTAATTGCCAAAAGTAAATCATAGTAAGAACTGCTATAATTTACAAACAGTTAAGTGAGGGAGCCTACCCTCACTTTTTCTTCTCTTCCCTTTAACGTTAGACTTTTTATGAGCAAAAAACTCACTATTCTCGATATTGCTAAGCTGTCCGGTGTTGGTAAGTCAACCGTATCTCGCGTTCTGACCAATGATCCTAAAGTGAAACCTGAAACCCGTGAAAGGGTGGAAAGAGTAATTCAAGAATCTGGGTACACGCCTTCAAAGTCAGCGCAGTCTATGCGTGGTGGCAGTCAAAAAGTTATCGGCGTGATCATCTCTCGTTTAGATTCTCCCTCTGAAAACAAAGCCGTTAGCACCATGCTAGCTGAATTGTATCGAGCGGATTACGATGTGGTGATCATGGAAAGCCAACTCGACAGAGACAAAGCCAACGAGCACCTTCAGGTTCTTAAGCGTCGTAATGTGGATGGCATCATTGTATTTGGCTTTACGGATTGTGACATTCCCGCAATCGAAGCGTGGGAGCACAAGGCCGTGGTTATTGCTCTGGATACCGAGAACGTAACGTCGATTAACTACGATAACCAACAGGTGATCAATAGTGCGTTAGCGCATCTGTCGGATCAGGGGATCTCCGATGTCGGCTTTATTGGTGTTGATCCTAGCGACAAATCAACCGGTGAGCTGCGTCTTAAGGCTTATCTCGATTGGTGCGAAAGCACTGGAGTGATTGCGAACTATCGTACTGGTCAGCTTCATCATGAAAGCGCTTATCAGCTGGTGGATGAAGTACTGACTCCTACAACTCAAGCACTTGTTTGTGCCAGTGACACATTGGCTCTTGGCGTGATTAAGCGTCTACAAGAACTACAACGTGAAGATGTGGTTGTAACAGGCGTTGGTGGCAATGATCTTCTCTCTTTCTTGTTCCCTCGTGTCTTTAGCATTGATCCTGGGTATCAATCTGCAGGTAAATTGGCGGCTAATCTATTGATCTCTCAGCTTTTAGGCAATTCAGAGATCTCTCATCACACCCAATCTCCGATTCTATAATCCACTCAATTAAGCGAAATCGAGCCGCTTAGATTAAAATTAGAGTGTGATCTCTTTCAATTAATGGGACTGTTCCCATTTTAATTTATCATTCATGCGGGCATTATAATAACCGTGATTGGGAATGTTCCCATAAATCTAAATCTTGAGTGGTTATTGCTACATGGTTTAGATGAGTAATTGAATGAAACCAGGGTGGGGTAGTATGAGTAAGATAGCGAAGCAAGACGTTGCGCGTCTTATCGAGTTAGTCGGTGGCAAAGAGAATATTGCGAGTGTCAGCCATTGTCTGACTCGACTGCGTTTTGTATTGAACGATACAGAGCAAGCGAACAAAGCAGAACTAGAAAAGCTGAAGCTGGTAAAAGGCTGCTTTACGAACGCAGGTCAATTCCAAGTCGTGATTGGCACAGAGGTTGATGAAGTGTACGCACTTCTGATTGAGCAAACGGGTAAAGAGGCGTCATCAAAAGATGAGTCTAAGCTTGCTGCTCGTCAGAACATGAACTTCCTTGAGCGTGGTATCTCCCATTTAGCCGAAATTTTCGTACCACTGCTGCCTGCCATCATTACTGGTGGTTTGATTCTTGGTTTCCGTAATGTGATTGGCGACATTCGCATGTTCGACGGCAAAACCCTCGTTGAAATCAGCCAATTTTGGGCAACCGTTCACTCTTTCTTGTGGCTGATTGGCGAAGCGATTTTCTTCTTCCTACCGGTTGGCGTGTGTTGGGCGACGGTTAAGAAGCTCGGCGGAACCCCTATTTTGGGTATCACGCTCGGTGTGACCTTGGTTTCTCCGCAGTTGATGAACGCGTACATGATAGGTAAATCGGTACCTGAGGTGTGGGACTTTGGCTTGTTCGTGATTGAGAAGGTCGGTTATCAGGCACAGGTGATCCCTGCGATGCTAGCGGGTGTGGCTCTGGCGTTCATTGAGACTAACCTTAAGCGTATTGTTCCTTCTTATCTGTACCTTGTTGTCGTGCCATTTGTATCGATTATTTTGTCAGTGATTCTAGCTCATGCCTTCATTGGTCCATTTGGCCGTATGTTAGGCGATGGCGTGGCATTTGCGGCTAAAGCGGCAATGACGGGTGACTTTGCGATTCTTGGCTCTGTGGTATTTGGCTTCCTATACGCACCTTTGGTTATTACAGGTATTCACCACACAACCAACGCAGTCGACCTACAACTGATGCAAGACTTAGGCGGCACACCAATCTGGCCTTTGATTGCGCTATCAAATATCGCACAAGCTTCAGCGGTTGTTGGCATCATCATCTTAAGTAAACGCGAAGGTGAACGAGACATCTCGGTTCCAGCAGCAATCTCTGCTTACTTAGGTGTAACAGAGCCAGCGATGTACGGCATCAACCTTAAATATAAATTCCCAATGCTGAGCGCAATGATCGGCAGTGCTGCAGCGGCAGCAATCTGTGGTAGTGCCGGTGTGATGGCGAATGGTATCGGTGTTGGTGGCTTGCCGGGCATCTTATCGATTCAACCGCAATATTGGTCTGTTTACTTAATTGCGATGCTGGTGGCGATTGTACTACCCGTCACGTTAACACTGTTCTTCTATAAACGAGCACAGATGAAAGGCGAGCTAGAAACCGCTAACGCGTAATGCATTAAATAAGCGATGACTCCAAAGTGAGTCATCGCTTTTTCTCTTAGTTATAGCTTTTTCTTTTAGTTATAACGGCTATTCGACCATGATTCACATGGTGATTTTTATTTTATATTTTCTGGTAAGTGAGTGTTAGAGATGGCGATGACTGAGCATGATGAAAGTTGGTGGAAAACCGCAACCATCTATCAAATCTACCCAAAGAGCTTTTGTGATAGTGGAAGTAAAGGTACTGGCGATATCAAAGGGATCATTTCAAAACTGGATTATCTTAAACACTTGAGTGTGGATGCAATTTGGTTAACCCCAGTTTACGCATCCCCAATGATCGATAACGGCTACGATATTTCAGATTACTACGCGATTAACCCGCAATTCGGCACCATGGAAGACTTCGACCTATTGCTGGCTGAAGCGCACCAACGTGGTATCCGTATCGTAATGGATATCGTGGTAAACCACACCTCAACCGAACATGCGTGGTTTCAGTCTGCATTGGGTGACAAAAACAGCCCATACCGCGACTACTACATCTGGAAAGATCCTGTAAACGGTCAAGCTCCCACCAACTGGCAGTCTAAGTTCGGTGGTAATGCATGGGAAATGGATGAAGCGACTGGGCAGTATTTCCTACACCTATTCGCGAAAGAGCAGGCCGACCTCAACTGGGAGAACCCGGTTGTACGCGAAGAAGTGAAAGACGTCATCAGCTTCTGGGCTGAGAAGGGTGTTGATGGCTTCCGCTTGGATGTGATCAACCTGATTTCGAAACAGCAAGATTTCCCTAACGATGATATCGGTGATGGTCGTCGTTTTTACACTGATGGCCCACGTGTGCACGAATACCTGAAAGAGATCAGCGAAGCGGTATTCCAGAAATACGGCAGCGTGACAGTAGGCGAGATGTCTTCAACGACACTCGAGCATTGCCAGCAGTACTCAAACATTGATAACAGCGAGTTATCGATGGTATTTAACTTTCACCACCTTAAGGTGGATTACACCAATGGCGAGAAGTGGACTAATGCGCCGTTTGATTTCTTACAGCTCAAGTCGATCTTCAATCATTGGCAAACAGGCTTGAACTGCAAGGGGTGGGGGGCATTGTTCTGGTGTAACCACGACCAACCGCGAGTGGTGAGCCGCTTAGGTGATGATCAGCAGTATCGTGTTGAGTCGGCCAAGATGTTGGCTGCGTCTGTCCACATGATGCAAGGTACGCCGTATATCTATCAAGGTGAAGAGATTGGCATGACCAACCCAGGTTACACAGAGATCAGCCAGTATCGTGATGTCGAGAGCACCAACATGTACGACATCATGGTGAACCGTGATGGTGTGGCGCATCAAGATATGATGGCGATTCTGGCGCAGAAATCTCGTGATAACTCTCGCACGCCGATGCAGTGGAACAGCGAAGCGCATGCTGGTTTCTCGCAAGCTCAGCCGTGGCTAGATGTTGCAAATAACTATACTGAGATCAATGCTGAGCAAGCGCTGGAAGACAAAGACTCTGTATTTTACTTCTACAAGAGCTTGATTGAGTTACGTAAAGAAGTGCCAGCGATTACTCATGGTAGTTATCAAGATTTGTTGCCTGAACACCCATCGGTATTTGCGTATTCTCGCGAAAGTGATAACCAGACTTTGGTTTGTATTAACAACTACTACGGTGAAGAAGCGGAATGCGTTTTACCTGAGCGTTTTGAGATGATGAAGGCTAAGAGCCTGTTGTCCAATTATCATGTGAGCGAGAGCTCAGTTAAGTCTCACTACCAAGTGCTACGACCTTATGAGACGCGCATTCTCTTGATTGAAGGTTAACCTTGTTTCACTTCAATAAGCCTAATTCTTATCCCCCTTAAAGGATTAGGCTTCTACAAAGGCTTTGGAGTGCTCCCCAAAGCCTTTTTTATTGCTTGTGGTTAGTCAGCTGCTACGCTCAGGTTCAGTGAATCTAAGTCAGGGCTAGCTAATCGAAGTCAGTACCGCTGCTGATTCATCGATCGTAGATTGTTCTACAGACATCAACTCAATCTGTTCAATTAAGCCGATGCTTGGGTTGAACCAGCGCTCTGATGATGTGCCAAATTCTGCCGAATCCATGCCTTCACAGTTGATGTAGTAGGTGTTTTTCTCTGTAAGGTTAGCCGCTTCGATTGATTTATCAGAGATTTTGAAACTCTTACGTACGCCTGTTTCTTCAATATGTTGTTGCCATGTGACTCGGCATGACGCATTCGTTGGAAGGCTTGAGACCCACGAGTGGTCTTCAAAGTCATTCAGCATGTTAGCGACAGCTTCACCATCTAACGTCATTTGTAATGAAACGGTTTCCTTACTGATATCAATGATTGGGTTACTCTCTTTTACGTCAGCACCTTTTAAACGGAAAAGAGGGCTGCTGTGCATAACGGTTGTGATGTATTGGCTACCAATAAAGTAGGTATTGGTGATTTCGTGTAGACCGCGGTCAGGGCCTGAAAAATAAATGCTGCCGCCTTCTTCTGTACCTTCAACATTCGTCATGATGTCTTCAGAAACATAAAATTCGGTGATGCCGTAGTTGATTAGGTCATTGATAACTTGCACTACTGCTTCATTGCCTGTCTCCTCTTCTAACCCTGCAATGATGAGTTCACCGCTTAAAGGAGTGAAGTTCATTGTCATCACGCCTTCAGTCTGACCATCTTTGGTAAATGAGTAGCTCAATGTTGTTTCTGGTTTAGGGGCAAATATAGAGCTCGCAATTGGGTAATCCACCTGATTACTTGGACCTTTGTTACCATCTGTTGAACCTGAAGAAGAGCCACCTCCGCCGCCACAGCCATAAAGAGCAAAGAGAGAAGTCGCAAGCAGCGTCATGGATTTTTTCATGTTGAGCATTCCTAATATAGTTGGCCTAGAGCGGCCTGATGTTTTTAGGAATGCTATTGGTGAGAGAGTTAATAGGGCAAAAAATGAAGATACATAAGATCTTAATTTATATTTAAGCTTTTGTTTTTAAATGTTTTATATTTCTTTATTCGGAAAGTTGATGACCGACATTCGTGCAGTAGTTAAGCATTAGGTTTTCCCACTGCTTAATAATAAGTGGCTCTTTGATGCTCAATTTTAGATTTTTCCAAGGCTGGAGACAGGTCGATTTCGACTCAGGTTTGGATAAGCGAGCAAACAACTCTTCAGAAGGAACCACTCGCAATAACGCGACTAAGGATTCCATGTAGTTGAGGCGAAACTTATCCATGTCCCCTTGCTTGTAAGCAATATGGGAAATCATCATATAGACAAGTGCGTTCTCAATGGTCGAGTTGCCCGCCGTATTGGTCAGAAATTCCTTCGCGGTTTGCAGGTCTCTTAACTTGAAGTGAATAATCCCAAGCCAGAGTTTTAGCTCGTCGGGAATCAACTTAAAACGCGTTTGTACCAGGCTAGTGAAGCTAATAAGACGCTGGTGGTCAGTCTCAAACAGAGCCAGTTGTCGAGCAAGCAAGGTTGAAGTCATCACGTTGAGTGGCACGCTATCAAGTTTCATTGTTTGCCCGTCAAGCAAGCGGCTCAGCTCTTTATCACTGACAGACCACTCTGGTGATAGGGGAGCAGGCAAAGCGAAATAGTTCGCTAGCTCTCTATTTATCTCCATTAAGTCTTCACTGAGGTTATCAATCTCTATTGAGTAGACACCGCGGAAAGCAAGTTTGCCTGAACTTGGATAAATAAGGCTGACTTTAGCCGCAAGGCGTGTATCTACTTCCTGATCTTTCAATTGAATATTGAGCAGGTAATCACTGGTGCGCATGTTTTTGGCACCCGGAAAGAAGGGCGTGCTGTCTATTGGGTCTACGAAGTAACTTGGTGCGTCTTGATTCGCTAAATCGGTATAAGCGTATTCAATTTGTTGTTGAAGCAGCAACGCTTTAACGGCTTTGCGATGCGTTCTCGCATTGTCTCCAATGGCATCGATACGGTTTAGCAGTAGCTCGACCTTAGGAATCAGCCTTTGTGTGCGTTCAAGCTCTGAGGCTTGGTTTGAAGAATGCCAAAACATATAGCCTAAAGTCGCAGTGCTTATCAGCAACACAACAGAGAGTGACAGTAACAAAAGATTAAACGGTGATGTCTTGTTACTTGGTTGAGGCTGTTCAGTTACCTCAAGGGTTTCGGGCTGTGCATTGGCCAAACTCACAGAGCTAGGGTTAAGGAAGTACCCTTTGCGTGGGTAGGTGACCAAGATCTTAGTCGCATCACTTTCTGGTAAGTACTTCTGCAGCACAGAGCGCAGTGTGCTGATCCTGTTAGTAAGCACATTCTTCGAGATGAAGTTACTTTGCCAAACCGACTCTATGATCTGCTCAGCTGCGAGCGGTTCACCCACGCTAGTCAGAAACAGTTCGAGTAATTCAATAGAACGAGGTTCTAGATCGATGACCTGCTCGTTGCAACTTAAGACACGTGTCGCGGGGTTGAATTCTAAACCTTCAATAGAGATCGAGGTTTGAGTGTCTTTGGCACTAGAGAGGTAATCTTGCATAAGAAAAGAGAGGGTAGCTTATAAAAGCTAAATACTAGCTGTTTTTGTTATGAAAAACAGCTAGTAATTCATTGGTTGGATAGCTGGCGCTAAGACGCGTAGTTCACTGAATAACGCGTAGGCTTGTGATTCATCGCTAATACGATGTTCAATACCGCAGTGCCTAATACAGAAACCGCAATCACCCAAGGCGATACGAAGAAGAATGATGCAAACAAAATACACGCATCAATAGCCATTTGGGTTTTGCCCACTGAGATACCGTAGCGATCTTGAATGAACAAACACAAGACGTTGAAGCCGCCCAAGCTTGAGCGATGACGGAATAAGATCAGCATACCCAAGCCCATCAACAGGCCGCCTGCAACAGCACAGTAAATCTCATTATGAACTTCTAACGAAATCACCAAGTATAAATGATCGGCAAACACAGACACTAAAGCCCCTGATATGGCACTGCTTATTGCGAAGTGACGGCCAAATCGTTTCCATGCTAATAAGTAGAATGGGCAATTAGCAATAAAGTACAAAATACCAAAGGTTACCGGCATAAATTGACTCAAAAGCAGAGCCAAGCCAGTAGTGCCACCAGTAAGCAGGTTCGCTGACTGTAAAAAGAAGACGCCTAACGCCACTAAAAACGTGCCAGTGAGGATTGCTACCCAATCTTCTTTACGTGAGTGTTTTTCCATCGTTTTTATAATTACCTAACCAATAAAGGTGTGCATAGTAGAGAAAAACCTTAGCTTTCGGTAGCTAGAGGGGCAAAATTAAGGTAAACCTATGTAATCTGCGTTTTACAGGGTGTAAATCGTAAAATTGACAGTAAGCGTCATCTTTGGTTGGATAAGCTTAATAACCATGATGAATCTTATTTGTGATTATGAAAAAACTGCATGATAAAATTGCAATTAGCTCTTTATGACCTAGATCAAATTATGTAGAATGCGTCACATCAAAACGGTGACGGAAACGTTTGCTTTCGGTCGTTGTGTGGTTTTTTTGAAACTTTCAGTACAATCTGAGTCAGGAGATACAGATGCTTAAGCGTGACATGAACATTGCTGATTACGATGCGGATCTATTCGCAGCTATCCAAGAAGAAACTCTTCGTCAGGAAGAGCACATCGAACTTATCGCTTCAGAAAACTACACAAGCCCACGTGTAATGGAAGCTCAAGGTTCTCAGCTAACAAACAAATACGCTGAAGGCTACCCAGGCAAGCGTTACTACGGTGGTTGTGAGTACGTAGACAAAGTTGAAACTCTAGCAATTGAACGTGCATGTGAACTATTTGGTGCAGAGTACGCAAACGTACAGCCTCACTCAGGTTCTCAAGCAAACAACGCTGTATACATGGCACTACTAAATGCAGGCGATACTGTTCTAGGTATGAGCCTAGCGCACGGTGGTCACCTAACTCATGGTTCTCCAGTAAACTTCTCTGGTAAGCTTTACAACATCATCCCTTACGGTATCGATGAAGCGGGTCAAATCGATTACGAAGAGATGGAAAAGCTGGCTATCGAGAACAAGCCTAAAATGATCATCGGTGGTTTCTCTGCTTACTCTCAAATCTGTGATTGGAAGCGCATGCGTGAAATCGCTGACAAAGTAGGTGCTTACCTGTTCGTAGATATGGCTCACGTAGCAGGTCTAATCGCTGCAGGTGTTTACCCGAACCCAGTTCCACACGCTCACGTAGTAACTACAACGACGCACAAAACGCTTGCTGGTCCTCGTGGTGGTCTAATCCTTTCTAACGAAGGCGAAGATCTTTACAAGAAACTAAACTCAGCAGTATTCCCAGGCGGCCAAGGTGGTCCTCTAATGCACGTTATCGCTGGTAAAGCAGTAGCGTTCAAAGAAGCTCTAGAGCCAGAGTTCAAAGAATACCAAGCTCGCGTAGTTGCTAACGCAAAAGCAATGGTTGCTGAATTCCTAGCACGTGGTTACAACATCGTTTCAGGTTCTACAGAGAACCACCTGTTCCTAGTTGACCTAATCGACAAGGACATCACAGGTAAAGAGGCTGATGCAGCACTAGGTGCAGCGAACATCACTGTGAACAAGAACTCAGTACCAAATGATCCACGTAGTCCGTTCGTTACTTCAGGTATCCGTATTGGTTCTCCTTCTATTACTCGTCGCGGTTTCTCAGAAGCAGACGCGAAAGAGCTAGCGGGTTGGATCTGTGACATTCTAGATAACATGGGCGATGAGTCTGTTATCGAAGCGACTAAAGCAAAAGTACTAAATATCTGTAAGCGTCTACCGGTTTACGCTTAATTTTTCTTCGTAGTAATTTGAACTTCGTTGTCGAGCATGCTCACTTACATCCGTAAGCTCCGCGTGCTCTCCTAGAATTTCAAACGACTACTTTGAAAAATACTTTTAAAGGGGCTCATTGAGTCTCTTTTGTTTTAGGGAAAGGTGCTGAAAACTCCGCACCTGTTCCTTGAACTTAAGCTATTTGATTGAAAGTACGATTTGAAGGGCTCCTTGTTAGGGGCCTTTTTGGTATCTGTCGGTATGGAGTTGGGTTATCTGAGAATGCAGAAAGGCAGGTACTAAAAAGGGCTGATGTTTGCACATCAACCCTTTGCTGTTTGTTGGTATCGGTTTTACTTTTTGATGCTCAGTAAAGTACCTGACTTACATCTAAACGAGTAGTAGCTGCGGCTCTCGTTGAATTTGCCTAAGCCTTCGCCATCGCAGTAGTCGATGTTGATATCACGCATTACTTCTAGTGTATCTTCGCTGTTCAAAGCGAATTTAGAACCATCAGAACAGACGATACGAATTCGCTCATCATGGCTTACTGAGTAGATATCGACTTCGGTATTACACAGCTCAAAAGAGGCTTCACGAAAGTTGTCTTGCTGTGTATTTGAAGCGCAACCTGCAGTCAGTGTTGCAGCGAAAACTGCCAAAAGTCCGAGTCTTTTCATTGTTAATCCTTCGCTATCATCAGATTGGGTGATGAGTTTTATATGCTATTTGAGGTAGCCTATACAACAATACGCTTCGGTTCAAGGAGCGTTCGTTGACTCTAAGATATAAAAGTATAGATGTAGACAGATAATTTATAACTGGTTAACTACATGTTTATCCAATACGTATCACCAATAAAAAAGACCAACACTGAGGTTGGCCTTTCAAAATCAAGTTTGTTTTAAATGACTATCGAAACTGTTTGGCTTCTGGAAGGAACTCAAAACCAGCAGACGCAAGTTTAGCGATCAATGCTGCTTTGTCGATTTCGTAGAAGTTGACCACTCGATCCAAGTCACCACCGAAGTCGTCACGCAGTTTCATGTTGACGATACTCATCAACATCACTGGATCCATCTTTTCAAAATTAGCGAGGTTCATATTAGTCCTCGAAATCTGAGATCAGCAGATTGGCTGCGGCAAATGCAGCGCGATCACGTGCTTCTTTAGGAAGAGATTCATCTGCAGCAAGGTCATTCAATGTTTTTACCGCGCAGGTGATCGCTTTAGGGATATAGCCTTGGTCGCCACTGCCAATTTGAGAATACAGTTCACGCACCAAATCACAACAATCGTATACTTTCATTTTTATACCTAACCAAATGATAACTGATCTCAATATACACATAGAGATAAGCAAAAACAAAGTGGATCTGATTAAGTTCAGAGTTAGTTTGTTCTTGCTCAATATCTCATTCTGTTAATGCTCAGCGTATCACTTTGCTAGTCTGCTACTTAGCGTGTATTTGCGGCTTAGCATGATATTTATTGATTAGCCTAATATTGACCGCTTAACCAGATATCTGCTGTTCAAGTTGATAAGTAACTTCATCTGCAAGGTTGAGTTGCTTAGCTAACTCTTTGAGGTAGGCCTTCTCCATAAAATTCTGCTCGTCAGCCACAATCAAAGAGGCTAAGTAGATCTCACTCGCTTGTTGAGGTGAAGTTGCGAGCTGAGCAATCTCACTTGGGTCGAGTGGCTTGTGCAGTTCTTCAGAGACCAGTTTAGTCAGTTGATAGTCCGCGCCCATATTTTCGACCGCTTGCTCGATCTTTGCCATCTCCTCCTCATCGACATGACCATCGGCTTTGGACGCAGCAATCATCGATCTTAGAATCAGCACACTATGGTTTGAGTCGTTCTCATCAAATTGAGCTTGTTCGGCATTCGGTGTTTGGCCTTGTTTAGACTGATAGTCGTTGTAGACTTTGTAAGCGAGAGCGCCAAGTGCTGCTGCGCCACCAATACCAACGGCTTTCTTACCCATTTTCTTGGTTTTCTTCGAGCCCATTAACGCACCTAAGAGTCCTCCGCCAACTGCGCCTGCACCGAAGGCTCCGAGTGTACTTTTGTTGATACTCTTGTCATTGCTGCCTTGAGTTAGGCCACTTAAACTTGAAGACCCTTGTGAAAGTTTCTGAGTGCCTTGTTTAACGAGATCTGATTTAAGTGCTTGGTTCAGTAAGCTTTTGATATCCATCGATACCTCCAATGGTGAGCATGTCCAAAAAGTTGATGACACCAATATACGGATTTAAAGATGAACAGGGGATTAACTTACGTTATTTACTCTACTGATAAATAGAAGGGAGTTTGAAGAGAAACGACAGGCACAAAAAAGGCCACCTAATGGCAGCCTTTCAATGTTTATCTAGCGAGTAACCAATTATTTAGTCAATACAGACTTATTCAGTTACTTAATTACTAAGCTAGTTGAGCTTTAAGGTGCTCGATAACCGTGTCCATTGCGATAACTTCTTTATCACCAGTACGACGGTTTTTGTATTCGAAGTTACCTTCGTCCATGCTGCGATCGCCGATAACGATAGTGTGAGGGATACCCACTAGCTCGATATCTTTAAACATAACACCTGGGCGCTCTTTACGGTCATCGAATAAAACTTCGATACCCATAGCCGTTAATTCAGCGTATAGCTTCTCAGCGGCTTCTTTAACACGCTCAGATTTGTGCATGTTCATTGGTACGATAGCAACTTGGAATGGTGCTAGTGCGTCTGGCCAAGTGATACCGAATTTATCGTGGTTTTGCTCGATAGCCGATGCAACAACACGAGAAACACCGATACCGTAACAACCCATTTCTAGGATTACGCTCTTACCATCTGGACCAAGCACGTTACAGTTCATTGCTTTAGAGTAAGTATTACCTAGTTGGAAGATGTGACCAACTTCGATACCGCGCTTAAGTTGGATAGTACCTTGACCACATGGGCTAAGGTCGCCTTCAACAACGTTACGTAAGTCTTCAACTTGAGCAAGCTCAACGTCACGACCCCAGTTAATACCGAAATAGTGCTTACCGTCTACGTTTGCACCAGCGCCGAAGTCGCTCATTACAGCAACAGAGCGGTCAACGATGAATGGTAGCTCTAGGCCAACAGGGCCAAGTGAACCAGGACCTGCACCAACAAGTGCACGGATTTCTTCTTCAGAAGCCATCTCTAGTGGAGAAGCAACCTGTGGAAGGTTTTCTGCTTTCACTTCGTTAAGCTCGTGGTCACCACGGATGATTAGAGCAATGATATCTGCTTCTACTTCATCAGATGCTTTAACGAATAGAGTCTTAACTGTCTTCTCGATTGCTAGACCGTGTTGTTCTACAAGCTCAGCAATTGTTTTTGCGTTTGGCGTATCAACCAGTTCCATCTCTTGGGTTGGCGCTGCAACTTCTTCAGTAGGAGCGAGTGCTTCTGCTTTCTCGATGTTCGCTGCGTAATCAGATTCAGAAGAGAATGCGATTAGGTCTTCGCCGCTTTCAGCAAGAACGTGGAACTCTTGAGAGCCGCTGCCGCCGATTGCGCCAGAGTCAGCTAATACTGGACGGTATTCAAGGCCCATGCGGTCGAATGCTTTACAGTAAGCATCGTGCATCGCTTGGTAAGACTTTTCTAAGCCTTCTTTGTCGATATCAAAGCTGTACGCATCCATCATAGAGAATTCACGTGCACGCATTACGCCAAAACGAGGGCGGCGCTCATCACGGAATTTAGTCTGGATTTGGTACAGGTTTAGAGGTAGCTGTTTGTAAGAGCTAATCTCGTTACGTACTAGGCTCGTCACTACTTCTTCAGCTGTTGGGCTAAGAACGAATGGACGAGAGTGACGGTCTGTGAAACGAAGTAGCTCAGGGCCCATCTTTTCAGAACGGCCAGTCTCTTCCCAAAGCTCAAACGGTTGAACTACGGGCATCAAGATTTCAACGGCACCTGCATTATCGATCTCTTGGCGAACGATATTTTCGACTTTACGCAGTACACGTAGACCAGTAGGTAGCCAAGTATATAAACCTGAAGCTAGCTTACGGATCATACCTGCACGTAGCATCAGCTGGTGGCTGATAACTTCTGCGTCGTTTGGAGTCTCTTTCAGAGTAGAAAGAAGGTAGTTACTGGTACGCATTCTATGGTATCCGTTTCATCATTGATAAAAGAAAATTTGCTGCAGTGAGTGACAACAGCAAATCTGATATAGCCGCATATAATATCAGCCTATTTGGGATCTCAAAAGCGTTCAATGTCAGTTACATTGATGAAAAGCGCTTCAACAACGAATTTCACGTTAAGATCGAACAAATTTACCGCATATTCCTTACTGTCTGGCTTGCCTTTTTTATAGGCAGGACGTGGATCTTGACCAAGCACTTCTTTGATCACCTGAATGATATGGCGTGCCTGCGGGTGTTGTGCCAGTTTTGCTTGGGCTTGCTGTGAAAAGTTCACATCTAGCACTTCTGGTTCATCAGCGGCAAACCCTCCTAATGCATCAGGAATCGAATCCGAGTAGGGGATATAAGGTTTGATGTCGATGATAGGCGTGCCGTCGACGAGATCGACACTGCCCAAGTCCAACCAAGTTTGTCCCTTTTCTTGAGAGACACCTTTGAGCTCAACCGCGGACATACCAATCCCATTCGGTCTGAATGTCGCACGTGATGCGAACACACCGATGCGTTCATTACCACCAAGCCGAGGTGGTCTCACTGTTGGTTTCCAGCCCGATTCAAGATTCTTGTCGAACAGAAACAACAGCCACACATGGCTAAATTGCTCGATGTTACGAACAGATTCAAGGCAGTTTGCCGCGTCAACCAGCCTGACTCTTGAGGTGGATGTTGGCACCAATCTAGGTTGCCTTGGTACTGCGAACTTCTCTTTATAAGGAGACTCTATAAAGCCAATAGGTTCAATGGAGTGCATGATTAGACGCTCTCTAATTACGATCTATGGCGGAAAAATATCATAAATTCGCTTGTTTTTCTTTTGATAATGACTATCATTTGCAATGTTATAACATAGCAAGTTAACTATTTAGGGAAAGACAATGAAACCGAATATCCACCCGGACTACCGCACAGTGGTGTTCCATGACACCAGCGTTGATGAGTACTTCTTAATCGGCTCTACGCTGAAAACAGACCGCACTATCGAATGGGAAGATGGCAATACTTATCCTTATTTCACTATTGAAGTGTCGTCAAAGTCGCACCCTTTCTATACCGGTAAACAGAGAGTGCTACATAAAGAGGGACGTGTTGCGAACTTCACTCGTCGTTTTGGTCAATTAGGTAAGGGAGCGAAATAAATGAAAGTCGTGAAATCACTGAAAAGTGCAAAGAACCGTCACCCGGATTGTCAGATAGTAAAACGCCGAGGCCGCCACTATGTTATCTGTAAAACCAACCCGAGATTCAAAGCGGTTCAGAAATAAGCCGTCAATTTGATGTGACACGTGTGTAAAAAACGAGGGGAAAGTCAAACTTCATTCATTTGCCTGCTTTTCTTTTCCCTCAAGAGGAACCTGATTAAAGATAGAGAGTTTATTTAGCGTGCGATGTGTTTTATTTTCAAGTGAATCAATAGGTTATATCGTTAGTTATATTTGTAGTGAATGCGTAGTTGTGAATTATAAATCTAGATTTTGTATTTAATGTAGATTTATTTGCTAATTAATTGTTCAAATAGAGTTAAAAGTCGTCGTTTGTTACACATTTTGTAACATTTTGAATTTCTAATTGATAATTTTGTCGCGTACCCTTCGCTGGCAATTTGAACATTTTTGTCACAATTGCATAGGAATCACTACAAGGAGGGAACTGATGAGTTCATCAGCTTCAATAAAAAACAACTCGCCAAAGAAACCTATTTTTACCCGTTTTCTCGATGGTGTTGAGTATTTGGGGAATCTATTACCCCACCCGATCACTCTTTTCGCAATCTTCTGTGTCGCTATTCTAGTTACTTCAGGTATCGCTGGATATTTTGAAGTATCTGTTATGGACCCTCGTCCAGAAGGTGCCCCAGGTCGTGCTGCTGACGGCATGATCTACGTTGTAAGCTTACTTAATGCTGAAGGCTTACAGCTCATAGTTACTAATCTAGTGACAAACTTTGTTGGCTTTGCGCCATTAGGTACTGTGCTTGTTGCAATGCTAGGTGTAGCGATTGCTGAGCACTCAGGTCTATTATCTGCGGCGATGCGTGGCATGGTAATGGGCGCATCTAAGCGCATGGTTACGGTAACCGTAGTTTTTGCCGGTATTATCTCTAACACGGCTTCTGAGCTTGGTTATGTAGTACTTATCCCGCTTGCAGCAATGCTTTTCCACTCTTTGGGTCGTCACCCATTAGCGGGTCTAGCGGCAGCATTTGCTGGTGTATCTGGTGGTTACTCTGCAAACCTTCTAATCGGTACGGTTGATCCACTGCTTTCTGGTATTACTACAACAGCAGCACAGATGATCGACCCGACTTATAACGTTGGTCCTGAATCAAACTGGTACTTCATGTTTGTTTCTACTTTCTTCATCGCGATTACAGGTGCATTTGTAACTGAGAAGATTGTTGAACCAAAACTGGGTAAATACAACGACGAAGAAGCGTCTGAAGATTTATCAAATGATTCAATGGGCAAGCTAACAGACGTTGAGAAGAAAGGTCTTAAGCTAGCGGGTATCGCAGTATTAGCGGTTTCTGCTCTTCTTGCATGGACGATTGTTCCAGCTGACGGTGTTCTACGTTCAGCAGCCGGTACGGTTTCGGGCTCTCCATTCCTGAAAAGTATCGTAGCGTTCATCTTCGTATTCTTCGCAGTTCCTGGTTTTGTTTACGGTAAAGTTACCGGCACAATGAAAACAGACCGTGATGTAATTAATGCAATGTCTAAGTCTATGTCTTCAATGGGCATGTACATCGTACTTGTGTTTTTCGCTGCTCAGTTTGTTGCTTTCTTCAAGTGGACTAACTTCGGTCAAGTATTCGCAGTTGCAGGTGCTACGTTCCTACAGGATATCGGCCTAACGGGTCCAATGTTGTTCTTCGCATTCATCCTAATGTGTGGCTTCATTAACCTGATGATCGGTTCGGCTTCTGCTCAGTGGGCAGTAACAGCACCTATCTTCGTTCCAATGCTAATGCTAGTAGGCTACGCACCAGAAACGATTCAAGCGGCTTACCGTATCGGTGACTCAACAACGAACATCATTACTCCAATGATGAGCTACTTCGGTCTTATCCTTGCTGTAGCAACGCGTTACATGAAGAACCTAGGTATTGGTACTCTGATCGCAACTATGCTTCCATACTCAATCGTATTCTTGGTTGGTTGGAGCTTAATGTTCTACGTTTGGGTATTCGTATTTGGCCTACCAGTAGGTCCGGGTGCTGCAACGTACTACACGCCTTAGTAAGCTGTGATGGGCGAACATTTTGATTCGCTATCAACTTAAACTATGAGATACCAAAGAGCCTGCATTGATGCAGGCTCTTTTTATTGGAGTCTGCAAATTCTTCAAGCCTACAAACTTACAACCCCGTAAAACGATAGGTCACACCCAATTCAAATGACCAACCTAAATCTCGCTGGATCAAGTCGCTGTTGCTGTTGTGATGTATTAAGTCAGCTCGTGCGATACCAATCCAAGTGGGTGTGAACTCATAAAGTCCGATTAACCCAGCTTGATAGACAAAGGTTGACCCAGACTCAAACTGTCTCAACCCAGAGGAAGAAGCTTCGGCGTTAGAAATGCCGTAAAGATGATTTGAGAGCTTCTTGTCTCGATAATCGACTTCTAGGTAAGGCGTAATAGTGAATGGCTGGGTCCACGTTTCTAACGTTCTGCCTAAGTGAAGTTGAACTTCGTAGCCGTTATGTTCTGAAGTCACGTCGTGTAAATAGGTGAGACGTGCGCCTACCGTGCCTAAGGTTATCCCTAACTCTCCATTGCCATCTCTGTCTTGAATACCATTAGGCAGATCAACGAAGGTGCCTGACACCTCAGCAAAGCGCCAGTTTCCTGATAACCCCACATAAGGTAGCAGTTGCCAATTGGCGAGGCTGCCATCAATAAAGCCTTTCGGGCCGGAATAGAAGAGGTTGGGTGTTGCACCGAATTGAGGAGAACTTTTAGTGGAGAAAACACTTTCACCATAGGTGATGCTGCCTCCTATGATTCCGTATTCTTCATCGGCAAAGGAAAGTTGAGTGCTGCAAACAAGAATGGATAGCGAGAGGGCGATTCGACGAACCATAATCAATACTCCGTTATTGTAATAAATATCAAGAACGGAGTATGTCGATTAAAATTTCATCTGAGCTACTGCGACTAAGAGATGGCTTTGAACTATCTCTTCATAAGAAAAGTCGAGGTTAGCGTTTTGCTAGCAGGCGATCGAGATGGTTGGCGAACTCACGACGGTCGGTTTGAGAAAGGGTGCTTGGTCCGCCAGTTTGGATGCCACTTGAACGCATGGTTTCCATGAAATCACGAATGTTGAGACGCGCTTTAATGGTTTCTTTGGTGTAAAGCTCACCGCGCGAGCTCAGTGCCAGTGCGCCTTTGGTGATCACTTCGTCTGCCAGAGGGATGTCTGAAGTAATGACAAGGTCGCCTTTCTCTGTTCGTTTTACTATTTCGTTGTCGGCGATATCGAAGCCACTTGGTACTTGAATAGAGTGGATGTTCACTCGTTTTGGTACAGGAACAACGTGGTTTGCGATGAAGGTGCATTCAACACCAGTTCGCTCAGCTGCGCGTACGATGGTTTCTCGGATAACCTTGGGACAAGCGTCCGCATCAACCCATATCTTCATAGTGTTCTATTTCTCAGTTAGCTTATTGTTCAGTTAACTTAGCTTCAAGCGTGGCAACACGAGCGGTAAGTTCTAGGATTTGCTTTTCCAGTTGGCTAACACGGTCTAGTGCTGGCTCTTCTTGTGTCGCGACTTCAACTTTAGGTACGCGATTCGCACTTTTCCAGCTCTTGATGGTTGTGATTAAAGCAGGCATTGGAACCGATGTACTCATGCGAGCTTTTACTAATGCAACAGTCGGCTCTTTGCCTTGTGCTTGCAGTCCTTCAAGCACCGATTTCAACTCTTCAGAAACATCTTTTGTCAGCATGTTGACCTCCATTTTTAGTCTTTGGTCATTTTACTCGCTCCGGTGGATGATAGCGAATCATAAAACATCCCATGGCGTGTGAGAGATCTCTTACAAAGGCTGTGAGATAACACGAATACTTGTCTAGAGAGATTGATATGCATATGGTTAAGGTGTTGAATTTTAATTGTTTTATATAATTAACAACTCGGTTGAATTCAAAGTGTGATGCAAATCTATTGTCCGAAACCCTAAATCGCGTAAATTAAACCTTGTCGGAAGGATTCTGACACGGAACAGGAAAGCACCAAGGATTTGGTTATCTTCAGGATGAAGATTTGGTTACTTAGGATGAGTGATCAAGCATGGAGCGTAAGGACATTGTAGGGATACAGTCAGTTAACAGGAAGTTAGCTGCAACGGAATGACAATGGACACCTTTAGGATTAAAGGGTTGGATTAGCATCAGGACGATGTAAAGGACACCGCTCACGGAACAAGTGATGTGCGCTAACTAGGATTGTTAGCTTTCAGGATGATTGGACACCGCTAGGACGGCGAAGTAAAGGAAAGAGCTGAAGGATTACAGCCACTATTATGGATGATGCATGGAGCATTAATTAGTAGCCGGACTGCTGCGAGTAAGACCCTAGCCCTGACACTTCGGTGTCGGGGCTTTTCTTTTTCTGAAGCTTTCTCTGTCTAGAAGGCTCTTTTTATCAAGAGTTTTTTCATCTAAGAGCGCGACATCTGCTTTTCTGCTAATGGTCAACACAAGGAGTGTTTTATGACGATAGCAACCTCAAGAACGCTGTTGGTACCTTATACTGAACAGCTAGAACTCGACTTTATTAAGTTAAACTGCTGCCCCATTAATCGTGCTGAAATGAACGGGCCGCACTCTGTTGCTTCTGCGAAGCACCTTTTTCAAGAAATACTGCAAGACAACGTCGGCTTCTGCCGTGCGATCATCCATAACCAAACTCGTGAATATCTGGGACATGTCTTTATTTCATCTGATAAAGGCAGGCATGAACTTGGTTTTATTTTGGATAAAGAACACTGGAATAAAGGTCTTGCGAGTGAAGTGCTAAAACCTTTCTTTAGCTTGGTGTGTTTTGAAGAGCACTTAACGAATGTCGTCGCAACCGTTAATGTCGGCCATAACCCATCCATTAAGTTGTTAGAAAAACTCGGCTTTGCATTTAAAGAGACCAAACAAGATCAGTTTGGCCCTTATCATGAATATCGCTATACCGCGTATTGTGACGTTACATTCTATGAGGCTGTAGCTCAAACCGCATAGAGCGGAAGCCAACCATGGTCAGCTTGCCTTGGTACAGGTCATCACCTAATGCTGAAAACTCAAATTGGTACACAGTATGCCAGCGCCAAATCGTGGTTAACTCGTGGCGCATCTTAAGCTTATGACCACTAAAAGCGACACTCAACAACTGTAAGTCCAGTTCTTTACACTTTCTCGCAATGGCAGCCTTCGCAAGCTCTGATTGCCTGCGCTGCTGCCAAAATAAAAAGCAAAAGAAGCACAGAAACAAAATAGCCAATAAGTTATCTATCATTTAATCCATACTTCCTTTTTTATCTCTTCATTCCAATTGTGATAGTTGCGCGTTTTGATGAGTGACAGAGTGAATCTCTTTATTAGCTTATTTAGCTTTAGCCGCTTGCTGCAGTTCGACCAGTGCATTTGCAAGTTCTGGTGATGGGTTTGAGTTCAGTAGCGGTAAAAATACCATTCTCAGAGTTGGAATCATCACTAAATCTGCAAATAACTGATTGAACAAGTTTTGGTTGCCTGTTTGTGCGAGACGCAGCAAGAATTGCTCAGCAATCGCAGGGTCTTGCAGTGCGTGCCAGCTACGACCAGCCAAACCAATTAATACCTCTTGGTGACTTAAACGTGGGCTCGCCAGAACTTGGTTAATTACGGCATTCGTTGTGTTTTGCTCAGCACCAGAAAGGGCACGAACCAATGCAGACAGCAAGAATAAATCCGGTTCTTGACTGTTAATCTCATTTTCAGCCATCTCTTGTAAGCGTTGAGCCAGCTTGTCATTGATTTGCGTGTGCTCAAGCGCCCCTAGTGTTGCGTATAGAGGTTCTGATGGCAGTTTGTTCAATGCTTTGCGAATCGCGACACCGTTTTGTTGGCTGCCTAGGCGAGCACACATATCGGTGATGCCTTGAAGACCAACCGTTTTCCAGTTGTCCCAACCTAAATCGCCAGTGAAGTAGTGTTGAGCGTGTTCGTAGTATTGGCTCGTTGCCAGGTCCAAACCTGCTCTTACTTGGCTATGGAACACGGCCATCTTGTCTTCTGAAGGCTTAAACGTGTATGGGTTGTTAGACAGCTTTTGTTGTTGCTCTTCGCTGATCTCGCCGCTTAGACGTGTGCCCATCGCTTCGATAACAAACTTAAGGAAGTTGCCGACATCGCCTTGATGCAATAGGCCTCTTTCGTCCAGCTTGAACTTTAGGAACCAAATCCAAGGCTGCTTGTGTTCGTTCCAGTAACTAATGGCTAAGTGAGCTTGTTTCTGAAGTGGAAATGGGTACGGCTGTTTCCCTTGCTCAACATCAGAGAATAAAGTGTTGTCGATCTTCTGAATGCGACGACCTAGGTCGTAGATATCGTATTGGCAACCGCTATTCTTGAGTAACTGAGTGAGCGTGTGAATCGTTTCCATAGTAATAAAGCTCCTAACTTTCTTTCCTAAATAGATGGTACTCTATGCCCCAATTTCAAGGTCACTAGATAAATAACTTGGTGAAAAATGACAGCTGCCACAAAGTTACCTCTTTTACTTCAACAATTAGAACAACAAATGCGCCAATGTTCGCTGTGGAGTGATGTTCCACCTTCGGACGAAGCTCTGGCCAGTGTTGAACCTTTCGCGATTGATTCGTTACAACCGGAAGAGTGGTTACAGTGGATCTTCATTGTTAAGATCAACGCAATGATGGATGCACAAATGAGCCTACCCAAGGGCTTCGCGATTCATCCTTACTTTGGTGAAGTATGGAAAAATGAGGCAGACAAGGCCGAACTGCTAGTGACGATTCAGAGCATTGATGAGGTATGCACGTAATGTTAGAGATCATTTATCAAGATGAGTATTTTGTTGCGGTGAATAAGCCTGCTGGCATGCTGGTGCATCGCTCATGGTTGGATAAACACGAGACTCAATTTGTGATGCAAACACTGCGTGACCAAATTGGTCAGCACGTATTTCCTCTGCACCGTTTAGACCGCCCAACGTCTGGCGTATTGGTGTTTGCTCTGTCGAGTGAGGTAGCCTCTGAGGTGATGCCAATGTTCGCTAACCATGAGATGCAAAAGACTTACCATGCAATTGTTCGTGGTTGGATAGAAGAGGGCGATACGCTCGATTACGCGCTCAAGGTTGAGTTGGATAAGATCGCTGATAAGTTCGCGAAAGAAGACAAAGAAGCACAAGAGGCGGTGACAGTCTATGAACCGCTAGCAAAAGTCGAAGTGCCATATTCAACAGGGCGTTTTCCGACTAGCCGCTACTGCTTGGTTGAGATGATGCCAAAGACAGGTCGCAAACATCAGCTGCGTCGTCATATGGCTCACCTAAGACACCCAATTGTTGGTGATACCTCACATGGTGATGGTAAGCACAATCGACTGTTTCGTGATGATTTAGATTCGCACCGTTTGTTACTGCATGCGTCTGAATTACGCTTCATTCATCCTTTTACTAAAGAAGAGTTGGTCATGAAGGCTAGCCTAGATGAAACGTGGTTAAGGTTGTTTGAAACCTTTGAGTGGGACACCAACTTAATCAATACTAAAGCGTGTTCGTCTAAGTAAAAGCACTCGCATGTAAGTAAGCATAGAAAGTAGAGTAAAACAAAGGGCTGATAGTGATATCAGCCCTTTTTAATGTTTGTGAGATCTGAGCATAACAACTAATGGTTGTTAGTTGTCTGTTCTCTGGATCATTTTAGTTTTTCTAGATCGGCTTCGATCTCAGAGATCTTGCTCGATACTACTTTTTCTAGGTGGCGCAAGTCAGTAAGGATCTTCTGCTTCACATCCATCTCAGTGGTTGGTGTCGGTTTGGTGATCTTGTTCAGTTCATCAATCACAAGAGTGAGGTTGCGGTTTATCTCAGTCACTTCTTTGTATTGATTATTGCCACCGCTAACAAGCACACTTTTTACTTGTCGTGGGTACTTAAACTTAACGCTTTTCGCGAACAGTTCACCTTTCTGCTTACGAAAGTAAATCTTCAGGATATCTTTGTGCGCTTCTTGGCGAAGGGAGTAACGTTCAATCTGTTTAGGTTCGTGGATACCTAAGCCAGTGAGGTTTGGATACATAAGCGACCTCTAGTTTATGAATGTAATACTTTTATGTAATTGACTTAATCAATGTAGCAGCCTAACGACGAGCTAGATAGTTGATATCTGGGAATTGATTGTAAGTTGTGGGCAAGATCGCTCTCTATCTTTCCCCACATTTATTCGATGGTTAGATTCTCTTTTTAAGGCGCAAGTTCAGAAACATGTTCCGTTAATCTTTCTCTCAACGCTTGCTCTTGTTCTTCAGAAAGCCTTCCTCCCGCTTCACTGGTCAGAATGAACAAATCTTCTGCTCGTTCACCGATAGTGGTGATTTTTGCGCCGTGCAAATTAATGTCTAACTCAGCAAAAGTCGCACCTACTTGAGCCAATAGCCCTGGTGTATCTAGTGCTCTTAACTCCATTAAGGTGCGCTTTTTGCTCTTGGTTGGTAGGAACTCAACCAAAGTCTTCACCTTGAAGTGCTGTAAGTTACGAGGTGTACGGCGTGTCTTGATCTTCGTTGGACGGCCATCAGCCAGAACATGAGTCAGGTGCTTAGCTACGGCTTTGTGCCTCGCTTCATCAATCGCTTCACCATGTTGGTCAAGTACGATAAAGGTATCCAAAACATGACCATCTTTGCTGACCATGACCTGAGCGTCGTGAACGTTAAAGTTACGTCTATCAAGCTCGGCAACCACAGTCGCGAAAAGTGCTGCTTGGTCTTTGCAGTAAACGAATACCTCAGTCCCGCCACGCGTCGCTTTTTTGCTGATCAGCACGAGCGGTTGGCTTGGGTCTTCTAGGCGAAGTAAGTGCTCACAGTGCCAAGCGATTTGTTTGTGGGTGTGACGTAAGAAGTAGTCTGCTTTGAAGCGTTGCCACAACACTTCAATTTCACGAGCGGTGAACCCCTCTTTACGCAACAAAGCTGACGCCATTTGTTGGTTGTGACGAATACGGTCTCGTACATCGACAGGGTTTTCTAAGCCGCGACGCAATGCACGCTGTGTTGAGTGGAATAGCTCTGCTAACAGGGTGCGTTTCCAACTGTTCCAAAGCTCTGGGTTGGTTGCACAGATGTCGGCGACGGTTAAGCACACCAGTAGCTCTAATGATTCTTCATCACGCACTTTCTTGGCGAACTCGGTAATTACATCAGGGTCGTAGATATCACGACGCTGCGCAGTAACAGACATCAATAGGTGGTTTTGTACTAACCATGCTACTTGCTTCGCTTCTGGCTTCGATAACCCATGTTCAATACAGAAAGAGTAAGCCTCAACCGCGCCAATCTCTGAGTGGTCACCGCCACGTCCCTTACCAATATCGTGGAAGATAGCCGCAAGGATCAGCAACTCTTTCTTCTGCACGCGAGGATACACTTCACAACAGATAGGGTGCTTGTCGTGGTTTTCAACTTGGCTAAAACGATTGATGTGTTTGAGAAGGCGAATACTGTGTTCATCAACGGTATAAACATGGAACAGGTCAAACTGCATCTGACCGACAATCTGGCTCCATTGTGGCAAGTAAGCCGAGAGTACGCCCAGTTTGTGCATCAAGCTAAAGGCTTTGTGCAAAGCATTAGGGTGACGAACCAAGGCCATGAATTTCTCGCGAGCCTCTGGAATCGTATGCAGGAATCGGTTTAATCGACGACGTGCCGTACGCAGCTGTCGCAATGTTGGTGGGCTAACGCCTTCGATAGAGGAGTCATTCGCGATATGGATAAACATATCGAGAATGGTTTCTGGTCTAGCTTGGAATAGAGCAGGCTTGCGTGCTTCAATCAGTGAACCACGGCGCTGGAAGTCATTGTCGAGAATCTCAGCGTCTTGAGTCTGACCACCATTAATGATCGCTTGATCGAATAATTTAAGCAGCATCTTGTTGAGTTCTGCGACACGACGAAGCGTGCGGTAGAACTCTTTCATCATCATCTCGACGCCACGGTTGCCTTCGCCCGTATAACCTAAATGTTCAGCGACTTGAGCTTGATGAGCAAACGTCAGGCGGTTGTCGTAGCGGCGCAATTCAATATGCAGCGCAAAGCGAACACGCCATAGGAAATCTTGGCACTCAACAAGCTCACGATACTCGGCATCAGTCAGAAAGCCGTACTTACTCATCTCAAGCAAAGATGTGGCACCGAAGTGTCGACGCGCAACCCAGCTCAGGGTATGGATGTCTCTGAGTCCGCCCGGAGTCGATTTGATATCGGGTTCAAGATTGTAAGTGGTGTCGTGGTAGCGAGCGTGACGCTCTCTTTGTTCTTGAATCTTAGCCTTATAGAAAGTCTCACTTGGCCAAAATGAATCAGAATGAATCTTCAGTTTTAACTCTTGGAAGGTGTCTTCACTGCCGCACAATAAACGCGACTCTTGCAGGTTAGTTGCAACGGTTAAGTCATCAATGCCGATATCAAGACATTCGGCAATGGTACGAACCGCGTGGCCGACTTCGAGTCTTAAATCCCAGAGTAGGGTGATGAACTGGCTGACTTTTTCACCGAGCGCTGGTGGCAATGTTTTCTGCGAGACGATAAGGATATCAATGTCAGACAAGGGGTGAAGTTCACCACGGCCATAACCACCTACCGCGACGAGTGATATATGAGGCAGTTTGTTGAATCCAAAATGTTCCCATAGTCGATTAAGAAGCAAGTCCATGTATTCGGAGCGCAGTAACACTAAGTCGGTAACTGGGTGATGATTCAGGAATTCATTTTTTTGATACTGCGTGAAGATCTCGAGCTGATTTTTTAATTCGCAGATTTCAATTTGTTCGTCATTGAACGTAAGAGGGCATTGATAAGGCATAGGGTCTGCTATCCGTGCAAGCAAATGAGAATAGTAAACAATTTAACAGAAGCTGATGGAAAATCGAAATTGAGTGGGTAAAAAAAATATCCTCGACAGAGCGAGGATATTTTTAGAAGGCTGATGCGTTCAGTTCGATGAACTAAGCGTTCTTCATGATACGTGGAATTGTATCGTCGCTGCGTAGTGTGAGTACTTCACAACCTGTATCAGTCACAACCAGTGTGTGTTCCCACTGCGCCGAGTTTTTGCTGTCTGCTGTGTACACTGTCCAGCTATCTTGGTCATCAAGACGACAGCCAAACTTACCAGCATTGATCATTGGCTCGATAGTGAAACACATGCCTGCTTTTAGCACAGTGCGGTCGTTGTTTTTGTAGTGAACCACTTGTGGATCTTCGTGGAACTCAGAACCGATGCCGTGACCACAGTAATCTTTAACAATAGAGAACTTCGCACGTGGGTTGTTCTTGTTGTTTGTTTTGATGTACTTCTCGATAGCGGTACCGATTTGGCCAAGTTGAACACCTGGCTTAACTTGGCGCATGCCTTCGTAAAGTGCTTCTTGAGCAACCATGCACAGACGTTTGTTAGCCGGTGATACTTCACCCACTAGGAACATCTTAGATGTGTCACCGTGGTAGCCTTGTGGACGAGTGCTTAGATCTGCGTTTTCGTCATCAGGAACAATCACAGTGATATCAACGTTTAGAATGTCGCCATCTTTCAATACTGCAGGTTTGAATTGACCTGTGCTGCCAGTCTCATCTTGTGACGCTGGAATACCGTGGCACACAATGTGGTTGATAGACGTACAGATTGACTTAGGGAAACCGTGGTAATCAAGTGGTGCTGAGTATGCGCCTCTTTCTAGAGCGTACTCGTGACAGATTTGGTTTAGCTCTTCTGTCGTTGTACCCACTTGAATGTGAGGTTCAATCATCTCTAGAATTTCAGAAGCCAGCTTGCCGGCGACGCGCATTTTTTCAATTTCTTCAGCAGTTTTAATTTTTACAGCCATTGCATATCTCTTAATTTGGTAGCACCTAAGTGTGCATATTGGGGCTATTCTATCAGTGCAGCAATTTAGCGCAACATTCCCATATCCGTACAATGCTGGTGGATACTTCTCAACCTGAGTGAATAATGTTCGGTTTGTTGATACCGAAGCGATTGGAAAGGGACACTATTTATAGAGGAAATTCGCCTTTAGGGATCAGTATAGCAGTCGCCATTTTTAGATTTTTTTCTAGCCATAGATAGACAAAATATGGTATAAAGCGCGCCGGACATCAGGACTGTTTTCTTCAATTGGCGAAACTGACTTTGTGTCTACTAACTTATATCTTTAAATCACACACATTCCGACACATGTTCCGGGGTGCCTCAACAACACGAATAACGGCTGAAAAGTGGTTAGTTGTTAGGGGTCGGATTCATGGGGGATGTGGAGGCCTAACCCCATAGAGGATTTTAAAATGGCAACTGTATCAATGCGCGATATGCTTAAAGCTGGTGTTCACTTCGGTCACCAAACTCGTTACTGGAACCCAAAAATGAAGCCATTCATCTTTGGTGCTCGTAACAAAGTACATATCATCAACCTAGAAAAAACTGTACCAATGTTCAACGACGCTCTAGCTGAAATCGCTAAAGTTGGCGAGAAGAAAGGTAAAGTTCTTTTTGTTGGTACTAAGCGCGCTGCATCTGAAGCTGTTAAAGAAGCTGCTATCAACAGCAACCAGTTCTACGTTAACAACCGCTGGTTAGGCGGTATGCTAACGAACTACAAAACTGTTCGTCAGTCTATCAAGCGTCTGAAAGAACTTGAGGCGCAAGCTCAAGACGGTACTTTCGACAAGCTTACTAAGAAAGAAGCTCTAATGCGTACTCGCGAAATGGAGAAGCTAGAGAAGTCTCTTGGTGGTATCAAGAACATGGGCGGCCTACCAGACGCTCTATTCGTAATCGATGCTGATCACGAACACATCGCAGTTAAAGAAGCAAACAACCTAGGTATCCCAGTTTACGCTGTAGTTGATACTAACTCTAACCCAGACGGCGTTGACTTCGTTATCCCAGGTAACGACGATGCAATCCGTGCAGTACAGCTTTACCTAAACGCTGCTGCAGACGCGGTTAAAGAAGGTCGTAACAAAGATGTTGCTGCTGTAGCTGCTGAAAAAGATGGTTTTGTAGAAGCTGAATAATAGCGGCTCTGAATCACGCTTGGCTTAGCTAATTTAGATTTTGAAATCTTTATTAAATGTAAGCTAAGTTATAGTTAGATCGGGGGCCTCATTTTGGCCCCTGATTTTTACCTTATTTTCGAATCAACCGAGGAATAGAGAATGGCAACTGTAACTGCTGCTCTAGTTAAAGAACTTCGCGAGCGCACTGGCGCTGGCATGATGGAATGTAAGAAAGCGCTTGTAGAAGCAAACGCTGACATCGAACTAGCAATTGAAAACATGCGTAAATCTGGCGCAGCGAAAGCAGCTAAGAAAGCTGGTAACGTTGCTGCTGAAGGCGCAATCATCATCAAAGAAGAGAACGGCGTAGCTGCTCTTCTTGAAGTTAACTGTCAAACTGACTTCGTAGCAAAAGATGCTAACTTCACTGCATTCGCAGAAGAAGTTGCAGCTGCAGCAGTAGCTTCTCAAGCAACTGTTGAAGAGCTACAAGCACAGTTCGAAGAAACTCGCGTTGCTCTAGTTGCAAAAATCGGCGAAAACATCAACATCCGTCGCGTACAATACGTTTCAGGTGTTGCACTAGCTTCTTACCGTCACGGCGAGAAAATCGGTGTTGTTGTTGCTGGTGAAGGCGAAGCTGAAACTCTTAAGCACGTTGCAATGCACGTTGCTGCATCACGTCCTGAGTTCCTAAACCCAGAAGACGTACCTGCAGACGTAGTTGCTAAAGAGAAAGCAGTTCAAGTTGAAATCGCTATGAACGAAGGCAAACCAGCTGAAATCGCAGAGAAAATGGTTGTTGGCCGTATGAAGAAATTCACGGGCGAAATCTCTCTAACTGGTCAAGCTTTCATCATGGAGCCTAAGCAAACTGTTGGCGCTATCCTTAAAGAGAAAGGCGCTTCAGTATCTAACTTCGTACGTCTAGAAGTTGGTGAAGGCATCGAGAAAGCTGCTGAAATGAGCTTCGCTGACGAAGTTGCAGCGGTACAAAAAGGTTAATCCTTAGCGTATTGTTTGAAAAAAGACCGTGGCCATTGCTGCGGTCTTTTTATGAATAGTGAATTATTTTTTGCTCGCAACGTTAGCTGTTATGAATGCGAACTGACATGTTCAGTTTTTATCCATGACTGTTAATCATCAACTCTTTGGAAGGTAAACTCCATGACTACGAACCCTAAACCAGCGTATCAACGTATTCTGTTAAAACTTAGCGGTGAAGCACTACAAGGCGAAGAAGGTTTTGGTATTGACCCGACGATCCTTGATCGTATGGCTCAAGAAGTAAAAGAATTGGTTGAACTAGGTGTTCAAGTAGGTGTTGTTATCGGTGGCGGTAACCTTTTCCGTGGTGCAGGTCTTGCAGAAGCTGGCATGAACCGCGTTGTTGGTGACCACATGGGTATGCTTGCAACGGTAATGAACGGCCTTGCAATGCGTGACGCTCTACACCGTGCTTACGTAAACGCACGTGTAATGTCAGCAATCCCTCTTAAAGGTGTGTGTGACGACTACAACTGGGCAGATGCAATCAGCCAACTACGTCAAGGTCGCGTTGTGATCTTCTCTGCTGGTACTGGTAACCCATTCTTCACTACAGATTCAGCTGCATGTCTACGTGGTATCGAAATCGAAGCTGACGTAGTTCTAAAAGCGACAAAGGTAGATGGTGTATTTACTTCTGACCCTGTAGCAAACCCAGACGCAGAGCTGTATGATACGTTGTCTTACAACACGGTTCTTGATAAAGAACTTAAAGTAATGGACTTGGCTGCATTTACGCTAGCACGTGATCACAAAATGCCAATCCGCGTATTTAACATGAATAAGCCAGGCGCACTACGTCGCGTGGTTATGGGTGAAACTGAAGGTACATTAATCAGCGACGCTGACTAATTTTTCGGGCTTACTGAAGGTTATACTTCGGTAAGCTTATCCTTATCACTCCAAATAAAAAGCTTTCTTGAAGAAAGAACATAATCAAGGTGAAATTGTGATTAACGAAATCAAAAAAGACGCTCAAGAGCGCATGGTAAAAAGTGTTGATGCACTAAAAAACAGCCTGCAAAAGATTCGTACAGGTCGTGCACACCCAAGCCTACTTTCTGGTCTTACTGTTGAGTACTACGGTGCTCCAACTCCTTTGACTCAAGTAGCTAACGTTATCGCTGAAGATGCACGTACACTAGCTATCACAGTGTTTGATAAAACACTGACTCCTCTAGTAGAAAAAGCAATCCTAACATCTGACCTAGGCCTAAACCCTATGTCTGCTGGTACGGTTATCCGTGTTCCACTTCCACCGCTAACGGAAGAGCGTCGTAAAGACCTAGTTAAAATTGTTCGTGGCGAAGCTGAAGGTGGCCGTGTTGCTATCCGTAACATCCGTCGTGACGCAAATGGCGATCTAAAAGCGCTTCTTAAAGATAAAGAAATCTCTGAAGACGAAGATCGTAAAGCACAAGACGAAATTCAAAAGCTAACTGATGCTGCGGTTAAGAACGTAGACGAAGTTCTAGCAACTAAAGAAAAAGAGTTGATGGAAGTTTAATTTTCCCTATTCTTTTCTTTCCGGAAAAACGCTGTACTCACGGTGCAGCGTTTTTTTATGCTACTCTGTTCGACTATTAGAATTTGATTCACTCTTTTATGCATAATTCTCAAGCGTTCACAGACTCTCTTCCTAAACACATTGCTATCATTATGGATGGTAATGGTCGCTGGGCAAAAGCTCAGGGCAAGCCTCGCGTCTTTGGTCATAAAAACGGTGTTCAAGCCGTTCGTAAAACCATCTCTTCTGCAGCCAGACTTGGCATCAAAGCAGTAACTCTTTTTGCATTTAGTAGCGAAAACTGGCGTCGTCCTGAAGAAGAAGTCGGTATCTTGATGGAACTGTTTATTTCAGTGCTATCGAGTGAAGTAAAAAAGCTTCATAAAAATAATCTACAACTTCGTGTTATTGGTGATAAAAGTCGTTTCAATGATCGACTACAAAAGAAGATAGAAGAAGCGGAAGCTTTGACTAGCACCAATACAGGTATGGTTATTAATATTGCAGCTAACTACGGCGGTAAGTGGGATATCCAGCAAGCAATGACCTCTATTGCTCAACAGGTAAAGTCTGGCGATATTAATGTAGATGACATTGATGAAGCTATGATTACACAACACCTGACGATGGCAGATATTCCTGAGGTTGATCTACTTATCCGTACCAGTGGCGAATGCCGCATTAGTAATTTTATGCTTTGGCAGTTGGCTTACGCCGAAATGTATTTCACTGAACAATTCTGGCCAGACTTTAATGAAGACAGCTTAGTAGAAGCTGTGACTTGGTTTGTTAACCGTGAGCGTCGTTTTGGATGCACCGGTGAGCAAATTAAAGCTCTGATGGACAGTTAATAAGGATTTTTTGGTTTGAAACAACGAATTATTACGGCGTTGATTTTGGCTCCCCTAGTTATTCTAGGAATTTTCGAGTTATCACTTCCCACGTTTATTCTTTCATTAGTAGTTATTTCGCTATTGGGATACTGGGAGTGGACTCAATTTGTTGAAAGCAAATCGCGTTATCTAGCGTTGATTCCTACGGTTGTGGTAAGTGCTGCAAGTTTTGCTTTTATCCCTTTTGATGCATTTAGTCTCAATAATTTATCGAGCGCTCACTACGCCATTCTAACGATTGGTTCGATTTGGTGGGTAATCGCAAGTGGCATGGCTGTGACTTATCCTAAGTCTATGCCGGCATGGAAAGATTCCTCTCTTCTTCGTCACGCCTTTGGTGTACTGACCCTGCTGCCATTCTTCTGGAGTGTGGTTATCCTGCGTGCTAATGGTATTGATGTAGACCCTTACCACGGTGCGAAATTGGTGATGTTTGTTTGCTTGCTCGTTTGGGCTGCAGACAGCGGTGCTTATTTTGCAGGAAAGAGTTTTGGTAAACGTAAAATGGCGCCAGCAGTAAGCCCTAACAAGACCATTGAAGGTCTGATTGGTGGCATTATTACTGCGGTGATCGTGGCTTGGATCTTCGCTGATTTATTTGATATCCAATTCACCAGCCCGCTTCACATGATTGTTATTACCCTTGTGACCGTCGTTATCTCTGTTCTTGGCGACCTTGTTGAAAGCATGTTTAAGCGTGTTTCTGGGGTGAAAGACAGTAGTAATCTGATTCCTGGTCATGGTGGTATACTTGATAGAATAGATAGCTTAACGGCTGCATTCCCTGTCTTTGCTCTGCTTTATTTAGCATTCTAATTAAAAGGGCAGTGATTCTGCCCTTTATTACATTTCTACGGTCATATGTGATGCGAAATCTAACTATCCTTGGCGCTACCGGCTCAATTGGTGCAAGTACCCTAAAAGTCGTTGAGCAAAACCCAGATCTCTATTCGGTTGTTGCACTGGCTGCCGGCTCGAATGTTGAAAAGATGCTGGCGTTAGTTGAAAAGTGGCAACCGAGCTATGTTGCTATGGCTTGCCCTGATGCTGCATCTCAGTTGACTGAAATCTTGTCTGCAGATTACCCAAGCGTTAAAGTCCTTTCAGGCTCTGAAGGCATGTGTCAGATTGCTTCTTTAGAAGACGTGGATACAGTAATGGCTGCGATTGTTGGTGCAGCAGGTCTACTTCCTACGATGTCTGCGGTTAAAGCGGGTAAGCGTATCTTGCTTGCTAATAAAGAAGCTTTGGTGATGTCTGGGCAGCTGTTTATCGACGCCGTGGAAAAATACGGTGCAGAACTACTTCCGGTCGACAGTGAGCATAATGCTATTTTCCAATGTCTTCCGCAGAATGTACAAACCAACCTAGGTCGCTGTGACCTTGAAGAAAATGGCATTAACCATATCCTTCTGACTGGTTCTGGTGGTCCTTTCCGTTATACCGACGTGGCTGAACTCGAATCAGTGACTCCTGAACGTGCAATTGCACACCCTAACTGGTCTATGGGTCCTAAGATCTCTGTCGATTCTGCGACTATGATGAATAAAGGGCTAGAGTACATTGAAGCGAAATGGCTATTTAATGCTTCTCAGGAGCAGTTAAAGGTCATCATTCACCCGCAATCCGTGATTCACTCTATGGTCCAGTACAAGGATGGCTCTGTGCTTGCTCAAATGGGCGAACCAGATATGGCAACGCCAATCGCTTTGACGATGTCTTACCCTAATCGTACCGAGGCGGGTGTTAAGCCTTTAGACTTTACTAAAGTGGGCGAGCTTACCTTCTTAGAACCAGATTTTAGTCGTTACCCGTGTTTGAGATTAGCGATTGAAGCGTGCTACTTAGGTCAGCATGCAACAACAGCTATTAATGCGGCAAACGAGATTGCGGTCGATGCTTTCTTGAACAATCAAGTGAAGTTTACCGATATTGCTGTCATTAACGAACACGTTATGAGCAAAGTATGTGAACAACATAACTCTGAGGGCTTAGATAGCTTGGAAAGCCTTCTCGAGCTCGATAATATGTCTCGTCAAATAGCCATTCAATTTATTAAAGAGCAGCTAGCATGAGTGGAATTCTGTGGAACTTCGCATCTTTTATCGTAGCGCTTGGCATTTTGGTCGCTGTTCATGAGTTTGGACACTTCTGGGTTGCTCGTCGTTGTGGTGTGAAAGTTGAAAAATTCTCGATTGGTTTTGGTAAATCAATCTGGAGTAAAGTGGGCCGTGATGGCACTGAATACAGCTTGTCAGTGATTCCACTGGGCGGCTACGTTAAGATGCTCGATGGTCGTGTTGATGACCTTTCTGAAGATGAACAGCAATACGCTTTCGACAAGAAGCCGCTTTGGAAACGAACGGCAATTGTGGGTGCAGGCCCGGCATTCAACTTTATCTTTGCAGTGTTCGCGTATTGGTTAGTATTTTTGATTGGCGTACCCGCGGTTAAGCCCGTGATTGGTGAAGTCACTCCGCAATCTATTGCTGCACAAGCCGGAATTGAAACTGGAATGGAACTTAAATCTATTTCAGGAATCAAAACCGCAGATTGGGAATCAGTCAATATGGGTTTGATATCACACATTGGTGATCAATCGATGACAGTGACGGTTGCTTCTCAAGACGACATCGGCTTTGAGCAACAAATGACATTGGATATTTCAGACTGGTCGTTCAACCCAGAAACTGAATCTGCGATGACAACGCTGGGCTTTAGACCGTATTCTCCAGAGATATCGACGGTGCTCGCTCAAATCATTGATGATGGCGCTGCATACGACGCAGGTCTTGAAGCTGGCGATAAAATTGTCGAGATTAACGGGCAACCTATTGAACAGTGGCAGTCGGTTGTTGAGTTAATTCGTGCAAACCCAATGACATCATTGGACTTGGTGGTATTGCGAAATGGCGCTGAGCAGTCATTGGTTATGACACCGAAAAGTCGAGAGCTTTCTGATGGTTCGACAATCGGCTATGCAGGTATTGCTCCGGAAGTCGCAGAATGGCCAGAAGATTATCGCTTTGAGTTACAATTTGGTGTAATTGAGTCTGTAGGAAAAGCATTTGATAAAACAGGTCAAATCATTGGTTTGACACTGACAATGCTTAAGAAGCTCATCGTTGGTGATGTTGGCTTAAACAACTTGAGTGGCCCTATTTCAATCGCTAAAGGTGCAGGTACAACCGCCGATTATGGTCTGGTTTACTTCTTGGGCTTTTTGGCTCTGATTAGTGTTAACTTAGGGATTATTAATTTGGTTCCGCTGCCTATGCTTGATGGCGGACATTTGCTGTTTTTCGCTATTGAGGCCGTTACTCGTAAACCGGTACCTGAGAAAGTTCAGGAAATGGGATACCGAGTGGGAGGGGCAATCCTCTTCTCATTGATGGCTCTGGCAATATTTAACGATTTTACTCGTCTGTGAATGGTTTCTCACAGGCATTGGTAGTAGCAAGGAATAATTAGAATAAGTATGGCGATTAAGCAAATTCTGTTCGCAAGTCTATTGGCCACTAGTGTGGCTGCGAACGGAGCACAAAACTTTGTAGTTCAAGATATCAAGATCGAAGGTTTGCAGCGTGTTGCACTTGGTGCAGCTCTACTGAAAATGCCAGTACGTATTGGCGATGAAGTGGATGAAAGCGATGTGTCTGAGATCATTCGTGCATTGTATGCTTCGGGCAACTTTGAGGACGTTAAAGTACTTCGTGATGAAGGTGTATTGATTGTTCAAGTTCAAGAACGACCGACCATTGCAAGCATCTCATTCTCTGGTAACAAAGCGATTAAAGAAGAACAGCTTCAGCAAAACTTAGATGCGTCAGGTGTTCGTGAAGGTGAAGCTCTTGACCGCACAACCCTGAGTAACATTGAGAAAGGCCTTGAAGACTTTTACTACAGTGTTGGTAAATACAACGCGACAGTAAAAGCGGTTGTGACGCCTTTGCCGCGTAACCGTTCTGACCTTAAGTTTGTGTTTACTGAAGGCGTATCCGCTAAGATTCAGCAAATCAACTTTATCGGTAACGAAGTCTTCTCTGACGCTGACCTGCTTAGCCGTTTTAACCTCAACGTAGACGTTGCGTGGTGGAACTTCCTGGCGGATGAAAAATACCAGAAGCAAGTTTTAGCGGGTGATATTGAAGCGCTGAAATCGTACTACCTTGACCGTGGTTACCTTAAGTTTAAGGTAGACTCAACTCAGGTTGCGATCTCTCCAGACAAGAAAGGTGTTTATATTACGCTTGGCCTAGATGAAGGCGAAGCTTACACCGTTAAAGATGTGTCGTTCCGTGGTGAGCTGATTGGCCGTGAGGCTGATTTTGATGCTCTAGTACCATTTGAAGATGGTGATACGTACAACGGCTCTTCTGTGACTTCACTAGAAGAAGGTGTAAAACGTATTCTTGGTGAGTCTGGTTATGCTTACCCACAAGTTCGTACTATTCCTGAATTCAATGACGAGACGAAAGAAGTTTCGCTTGTGATCAATGTAGAAGCGGGCAGCCGTATCTACGTTCGTGATATTCGTTTCACAGGTAACAACTCGACAAAAGATGAAGTGTTACGTCGTGAAATGCGTCAAATGGAAGGCAGCTGGCTTAACTCTAAATCGATTGATACGGGTAAGAGCCGTCTTAACCGTTTAGGTTTCTTCGAGACTGTGGACGTACAAACAGTACGTGTTCCTGGCAGTGAAGACCAAGTGGATCTAGTTTACAACGTTAAAGAAGCAAACTCGGGAAGCATTAACTTTGGTGTCGGCTATGGTACTGAATCGGGTGTGAGCTTCCAGGTTGGTCTTCAACAAGACAACTTTGCGGGTTCTGGTAACCGTGTTGGTGTAAGTGCCATGATGAACGATTACCAAAAGAACGTGAGCTTAGACTACCGCGACCCATACTGGAACCTTGATGGTGTGAGTTTAGGCGGTAAGATCTTCTACAACGAATTTGAAGCATCTGAAGCGGGTATCGTCGACTATACCAACCAAAGTTATGGTACTAGCTTAACATGGGGTTTCCCTATGGATGAGCTGAACCGTATCGAGTTTGGTGTGGGCTATACGCACAACAAGATCGGTAACGTACCGACTTATATCCAGGTTGAACAGTTCGCGAGAAGTATCGACCAATACGGTGACGAACATATCTTAACTGATGATTTCGATATCAATATTTCATGGACGCGTAACAATTTGAACCGTGGTTTCTTCCCAACTGAGGGTAACCACCAACGTGCTTTCGCTAAAATGACGGTACCAGGCTCTGATGCTCAGTACTTCAAAATGCAGTACGATGTAAAACATTACATCCCGCTGACCAAAAAGCATGAGTTCACACTATTGATGCGTGGCCGATTAGGCTATGGTAATGGTTATGGTCAAACGGATGGTAACGATAACTTGTTCCCATTCTACGAGAACTACTATGCGGGTGGTTTTACAACCCTACGTGGTTTTGGCTCTAACTCGGCAGGTCCGAAAGCCGTTTATGGAAGTAGCACAGGTAACAACCCAACCTATGATACCGCTACGGATGATTCAGTTGGTGGTAACGCGGTTGCCTTGGCAAGTTTAGAGTTAATCGTACCTACGCCGTTTGCTTCTGATGAAGCACGTAGCCAGATTCGTACCAGTGTCTTCTTCGATATGGCAAGTGTATGGGATACCGAGTTCGTAGACCGTGGCGCACCTAATAGTGGCAGCCAGTACTACTACGATTACTCTGATCCAACGAATTACCGTTCATCTTATGGTGCAGCCCTTCAATGGATGTCACCGATGGGCCCACTGGTTTTCTCTCTAGCGAAACCAATTAAAATTTACGAAGGTGATGATGAGGAATTCTTCACATTTACCATTGGTAGAACTTTCTAATATTTAAAGGACAATATTTTGAAAAATATGATTAAAGCAGCAGGTTTAGGCCTTGTAGTTCTTAGCTCTTCTTTCTTTGCAACAGCTGCTGAAGCTGCGCAAAAAGTGGGTTATGTAAACACTGCACAAGTATTCCAGGCTCTACCTCAGCGTGAAGTTGTTCTTCAAAAAATGCAGGAAGAGTTCAAAGACAAAGCAGCTGAGCTACAGAGCATTCAAGCTGAAGCAAAAACGAAGATTGAAAAGCTTAAGCGTGATGGCGAGCTACTAGGTCCTGACGAAGTTGAGAAGCTACGTATCGAAGTAGGTCAACTAGACAGCAAGTACAAAATCAAAGCTCAAGCACTAGAAAAAGCAAGCCAACGTCGTGAAGCACAAGAGAAGCAGAAGCTATTCAAAGTGATTCAAGATGCTGTAACGAAAGTTGCAGAGAAAGAAGGCTACGACATGATCGTTGATATTCAAGCTCTGCAATACGGCAAGCCAGAATACAACATCTCTGAGAAAGTAATTAAAGCACTGAAATAAGTTTTATGAAGAATCTGACTTTAGCCGAATTGGCAACGATTACCGGGGGAGAGCTACACGGAGATGGTACTATTACCGTTTCAGCCGTCGCTCCTATGGATAAAGCGCAAGAAGGTAACATTACGTTCCTTTCTAACGTGAAGTACAGCAAGCACCTAGGTGACTGTAAAGCATCCGCTATTATGGTTAAAGAGAGTGAGCGTGAACTGTGTAAGACTAACGTGATTGTGGTTAATGACCCTTACGTTGCTTTTGCGAAAGTTGCTCAAGCGCTTGATACTACTCCAGCACCCGCTGCGGCTATTGCTGATTCAGCTTCGATTGCAAGTGATGCGACCATTGGACAAAACGTGTCTATTGGTGCAAACGCTGTGATTGAGTCTGGTGTTGTTCTTGGTGACGATGTAATCATCGGCGCGGGCTGCTTCATTGGTAAAAACGCAAAGATTGGTGCTGGTACTAAGCTTTGGGCTAACGTAAGCATCTACCATGAAGTAGTGATTGGTGAAGCGTGTTTAGTTCAATCAAGCACGGTGATCGGCTCTGATGGCTTTGGTTATGCGAACGAGAAAGGCGAGTGGGTTAAGATCCCGCAAGTGGGTTCTGTTCGCATTGGTAATCGCGTAGAAATCGGCGCGTGTACTACTATTGACCGTGGTGCGTTAGATGACACAATCATTGAAGATAACGTTATCTTAGACAACCAACTTCAAATTGCTCACAACGTTCACATCGGATATGGTTCTGCTCTTGCGGGTGGTACTATCATTGCAGGCAGCACGACGATAGGTAAGTACTGTATTATTGGTGGCGGCAGTGTGATTAATGGTCACATTGAAATCGTTGACGGCGTTACAATCACCGGTATGGGGATGGTAATGCGCAGCATCACTGAGAAAGGCATGTACTCTTCGGGTATTCCTTTACAGCCAAACAAAGATTGGCGTAAAACAGCAACGCGTGTTCATCGAATTGATGAAATGAACAAGCGTTTGAAAACCGTTGAAAAACTTATCGAGAAGAGCGCGGAATCATAATTCCAGCATTTCTAATAAAAGGCTCGCGTACAGCGAGTCTTTTTCGTTTATAATCCTTCTAATTAAATAAAGAATATATATAGGAATACGACTTTGACTACTGAACAGACAACGATGAACATTACTGAAATTCAGGAACTATTACCTCATCGCTACCCATTCTTAATGGTTGATCGTGTGACTAGCTTTGAAAAAGAAAAAACACTGACTGCGATTAAGAATGTCTCTGTTAACGAACCTCAGTTCACAGGCCACTTCCCACAACTTCCTGTATTCCCAGGCGTGTTGATCTTAGAAGCAATGGCACAAGCAACAGGCCTTCTAGCATTTAAATCTTTTGGTGCGCCTTCTGGCAACGAGCTTTACTACTTTGCAAGTGTTGATAAAGCAAAATTCCGTAAGCCAGTCGTACCTGGTGACCAACTGGTTATCGAAGTTGAATTCTTAAAAGAGCGTCGTGGTATTGCATCGTTCAACGGTGTAGCAAAAGTTGACGGCGACGTTGTATGTTCAGCTGAACTTAAATGTGCTCGTAGAGAGTTTTAATATGATTCATGAAACAGCGAAAATTCACCCGGCAGCAGTAATCGAAGGTGATGTAACTATCGGTGCTAACGTGACGGTTGGGCCTTTCACTTATATTGCTGGTAATGTGACCATTGGCGACGACACAGAAATCATGTCGCATGTTGTGATCAAAGGTCACACTACCATTGGCAAAGAAAACCGCATTTTCCCACACGCTGTTATCGGTGAAGAAAACCAAGATAAGAAATACGGCGGCGAAGACACGACGGTTGTGATCGGCGATCGCAACGTAATTCGTGAAGCGGTTCAAATCCACCGTGGTACCGTTCAAGACAAAGCAACCACTGTAATTGGTGATGACAACCTACTTTGTGTTAATGCTCACGTAGCGCACGATGTTATTGTTGGTAACCATACTCACATTGGTAATAACGCTATTCTTGGCGGGCACGTAACGGTAGGCGACTACGCTGGTGTTATGGCACTGTCTGCGATTCACCCATTCTGTTCAATTGGTGCTTACGCATACATTGGCGGCTGTTCTGCTGTTGTTCAAGATGTACTTCCGTACGTACTTGCACAGGGTAACCATGCTGCTCCATTCGGTCTTAACCTAGTGGGCTTGAAGCGTAACGGCTTTGAGAAACCAGAAATTCGTGCACTACAGAAAGCGTACAAAGAGTTATACCGTTCAGGTAAAACGCTTGAAGAAGCGAAAGCGGCTTTAGTTGAAATGGCGAAAGAGTTTACTTCGGTGGCTCCTATGCTAGAAATGCTAGAGAACTCTGAGCGCGGTATTATTCGTTAATACTGGATGTGGTTGTGTACCAATCCGCGCAAGTATGACAATAATTACTTAATCAGATTGGTATAACAAAAAGATCGCTAATCATTAGGCGATCTTTTTTGTTTTAGGCAAGAAGGGAATTGGAAAACTATGGCACAGCAAGAAGCAGCAACCAACAGCAAGGGCTTTGTTTCGAATGAACCACTGCGCGTAGGTATCGTTGTCGGAGAACTCTCTGGTGACACGCTTGGTGAAGGTTTTATCAAAGCGATCAAATCGCAGTACCCGAATGCTGAATTCGTCGGTATTGGCGGACCAAAAATGAAGGCGCTTGGTTGTGAGTCTCTTTTCGAGATGGAAGAGCTGGCTGTCATGGGCTTAGTTGAAGTACTTGGCCGTTTACCTCGCTTATTAAAAGTGAAAGCGGAGCTGGTGAAGTATTTCACTCAAAACCCGCCAGATGTGTTTGTGGGTATTGATGCACCTGACTTCAATCTAAGACTTGAACTCGATCTTAAGAACGCTGGCATTAAAACGGTTCATTACGTGAGCCCTTCCGTGTGGGCTTGGCGTCCTAAGCGTATCTTTAAAATCGACAAAGCGACCGACTTAGTTTTGGCTTTCCTACCATTCGAGAAAGCGTTTTACGATAAATACAACGTTGCCTGTGAATTTGTTGGTCACACGTTGGCTGATGCAATTCCTTTAGAACCAAGCAAACAAGATGCACGTGAGCTATTAGGCTTAGATCAAGACAAGCAGTGGTTAGCCGTATTGCCGGGCAGTCGAGGTGGTGAGATGGGTTTGATCGCTCAACCATTTATCGAAACGTGCCAGCGCATTAAGCAAAAATACCCTGATATCAATTTTGTTGTTGCGCTCGTGAATGAGCAGCGCAAAAAACAGTTTACTGAAATCTGGCAAGCGACAGCACCTGAGCTTGAATTTACGTTAGTCGAAGATACGGCAACCAACGTGATTACCGCTGCTGACTCTGTGCTTCTGGCTTCAGGCACTGTGGCTCTTGAGTGTATGTTACTGAAGCGTCCGATGGTTGTTGGCTACAAAGTGAATAAGCTGACTGGCTATATTGTGAAGAAGCTAGCGATCACTGAGTTCGTATCACTGCCGAATATTCTGGCTGGTGAAGAGATCGTGAAAGAGCACATTCTTGAAGAGTGCCACCCAGACTTCTTGTTCCCATCTGTCGACAAAATGCTATCAGCCGACAATAGTGCATTGATCGAACGTTTTACTGAGATGCACCACTGGATTCGTAAAGATGCTGATAAGCAAGCCGCCAACGCGGTGCTGAAATTGATCGGTCGAGAGTTTGTTGAATCATAAAGTGCCACTCCATCAAGCCTGAATTATAAGTTACAAAGAGAATTGTCATGGCAGTAAAAGAGAAAAAAGAGCTTCCTCCGTTTGAATATCCGCAAGGTTACCAGTTGTTTGCTGGTGTGGATGAAGTAGGGCGCGGGCCATTGGTAGGCGATGTGGTGACTGCTGCGGTTATCCTCGATCCAAATAATCCAATCGAAGGCTTAAACGATTCAAAAAAACTGTCTGAGAAAAAGCGCCTTGCTCTGCTTCCTGAAATTAAAGAGAAAGCCTTGGCGTGGTCGGTTGGTCGTTGTTCACCACAAGAAATTGATGAGTTGAACATTCTGCAGGCAACCATGGTCGCCATGCAGCGCGCTATCGCTGGGTTGAGCGTTCAGCCTGACATGGCACTGATCGATGGTAACCGTGTTCCTCAACTTCCAATGGACGGCCTGGCTATTGTAAAGGGCGACTTACGAGTAGCAGAGATAAGTGCGGCGTCTATTATCGCTAAAGTAGTTCGTGACCAAGAGATGGAAGAACTCGACAAACTACATCCAGAGTTTGGTTTTGCGAAACACAAAGGATACCCAACTAAAGCGCATTTCGAAGCGATTGAAAAACATGGTGTTACCGAGCATTACCGTAAGAGCTTTAAGCCAGTAAAACGTATTTTAGGCATTGATTAAACTCTATATAGTAGAGCTTAGCTTCGAATAAATTTGCTTACTAGCAGTAGAAAAAAATAGAATACACACAGTTGTAACCCTAGGCTCAAACCTAGAATTCAGGAAAAATAATGTCAGATCCAAAATTTGTTCACCTACGCGTACACAGTGACTTTTCTATGGTGGATGGCCTCTCTAAGGTGCCGCCATTAGTTAAGAAAGTCGCTGAAATGGGTATGCCTGCTCTAGCACTTACCGACTTTACCAACCTTTGTGGTTTGGTTAAGTTCTACGGTACTGCTCATGGGTGCGGGGTTAAACCAATTATTGGTGCTGACTTCTTGATGCAGTCTCCAGAGTTCGGTGACGAGTTGACCAAGCTCACCGTCATTGCAACCGACAATAAAGGTTATAACAACCTAACGCTGCTTATCTCAAAAGCGTACCTTCGTGGTCATGTGCAGCATCAGCCTGTTATCGATAAAGAGTGGTTGATTGAGAATGCCGAAGGCCTAATCATCCTATCGGGTGCGAAAGAAGGTGAGATTGGTAAAGCGTTGCTGAAAGGCAATCGTGAACTGGTTGCAAGTAATGTCGAGTTTTACAAAACATACTTCCCAGACCGTTTCTATCTTGAACTGATTCGTACCGGACGTCCGGATGAAGAGTCTTACCTGCACTTTGCGTTGGAACTGGCTGAGCAAGAAGACCTACCTGTTGTTGCAACCAACGAAGTAGTATTCCTAACTGAAGATCTTTTTGATGCCCATGAAATCCGCGTTGCGATTCATGATGGTTTCACTATGGTCGATCCTCGTCGTCCTAAAAATTACAGCGCGCAACAATATCTTCGTAGCGAAGAAGAGATGTGTGAGTTGTTCTCCGATATCCCTGAAGCACTTGAGAACAGTGTTGAGATTGCCAAGCGTTGTAATGTAACGGTTCGTCTGGGCGAATACTTCCTGCCTAACTTCCCAACGGAAGGTTTGGCGATTGAAGACTTCCTGATCAAGAAATCTGAAGAGGGCCTTGAGCGACGTCTCGCGTTCCTGTTCCCAGATGAAAAAGTGCGTGCTGAGCGCAGGCCAGAATACGATAAGCGACTCAAGATCGAGCTCGAAGTTGTCAACAACATGGGTTTCCCAGGTTACTTCTTGATCGTAATGGAGTTCATCCAGTGGTCAAAAGATAACGATGTGCCAGTAGGTCCTGGCCGTGGTTCTGGTGCCGGATCTCTAGTAGCCTACGCTCTGGATATCACCGATCTCGATCCACTTGAATACGATCTACTATTCGAACGTTTCTTGAACCCAGAACGTGTCTCGATGCCCGATTTCGATATCGACTTCTGTATGGATAAGCGTGACCAAGTAATTGATCACGTTGCCGAAATGTATGGTCGTGATGCGGTATCTCAGATCATCACCTTTGGTACCATGGCGGCGAAAGCGGTAATCCGCGACGTAGGCCGTGTACTGGGTCACCCGTTTGGTTTCGTTGACCGAATTTCAAAGCTTGTGCCGCCAGATCCGGGCATGACGCTTGAGAAAGCTTTCCTTGCTGAACCTGCATTGCCAGAGCTTTACGATGGCGATGAAGAAGTTCGTGAACTGATCGATAAGTGTCGTATCCTTGAAGGTTGTACGCGAAACGCCGGTAAACACGCGGGTGGTGTTGTAATCTCACCAACCACGATCACTGACTTTGCACCAATCTATGCCGATGCTGAAGGTAACTTCCCAGTAACGCAGTTCGATAAGAATGACGTTGAAACGGCTGGCTTGGTTAAGTTTGACTTCTTGGGCCTGCGTACCCTGACCATCATCGACTGGGCGCTAGGCCTAGTGAACCCACGCTTGAAGAAAGAGGGTAAAGAGCCGGTTCGTATCGAGTCGATTCCTCTTGATGACCAAGCGTCGTTTAACCTATTACAAAACTCTGAAACCACCGCGGTATTCCAGCTGGAATCGCGTGGTATGAAAGACCTGATCAAACGTCTACAGCCCGATTGTTTTGAAGATATCATCGCATTGGTAGCCCTGTTCCGTCCGGGTCCTCTGCAATCAGGCATGGTAGATAACTTTATCGACCGTAAACACGGACGAGAAGCGGTTTCTTACCCTGATGAAACGTGGCAACACGAATCACTGAAAGAGACACTAGAACCGACCTACGGCATCATCTTGTATCAAGAACAGGTAATGCAGATCGCACAGATTCTGGCGGGCTATACGCTTGGCGGAGCGGATATGCTGCGTCGTGCGATGGGTAAGAAAAAGCCAGAAGAGATGGCGAAACAGCGTGGTACCTTCAAAGAGGGTGCTGAAGCCAATGGTGTTGATGGCGAACTTGCCATGAAGATCTTTGACTTGGTAGAGAAATTTGCGGGCTATGGCTTTAACAAATCTCACTCGGCTGCATACGCACTGGTTTCTTACCAAACGCTGTGGTTGAAAACGCACTACCCAGCGGAATTTATGGCTGCGGTAATGACGGCGGATATGGATAACACTGAGAAGGTTATTGGCCTTGTTGATGAGTGTTTCCGTATGAAGCTCAAACTGCTTCCACCTGATATCAACTCGGGCCTGTACCGCTTTAACGTGGATGAAGATGGCGCGATTGTTTATGGTATCGGCGCTATCAAAGGGGTTGGTGAAGGTCCTATCGAAGCGATCATCGAAGCGCGCAATAAGGGCGGTTACTTTAAAGACTTATTCGACTTCTGTGCACGCCTTGATCTGAAGAAGGTCAACAAACGTGTTATCGAAAAGTTGATTCTATCCGGTGCCTTAGATAGATTAGGTCCTCACCGTGCAGCGATGATGGCTTCATTGCCGGATGCGGTTAAAGCGGCAAGCCAACATCACCACGCTGAGTCCTTTGGACAGTCGGATATGTTCGGCGTGTTGACCGACGCTCCGGAAGAGGTTGAACACAAGTATACCCAAGTGCCTAAGTGGCCTGAGAAGGTTTGGCTTGAGGGTGAACGTGAAACGCTTGGCTTGTATCTAACGGGCCACCCGGTTAACGCTTACATCAAAGAATTAGCTAAGTACACCAGCTGTCGTTTGAAGGATGCCACGCCAACGCGTCGTGATCAGTCATTAACGATTGCAGGTTTAGTGATTGCGGCTAGAGTGATGACCACTAAACGCGGTACACGAATCGGTTTGATGACACTTGATGATCGATCTGGCCGAATGGAAGTGATGTTGTTCTCAGATGCGCTCGATCGCTACGCAGAATTGCTCGAAAAAGACAAAATTGTGGTCGTTTCTGGACAGGTCAGCTTTGATGACTTCAACGGTGGGCTTAAAATGTCCGCGCGCGAGGTCATGGACTTAGGAAGCGCCCGTGAAAAATATGCTCGTGGGGTATCGATATCTATCGACCAATCCCAGATTAATGGTCAATTTTTTGAACGCTTTGGTCAAATCTTAGAACCTTATAGAGCCGGAACGGTCCCAGTCAATGTATACTACCAACGTGCCGACGCTAGAGCGCGGTTAACATTGGGCACAGAATGGCGCGTGACGCCAAGTGATACATTACTAGACGAATTAAAACAGCTGCTTGGAAATAGCCAAGTAGAACTCGAATTTAACTAAAATTTAGCTCCATGACTGTGGAACTGAATCAACAAGGATTCATAGATGAGCCTGAACTTTCTAGAATTTGAAAAGCCTATCGCTGAACTTGAAGCAAAAATCGAAGCGCTACGTGACGTTTCGCGTCACGGTGGTGACACAGCGGTAGATCTAGACAAAGAAATCGAACAACTAGAGAAAAAAAGCTTAGAGCTTAAACAGAAAATCTTTAGTGACTTAGGTGCATGGCAGGTAGCTCAACTTGCTCGTCACCCTCAACGTCCTTATACAAAAGATTACCTGGAGCATGCATTTACAGAGTTTGAAGAGATGGCGGGCGATCGCGCTTACGCTGACGACAAAGCTATTGTGGGTGGTATGGCTCGTCTAAATGGCCGTCCTGTTATGGTTATTGGTCACCAGAAAGGTCGTGAGACTAAAGAGAAAGTGATCCGTAACTTTGGTATGCCAAAGCCAGAAGGTTACCGTAAGGCACTACGTCTAATGGAAACCGCTGAGCGTTTCAACATGCCTATCATTACTTTCATCGACACAGCGGGCGCATACCCAGGTGTTGGTGCTGAAGAGCGTGGTCAATCTGAAGCTATCGCGAAAAACCTTAAGGTTATGGCTGGTCTTTCTGTTCCAGTTATCTGTAACGTTGTAGGTGAAGGCGGTTCTGGTGGTGCACTAGCGATTGGTGTTGGTGACTACGTGAACATGCTTCAATACTCTACGTACTCAGTAATCTCTCCAGAAGGTTGTGCTTCAATCTTATGGCGTGATTCAGACAAAGCACCACAAGCGGCTGAAGCGATGGGCCTAATCGCTCCTCGTCTTAAAGAGCTTGAGCTTATCGACGAAATCATTCCTGAGCCTCTAGGTGGCGCGCACCGTGACCCAGTTCAGACTGCTCAGAACATGAAAGACATGCTAGTTAAACAGTTAGAAGAGCTAGAGCAGTTTGATAACGAAACGCTTCTTGAGCGTCGTTACCAGCGTCTGATGAGCTACGGCTACTGCTGATAAGTTGCCTTAGCGATAAGGTCTGCTTAACGTAACAAGTTGATGAAAGGGTTGGACTCAGTGCCAACCCTTTTTTATTATTAAAACATTCTCTCTTTACACACGACCTCTTGGTTTATTCACCTCATGACACACTTAATTGAAACCTTCACATCCGTACTTAACCAAAGCGCACTTAAGCCTCGTCGGTTAGTCGTCGCTTTCAGTGGTGGTGTCGATTCACATGTGTTGTTGGAGTTAGCAGCCCAATATACCCAAGCGCACGACATTGAGTGCCATGCGGTTCATGTTCACCATGGCCTAAGCAAGAATGCCGATCACTGGGCAGAACAATGCCAAACATGGTGTGGTGCTTTGTCTATTCCACTAGCTATTGAGCGAGTGTCGCTGGATGTTAACTGTGGGGAAAGCATAGAAAAGCTCGCCAGAGATGCTCGATACCACGCCTTCAAACAACACATTCAATACGGCGATGTACTTGTCACTGGTCAACATATCGATGACCAAGTAGAGACTTTCCTGTTAGCGTTAAAACGAGGCAGTGGTCCGAAAGGCCTTTCTTCGATGGCTAAAGTGATGCCGTTTGCTGATGCTCATATTGTTCGCCCACTGCTATCGGTAACCCGAACCGAGATTGAAGCAGCCGCTCATAACATGGGCTTAACGTGGGTAGAAGATGAAAGTAATCAGGACACGCGTTTTGACCGAAACTTTATCCGTCATCAAGTGACTCCGGTGCTGACTGAGCGTTGGCCTAGCTTTCGTGAATCGGTCAGTCGCAGTGCTCAGCTTTGTGCGGAGCAAGAGTTATTGCTCGATGAGTTGCTTGAATCACACTTTCAGCAAGCTTTGGGAGATAACCAGAGCTTAAGTATTAAGGCGTTATCTCAACACTCAGACTTGTTACGAGCACGACTGCTAAGAATGTGGTTGAGTCATTGTAATCAAGCAATGCCGAGTCAAAAACAGCTCAAGCTTATCTGGAATGAAGTAGCGTGTGCTCAGGCTGATGCTAATCCTAAACTGGTGTTGAATGATGTTGAGGTTAGGCGCTTTAATCATCAGCTCTATATAGTGAAAGAGACTAAGGACTTGTCGAGTTGGCATGCCGATGTTGTGCTTGGTGATAGCTTGCAACTGCCCGATGGTTTAGGGAAGCTACATTTCATGCCGTCACAGAGTGATTCTGTATCGAATGGTCGTAACTCGCAAAACTTCAGTTTGAAGGACTCAAGCGGAGCGCTACGGGTGGTCTTCAACCCTGAAAGGTTATCAGCGCATCCTATTGGACGCGGCCATAGTCGAAAGCTCAAAAAACTCTTTCAAGAGTACCAAGTACCCAGCTGGTTACGACGCAGAACGCCAATATTAATGGATGGCGAGCGAGTGATCGCTGTTTTAGGCTTATTCGTAGATAAAAACTACGAAGGTCAAGATTGTGAAGCGCTTTGGAGCAAGTAGAAAAAGTTTGTGTCACAATTCGACGTCACTTTAATAAAAATAATTAATGGAATATGCAATGAAGAAAATTACACTAGGATTAGTTCTTGGATTTGGACTATTGAGTGGTAACGCTCTGGCGGGTGATGTTGCTGCGGGTCAAGCTAAAGCAGCAATCTGTGCGGCATGTCATGGTGCTGACGGTATCGCAGTGATCCCAGGTTATCCAAACCTTAAAGGTCAAAACGAGCAATACATCGCTTCATCAATTAACGCATATAAGAACGGCCAGCGCACCGGCGGTTTGGCCGCTGTAATGCAGGCTCAAGCTTCAATGCTGAATGATGAAGATATTGCTAATCTAGCCGCTTATTACGCAAGCCTTAAGTAAAACCTTCTTAAAGCGCTGATTAAACAAGATGATAAATTTCGAGCCAGAGCTTTAAAGCTCTGGCTTTTTTCATTGAATGTTTACTATAGCTAACCGATAATGAGCCATTCGCACAGTTTAAGGGATGAACATGAAAAAGATTGAAGCCATTATCAAGCCATTCAAACTTGATGATGTACGTGAAGCACTTGCAGAAGTGGGTATTACGGGTATGACAGTATCTGAAGTTAAAGGCTTTGGACGTCAGAAAGGTCATACTGAGCTATACCGCGGCGCAGAGTACATGGTCGACTTTTTACCTAAAGTGAAATTGGAAATTGTTGTGACCGACGAAGTGGCTGACCAATGTGTTGATACCATTATCGAGACGGCGCAAACAGGCAAAATTGGCGACGGTAAGATCTTCATTACTGACGTTGAACGAGTAGTACGTATTCGTACTGGCGAAGAAGACGAAGACGCCGTATAAAAAAACTATTACCCTAAAAGGAGCGTTTATCGCTCCTTTTTCATTTCTGGTAGGGTGCTGTATGTTTAAGAAAACCATCATTGTTATCGTAGTCTTGATAACACTCGCTGTTGCTAGTTTTCATCTTATCTTCGTGATCCCGAATAAACCCAATCTGATCACCTCTTCTCAAAATACCAGCAATGATATCTACAGTTGCTACCAAAATTCTGAGCCGAAAGCGATTGATGTGTCAGATGGGTTAAGCCTCACCGTCTGGAACATCTACAAGCAGAACCGCAACAACTGGCAGAGCGAGCTGAATAAGTTCTCGGCGGGAAGTGATTTAGTCTTATTGCAAGAAGCGAGCATGACGGATGGGCTTCGCCAATGGGTGACGAGTGGTCAATGGGGAAGTACTCGTGTGAATGCGTTTGAAGCTTTCGAACAAAGTGCTGGCGTGCTCAACCTAGCGACTCATTTACCAATAGAAGCGTGTGCTTATACCCACGAAGAGCCTTGGCTTCAACTGCCTAAATCGGCACTTTGGTCTCGTTATCAGTTGAGTAACGGTGAAGAGCTAGCGGTGATCAATATTCACGCGGTGAACTTTACGTTTGGTACGGAAGATTACGAAGCTCAACTCAAAAGCTTGACCGACAACCTGCAAAAATACCGTGGTGCTGTCATCTTTGCGGGAGACTTTAATAGCTGGAGCGAAGCGCGCTTTACGGTATTGAAAGATGCTTTGGAAAAGGTTGGGTTAACCGAGGTGGCGTTTGAACCAGATAACCGAACTCAATTTATGACGGGTTTGGTACTCGACCATGTGTTCTATCGAGGGCTAGAGGTAGAAAAAGCAAAAGCGCCCATGACGGACGCTTCTGATCATAACCCAATGCTAGTGACCTTTAAGGCGAAGTAGCTCACTCAGTCACTCGGTAGGTTTACTAACTTGTTCTATTTTCTGGGTTATTTACGACACTAAAATGTAGATAGCCCAGATTAGGTAGTAACCCACCCACGGCAAGCCTGAAATTACCAATGCTTGCCCGCGTTCAAACTCAGTCCAAGTTAGTACGGCTGCGTAGCCAAGCACGATGTACCAAGGTAATAGCAGTGGTAATGAGCTTGCAAACTGAGACCAGTCGCTGGTTAGAGGTAACTTGATTAAGCCGTTTAAGCTGTTCAGGTCAGCCGCATAGTTCATCACATGGCCGTGCTTGAGAATTAGGCTTGCGTAGCTCGCTACATCACCTAACACAGCAGGGAATATCACAACCGATGCCGCTGCGAACCAGCGCCAAAAGCTATGCTGATGTTGGCTTGGCTTAGTTGCTAGATTAAACCAGAACGCCAACAGAACGATGGTTAATGTTCGGCCAAATACATCGTTGATGATCTCACTTGCGAGTAGGGTATTGCTGTCAAGTAACGCCAATTGGTCAGGGTTAGTTTGAGCCAGTTGTTTTGATAACTCTGAGCTTAACCAAGTAAAATCTACATTCGAAAAATAAGCACCCCAAAATAAAAATGGGCTGAGTATTAATACGACGTAGGGTTGCCATCCCCAAGCGCTTCTTTGATAAAGCGCTAAGAAACAAGCTGTTGGTGATCGGAATATATCCAACAGCATGACGAGTGGGTTACTTGACGGGTTCATACACTTACCTTAGTTACATCAACATACAGCTTCAGTTTTTGTCCTGGCTGTAGGTATTTCTTGTTCTGCAAAGTGTTCCATTTTACAACATCTGCACTTTTTACTTTGAACTTTGATGCAATACCGCTGACTGTGTCACCTGATCTTACGTTATAGAAGATCGTGCGGATGATGGCGCCGTCTGAACCATTCTTCCAAATGACCAGTTCTTGACCAACTCTAAGGGTGTCGCGTGGTCCCATACCGTTCCACTTAGCCAGTGATTGGTGAGATACCTTATTTGCGCGTGCAATCGTCCATAGGCTGTCACCACTTTTTACTGTATGGCTGAGCTTATATTGCCCACGACTTTTAGACTGTGTGCTTGCTAGGCGGTTTGAAGCGCTTAGTGCGTATGTCTTGTCGTCTTTGGTTGAGGTTGGGATAAGCAGGTGCTGGCCAATACGAATATTGTTGTTGCTCAACCCGTTTGCAGAGCGAATCACTTTGCTGGTGGTGTTGTATTTGCTTGCCAGTACGCTGATGCTGTCACCCGACTGAACTTGGTAACGTACCAACTTCATGCCTTTGCCTTTATTCGCTGCGACTTCTTTGTTGAATTTTTCAACTGAGCTGATAGGAAGCAGTAATTGTTGGTGCTTCTCAGGCGATGTCGCCCACTGGTTATAAGCTGGGTTGTAGCCTTGCAGTTCTTTGACTGGAATGCCTGCGTAGTTAGCAGCAATCGCTAGATCAAGTTGCTCTTCAGGGTTAACCAGAGTCAGTACCGGCTTGTTTGGAATCGCTGGGATATCAATGCCGTACTTTTCTTGGTTAGCAATCACGTCTGCTAGTGCCAGTAGTTTAGGTACGTAGCTGCTGGTCTCTTTTGGCAGATCCAGTGAGAAGAAGTCGATTGGCTTACCAAGCTTCTTGTTCTTACGGATAGCGCTGTTTACACGACCACCGCCACTGTTGTAGGCCGCAATTGCGTGTTGCCAGTTACCATCAAAACGCTTGTTAAGATCGGTTAGGAAGTCTAATGCCGCATCAGTAGAAGCAGCAACGTCACGACGGCCGTCGTACCAGAAGTTCTGTTCTAGTCCGTAAGCTTCGCCAGTGCCAGAAATGAACTGCCATAGGCCAGCAGCGCTGCCGTGAGAATATGCAAATGCATCAAATGAGCTTTCAACAACCGGCAACAGTGCCAGTTCTAAAGGCATATCTCTTTCTTCAATCTTAGTAGTGATCAAATAAAGGAAAGGTTCAGCTCGTTGTGAGACGGTTTTTAGATGACTAGGGTGCTTTAGATACCAAGTTCGGTAGTAGTCGACCTTCTTTTGGTCTGGCACTTCCATTTCAAGTTGCATCGCAATGCGTTTCCAAACATCTTCTTGTGTTTGAGGAGTAACGACTGGTGCTTCAACTTTTGGTTCTTCTTTGGTCGCTTCTGATGAAACGTTCGCTTGAGAAACTTCTTTAGTAGGAGATGTGTTGGTTTGCTCGGAAGCTTGGTCTGGATTCTCTGACTGAGTTAATTGGCAACCAGAAAGTAGTAATACCAAAGCCCAGCTGTACTTAACTCGCATGTTACAGCCTTTTTAATAAACGGCCGATGATAATACTTGCCACCCCCTATGAGTGACAAGTCTGTATTTGTTAAAATTCGTTCTTCCACGCACGTAAAGCGGTGAATACTGATAGAGGATCGGTCTGTTCGGTACGATTAGATACTGATTTGACTACACTTGGTTCGGTGTAACGCAAGAAAGGGTTCACAAACTTCTCTTGTCTCAAATTTGTGGGGATGGTCGACTTATTTTGAGCACGTAGTCGGTTCACTTGGTCGCGATATTGCTGCAAATGTTGGTTATCAGGCTCGACGGCAAGTGCAAAAGCGATATTGGCTGCAGTGTATTCATGTGCACAATACACTTCTGTTTCTTGAGGCAGCGCTGTGATCTTATTCAGCGCATCGAACATCTGTTGTGGTGTGCCTTCCATGATTCGGCCACAGCCTGCTGAGAACAACACATCACCACAAAATAGCTTGGCATCACCCACATAGCCAATATGACCTGCAGTGTGTCCACTGAGCCCTAACACGAGAAACACTTCACCAAACAGCTCTAACTGGTCACCATCATCAACCGGATGCGTTAATGTTGGGATAGGTTCATTTCGAGGGCCAACAACATCGACGCCGGGAAATTGTCTTACCAGCTCTGGAACGCCACCAATGTGATCGTGGTGGTGGTGTGTAATCAAGATTGCATCTAAAGTTAGCTCATGGTTCGCTAAGTACTCTAATACTGGAGCCGCATCACCAGGGTCGACGACAGCACAACGACGATCGCTATTTTCAATCAGCCAGATGTAATTGTCGTTAAATGCAGGTATGCTTTTGATATGTAACATTATTGGTTCTCCAGTCACTTTCAGTGCGACAGAATAAGTGAGACAGATTATTGATGAAGCCAGCACGTAGCAGAAAGAAGTTTGAACATCCCTACACTTGGGCACAGTTGCACAATGGGGATTGGTTGAGAGAATCTATTCAAACTCGACTCGATGAGTGGTGCCCAAAGCTGTTTGGTTACCATATGCTCAAGCTCGGCGGCCTCAGTAGTGAGATTTCTAGCTGCACATGCAACATTCAACATCAAGTAAACCTAGATATCCAGAACCCATTACATAATGTGATAGCGGATGGCTATAATTTGCCCTTCTTGGAGAAAAGTTTTGATGTTGTGGTGCTCAGTCATCAATTAGATTATAGCAATGACCCGCATCGATTATTGAGAGAAGTCGACCGAGTGATGATGGACGATGGCTATATCATCATTACCGGCTTCAATCCTTTCAGTGTGACGGGGCTCGCCAGTTTGATGCCTTGGAGAAAGAACAGCTTGCCTTGGAGTGGGCGCATGTACACGCCAAATCGAATTAAAGATTGGCTCGGTGTGCTTAATTATGAAGTGATTCATTGTGATACCTACGCGTTGTTTCCGATGAGTAAGTATCAAGCGATGTGGACGTGGTTGGAGAACGCTTTAGGTGGTTGTGCCTCTTTTGCTGGCAGCCAATACTTTATTGTTGCTCGTAAACGTACTTATCCACTCAAACCTATCAAGCCGCATTGGCACCTTAAGCGACGCTTCTCTCCTGTGGGAGCAAGTTTTAGAACCAACTCTCGTCGTTCAGTGCATTCCACAAAAGCACCATACCCGTTAAAAACAGAAAAAGCCGACTCGTAGTCGGCTTTTCATTTATCTGTCCGTTTAAGAAACTATAAATCTGCTTCGAAACGTACATCTCATTTCAAAAGGTGATTAACTTGGCTGATAACCCGTGTCTTCTTGAGTTGGGTTCTCTGCGGCCGTTCTTGCTAAATCATCACACATTTCGTTTTCTCTGTGTCCGGCGTGTCCTTTAACCCATCGCCAGTCAACATTATGACGTGCCGTTTCTTTATCGAGCCTTTGCCACAAGTCGGCATTTTTAACCGGTTTTTTATCGGCAGTCTTCCAGTCACGTTTTTTCCAGTTGTGAATCCACTGTGTGATGCCTTGGCGCACGTATTGGCTATCCGTGGTCAGAATGACGGAGCAAGGCTCTTTGAGGGTTTGCAGAGCCACGACAGCGGCGAGCATTTCCATACGGTTATTGGTTGTTAGGGTAAAACCTTCCGCTAATGTCTTTTCGACTTTTTTGTAGCGAAGTACGATGCCATAGCCACCCGGGCCAGGGTTACCTAAACAAGAACCATCAGTGAAAATTTCAACTTGTTTCGTCATGATTTGATACTATTACCTCAAGCACATTATCGGCATAGTCTGACACAGTTATCCTTATGAATACCAGTAGCACTCCAGAACAAACCACGAACGAAAAAAACAGTTCGAACGAAAATAAGCGCATCGTTGTACTCGATACCGAAACCACCGGTATGAATACAGAGGGTGGCCCTCACTATATGGGGCATCGCATCGTTGAGATTGGTGCAGTAGAGATCATTAACCGTAGGCTGACCGGACGTCACTTCCACGTCTACATCAAGCCCGATCGTGCGATTCAAGAAGAAGCGATTGGCGTTCACGGTATTACCGATGAATTCTTGGTGGACAAGCCAGAATACCAAGATATACATAAAGAGTTTCTCGACTTTATCAAAGGTGCTGAGCTGGTGGCTCATAACGCACCCTTCGATACGGGCTTTATGGACTATGAGTTTGAGAAGCTTAATCCCGCGATAGGTAAAACGGATGACTACTGTAAAGTTACCGATACCTTGGCAATGGCGAAAAAGATATTCCCGGGTAAAAGAAACAACCTAGATATCTTATGTGACCGTTACGGTATTGATAACTCGCACCGTACTCTCCACGGCGCATTACTCGATGCGGAGATCCTAGCCGACGTCTACTTATTGATGACGGGTGGCCAAACTTCACTGCAATTTAACGCTGGCCAACAAGAAGGCGAAGCCGAAAGCATACGAAGAGTAGAAAGTGGTCGAAAATCCCTAAAGGTTTTACGAGCTACGGCCGATGAAGTAGAAGCGCATCAAAATCGTTTAGACCTCGTCGAGAAAAGCGGAAGCTGCCTTTGGCGTCAGTAGGGAGAAAGTATGTTAAGGGTATTGGCTACCGGTTACTTATTGCTGTTAAGCTTTAGCTTACATGCGGCAATGGAATCCGTAATGAGTTTATTGGACAACCGTTTTCGCGTTGATCCCAGTATTGAACAAGTCACCTTTGTGATTTATCGAGCCGATAACTCTAAACCTGTCGTTTTGGTTCGCCCTGACGGCAAGAAATACTACTCTTGGCGTAATGCTGATAATGTCCGTTGGTACGAAGAGTCGTCCATGGACATTATCTCTATCGACAAGCCGATGCCAGGCCCTTGGCAAGCGGTCGGTAAAGTTTCCCCTAAGAACAACATCAAGCTCCTGTCTCACCTTGTTTTGGACGCTAATGAATTTCCAGACAAGTTGTATCAAACCGAACACATCAAATTTACCGCTCGTTTGACCTCAGACGGTAAACCTCTTGTGCTGCGTGATTTTCTCGATCGCGTGAAGCTTAAGGTGACGTTTACTAAGTTTGTCGAAAACGAAGAGTCTTTAGTGAGAGAAGCCCGCCCTGTACCTGTTGTGATGGGCGAGTTTGCTGACGATGGTGTGGATCTCGACGAGAAAGCGGGAGACGGTGTGTTTACTGTGTCACTGCCGATTGATATTGAGCCGGGTAAATACCGCGCGCGTATTACTTCTGGCAATGGCGTGTTCTTGCGAGCGCAAGAGCAAGAGGTTTTAGTTTACCCAACACCGATTACCACTACCTTAATTCAGTCTCGTAAAGAGGGTTTACCTCACACCATTGTGGTGTCTGGTGAACAAGGTATGATCGCACCGAGCTCTTTAGCGGTTCACGTTGAGCATAAAGCGCCTGATGATTATGTAACGTATAAGCAAGGGCAAGCTGATGTGAATGCAATGAAAGTGCCTTTAGAGGTGCCTTACAATGGTGAGCTGGGGATTTATAACTGGTCTGGGATGGTTTATGCCACTGACGCCTCAAGCCAGCGTCCGCTGATCTTTCCGATTACCGAGCAGTCGTACAGTGTTGTTGAAGATATCGACTTAGCAGAATCTCGACGCCTTCAAGAAGAAGCACTTGCTGAACAGAAGCGTATTGCTACGGAATTAATGATTCTTCAAAAGCGTGAAGATGACAGGCAGCGCAGCATGATCATTATCGGAGTGGGTAATGTGGTCGCCATTCTATTAGGCTTACTGATTTGGTTTGTGATTCGTAAAGTGACAGCCAAGAAAAGATCTCAACCAGAGATGCAACTCAAGGCGCCAAAGTAATTCGCTTAGATGATTAGGTTGTCTAGAGAGGATAAGCCTCTAAAGGTATAGCATTAGAATTTGTGACAACGATGTCATGAACAAAAAAACGGGACTCATAGGAGTCCCGTTTTCGTTTCTATTGCAAAATCTAGGCTACGTTATCAATCGATTGGCCTGGATATTGTGGCTTTGCTGCTAGCTCCTCTGGAGAGAAGTCATCAACATTAATCGTGTACAGTCTGTGTTGTTCTGCACTGATCAGAAGGTCAGCCTCTTCTTGGGTTAAGATGCCTTTTTCTAAGCCTTGCTCAGCAACAAGATCCAGTCTCAGGAAGGCGCGTTTTTGATGCGTCTCTTTGCAGACTTTATCGAACAGAGGTTCAGCTTGAAGAATCACTTCTAGTGCTTTCTCAATCTTACCAACCGCGTTGTATTGAGTGTCCGCTAAGTATTGGCCACGACCGATACGTGAACGTGTTTCGCTTGGTGTTTGCAGGATGTGCGCAACTTGGCTATCCAGCTTGTCGTTTGGTGCGCGACGAATGCGACCAAATGGCATGAGCACAACACGCAGCAGGCGACCAACCACTGGGTTAGGGAAGTTTGCTAAGAACTCATCAATCGCCACCTCAGTTTGACGTAAGCTATCCTGCATACCCCAATGTACTAGCGGTAGATCTTCAGCGTGTCTACCTTCGCTTTCAAAGCGTTTTAGCGTTGCCGAACCTAAGTACAATTGACTCAGGATGTCACCCAGTCTTGCAGATAGGCGCTCTCTGCGTTTCAGTGAACCGCCTAACACGGCCATTGAAATATCAGACAATAGCGCTAGGTTTGCACTGTAACGATTTAGTTGTTGGTAGTAACGTTGTGTTTGTTTGTCAGTTTTATTGGCTGGCGTTGGCGTATCTGAACCACGGCCATCGGTTAAACCAAACCACAAACTGCGGACTAGGTTACTCATCGTAAAGCTAACGTGTCCTGCTAACGCTGAATCAAATTTACCCAGAGCATCGCTGCTTTCAGAATAAGCTGCTTCCATTTCGTTAAGAACGTAAGGGTGACAACGAATCGCGCCTTGACCATAGATGATCATTGAGCGAGTCAGGATGTTTGCACCTTCAACCGTAATTGCAATTGGAGAGCCTTGGTAGCCACGCGCTAAGAAGTTCGATGGACCCAAGCAAATACCTTTACCGCCTACGATATCCATTGCATCAATGATGCTGCGTTGTCCACGGTGAGTACAGTGGTACTTCACGATAGCAGAGATAACTGAAGGTTTTTCACCAAGATCGATACCTGAAACAGTGAGGTTACTTGCAGCATCCATTACATAGGCATTACCAGCTAGGCGTGCAAGTGGCTCTTCAACCCCTTCCATGCGACCAATAGGTTGTTTGAATTGACGACGGATACGAGCGTAAGCGCCAGTAGCAAGTGCGGCTGTTTTGATACCACCTGTTGAGTTTGAAGGCAGTGTGATACCACGACCCACCGACAGGCATTCAACCAGCATACGCCAACCTTGGCCTGCCATTTTCTGACCACCAATGATGAAATCGATAGGGACGAAGATATCGTCACCATGAGTTGGACCATTTTGGAAAGGTACATTGAGTGGGAAGTGGCGGTTGCCAATCTCAACGCCTTTTAAATCTGTTGGGATGAGAGCACATGTGATGCCAAGATCTTTTTGGTCACCAAGTAGGCCATCTGGGTCGCGCAATTTAAAGGCCAAGCCTAAAACCGTCGCGACTGGCGCTAGAGTGATATAGCGCTTGTTCCAAGTTAGGCGCATGCCCAGAACTTCTTCACCTTGCCACTCACCTTTACATACCACGCCGTAATCAGGGATAGAACCCGCATCCGATCCTGCCTCTGGGCTCGTTAGGGCAAAACAAGGGATTTCTTTACCTTCAGCTAAGCGAGGAAGGTAATGGTTTCTTTGTTCTTCTGTTCCGTAGTGTTGTAACAGCTCGCCAGGGCCTAATGAGTTAGGTACGCCAACTGTCGATGATAATACGCTAGACACGCCCGTTAGCTTCTGTAGAACCAGAGATTGAGCGTAAGCTGAGAATTCTAAACCGCCGTATTTTTTCTTGATGATCATGGCGAAGAATTTATGGTCTTTCAGGTATTGCCATACTTCTGCTGGCAAATCAGCAAGTTCATGTGTCACTTGGTAATCGTTGACCATTTCGCACACTTCATTGACTGGACCATCTAAAAACGCTTGCTCTGCTTCAGAAAGTTTCGGATCAGCGATGTTCTGCAGCTTCTTCCACTCAGGCTTGCCCTTGAACAGCTCTGCTTCCCACCATACTGTGCCTGCTTCTAGTGCTTCTTTTTCTGTCTGAGACATCGCCGGTAGAACTTTCTTAAATAAAGAGAGTGCTTTTTGACTGATTAAAGTTTGGCGAATAGTTGGAACTGCAAACATCGCAACGGCTAGCAAGTAGCATAGCCAGCCGGTGACAGCCACGCCGCCAAATAGTGTTAATGCTACCATCGCGCCAGTTAATACGATTAACGCGCGTACCAGACTAACTCTATGGTAAAGACAGACGCCTAAGATGGTTGTCATGCCGAGTAGGGAGAGCAATATGTTCATGATCGATTTCCTTTTCAGAGATCACTTATCGTTATGATTTTAGGTAAGAGGTCTAACCAGTTAAGTGTAAACAAAATATTAAATATTTGTAAAACTCTAAATTGGGTAAAAAGTGATCTTAATAGAGTTAAAATTCTAATTGTGAGAGGTTGGTGGTGAATAATTGGACGGTTCTGCAGTGAGATATTAATTAAGGTGGCAATCTTTGGGCTTAAGTGTCGACACTATTTCATGTTTGTGGGTAAACTCAGGTAAAAGAGGGAAAAATCCTCAGCTCTCATTTCACGTACCTTAAGTTGCGTAAAAAAATATAAGAGATAAGCCTTATGTACCAAGACCTAATCAAAAGTGAATTGAACGAAGCTGCTGACGTTCTTAACAAGTTCTTGAGTGATGATCACAACATTGCTCAAATTGAAGCGGCTGCAAAACTGATTGCTGACTCATTCAAGCAAGAAGGCAAAGTGCTTTCTTGTGGTAACGGTGGCTCACACTGTGATGCGATGCACTTCGCGGAAGAGCTAACAGGCCGATACCGTGAAAATCGCCCGGGCTACGCTGGCATTGCGATTTCAGACCCTAGCCACTTATCTTGTGTGAGTAATGATTTTGGCTACGACCACGTATTTTCTCGTTATGTAGAAGCGGTAGGTCGTAAAGGCGATGTGTTGTTCGGTCTGTCGACTTCAGGTAACTCTGCCAATATTCTTAAAGCGATTGAAGCGGCTCAAGCGAAAGGCATGAAGACCATTGCATTGACGGGTAAAGATGGTGGTAAAATGGCGGGTTGTGCGGATATCGAAATCCGAGTACCACACTTTGGCTACGCAGATCGCATCCAAGAAATTCACATTAAGATCATCCACATTGTGATTCAACTTGTTGAAAAAGAGATGGAATAATAGTTTTACAGACATGGAGCCTAGCTTTATGGCTCCATTGGTTTTAATAGGGAGTAGATTAAACCATGTGTGAATTGCTCGGTATGAGCGCGAATGTGCCAACTGATATTTGTTTTAGCTTTACTGGTCTTATGCAGCGTGGAGGCAATACTGGCCCACATCGTGATGGCTGGGGTATTACCTTTTATGAGGGTAAGGGTTTTCGCACCTTTAAAGATCCGAATCCGAGCTGTGAATCTAAGATCGCTGAGTTGGTTCAAAACTACCCAATTAAAAGCCAAGCTGTTGTCAGTCATATCCGTCAAGCTAACCGTGGTGGCGTTAATCTAGAAAATACACACCCTTTTACCCGTGAGCTTTGGGGACGATATTGGACTTTTGCTCACAATGGCCAATTATCAGATTACGATGATCTGGTGAGTGGGCGTTTTAGATCTGTTGGTGAAACGGACAGTGAGCTCTCTTTTTGTTGGCTACTTAAACAACTAGAAGAACGTTTCCCTGAACCGCCTCAAGACATGGAAGGTATGTTTCGTTTCGTGGCTGAGTGTTGTGACAAGCTACGCGACAAAGGCGTTTTCAACATGTTGTTGAGCGATGGTGAGTACGTGATGACTTACTGTACCAACCATTTGTACTGGATAACCAGACGCGCACCTTTTGGTAAAGCGAGCTTAATTGATGAAGACGTTGAGATTAACTTCCAAGAAGAGACCACGCCGAATGATGTGGTGACGGTCGTTGCAACTCAACCTCTTACGGATAATGAACAGTGGTTTAGAATGAAGCCGGGCGAATACGCACTGTTTCATTTTGGCGAGCTGATTGGCAACAACCATAAAGCGTTGGAAGATGTTGCTTATGCGCCGAAAAAGGTCGCGAGCCAAGCACCGACAGAGCCATTAAGCTAATACTATAAATCGTATTGCTTAAACCCGAACAAGCAAAAGGCCGCTTACTGCACTAATCAGTCAGTAAGCGGCCTTTTTGTTTTTAAGCAATTTATCGCGTGAGAGTCGTTTGACGAATTACTCTTCTGCGTAACCGTGTTTACCTAATGCCTTACCGTCTAACACTGCCTGCCCATTGACCATTGATAAACGCTCTTCCGCGAACCACTTGCAGACTATAGGGTAAATGCAATGTTCTTGAGTCAGTACTCGACTTGCCAGCATATCAGCATCATCATCTTCAAATACCGGTACCTTAGCTTGTAAGATCACAGGGCCGCCATCGAGCTCTTCGGTAACAAAGTGGACGCTAGTACCGTGTTCTTTGTCTTGCGCGTCAATGGCACGCTGGTGTGTGTGTAGGCCTGGGTATTTCGGTAACAGAGAAGGGTGGATGTTGACCATTTTCCCTGCATAGTGACGAACAAACTCTGAACTCAGGATTCGCATGTAGCCAGCGAGTACGATTAAATCTGGCTGGTAAGCATCGATCTGAACCATTAATTCATGGTCAAACTCTTCACGTGAACCAAAATCTTTTGGATTCACTGAATGAGCGTCAACACCTGCGGTTTTCGCTCGCTCTAATCCAAAAGCCTCTGCTTTGTTTGAGAAGACAGCCTCAACTGACGCATCAATCATATCGCTATCGCAGGCATCCAAGATTGCCTGTAAGTTACTTCCGCTTCCTGAAACTAACACAACGATGTTTTTCTGAGAGTGACTGGTTTTATTTGAGTGATTGTTTTTCATAGAGTGGGTCATACGATTGATTAACTCAACTGTTTACAATGTACCTACATAAACTAAGGTTTTCTGCGGGCCAAATAGCAAAATGAGGACCATTAGGTCCTCATTGATTAACTAAGTAAGTGAGCGTATCACTTATTTGATTTCAACTTGCTCTTCGCCAGCTTCAGCGTTTGCGATCTCACCGATAACCCAAGCGTTTTCGCCTTCAGCTTTCAGTAGTTCAACAGCAGCGTCTGCTTGATCTTTAGGTAGAGCAACAACTAGGCCAACACCACAGTTGAAAGTGCGGTACATTTCGAATGTCTCCACGTTACCTTTCTCTTGTAGCCAGCTGAAGATAGCAGGCCATTCCCAGCTCTTACCATCAATCACTGCTTTAGTACCTTCAGGAAGTACGCGTGGGATGTTTTCCCAGAAACCACCACCTGTGATGTGCGAGATAGCATGAATGTCATGCTCAGCAATCATCTTAAGTGCTGATTTGATGTAAATCTTAGTTGGTTCTAGTAGGTGTTCACCGATAGTGCGACCTTCTAGTTCTTCGTTCTTATCAGCACCAGAAACTTCTAGAACTTTACGAATCAAAGAGTAACCGTTTGAGTGTGGACCGCTTGAGCCAACAGCGATAAGTGCGTCGCCTGCTGCTACTTTAGTACCGTCGATGATGTCAGCTTTTTCTACAACGCCAACACAGAAGCCAGCTACGTCGTAGTCGTCGCCTCCGTACATGCCTGGCATTTCAGCCGTTTCACCGCCGATTAGTGCACAACCAGCTTGAACACAACCTTCAGCGATACCAGAAACAACGTCTGCTGCTGTATCTACATCTAGCTTACCTGTTGCGTAGTAGTCTAGGAAGAATAGCGGCTCACCACCTTGAACGATTAGGTCGTTCACACACATTGCCACTAGGTCGATACCAATGGTGTCGTGTTTTTTCAGATCCAAAGCAAGGCGAAGTTTAGTACCAACACCATCAGTACCTGAAACAAGTACCGGCTCTTTGTATTTCGTTGGAAGTTCACATAGGGCGCCAAAGCCACCAATACCGCCCATTACTTCAGGGCGACGAGTGCGTTTAACAGCACCTTTAATACGGTCTACTAGTGCATTACCTGCGTCGATATCAACACCAGCGTCTTTGTAGCTTAGAGAAGAAGTATTACCACTCACGGGATAGTCCTCGAACTTAAGTTGGATGTGAAAACGGCGCTATTCTAACAGGGCTTGATTACGAAGAGCAAACGTTTGCGCGGTTTTTTTTATTAGAATAAAGATTCTGAAATAACCACAAAGTTCGTGTATAATCTACAGGTTTGTTTAAATATTGCCGGAGTTGGAAATGAAAGTTGTTGAAGTGAAACACCCGCTAGTAAAACATAAAATTGGCCTGATGCGTGAAGGTGAGATTAGCACTAAGCGTTTTCGTGAGCTAGCGACAGAAGTGGGTAGCCTTCTAACATACGAAGCGACATCAGACTTTGAAACTGAGCGTGTAACTATTAATGGTTGGAACGGTCCAGTTGAAGTTGACCAAATTAAAGGTAAAAAAGTAACTGTAGTGCCAATCCTACGTGCTGGTCTAGGCATGATGGACGGCGTTCTTGAGCACATCCCAAGTGCACGTATCAGTGTTGTTGGTATCTACCGTGACGAAGAAACGCTTGAGCCAGTACCATACTTCAACAAGCTTGCATCTAACATCGACGAGCGTATTGCTCTAGTGGTAGACCCAATGCTTGCGACAGGTGGTTCTATGATCGCGACTATCGACCTGATGAAAGAGAAAGGTTGTAAGCACTTTAAGATTCTTGTGCTTGTTGCTGCTCCTGAAGGTATCGCTGCTCTAGAAAAAGCGCACCCAGACGTTGAGCTTTACACAGCTGCAATCGATGAGAAGCTAAACGACAAGGGCTACATTGTTCCTGGTCTTGGCGATGCTGGTGATAAGATCTTCGGTACTAAGTAATTCGGTTTCAGCTTAAGTGACTCTAAATCGTTTCTTAACTCGCTGAATTAGCCGTATTAATAAAAAGGGAGAGCATTCAATGCTCTCCCTTTTTTGATCTTGTTGGTTTGTGGTTCTTTTGAATCTAGCCTTACCGATGGATTAATCGATTTGAGCTTTGTCTACCACAGTGTTGTCACCTAGCTCTTCTGGAAGCACTAGGTTAAGTAGAATCGCCACGATACCGCACAAGCTTACGCCCTGTAGGCTGAAGTCACCGATACCAAAGGCCATGCCGCCAATACCAAAGACTAAAGTAATGCCCACAATCACAAGGTTACGTGATTTATGCAGGTCAACGTTGTTCTTGATAAGCGTGTTAAGACCCACTGTTGCGATAGAGCCAAACAGTAGAATCATGATGCCGCCCATTACAGGAACCGGAATCGTTTGAAGTAGTGCGCCTAGCTTACCAACCAATGCAAGAACGATGGCTGTTACAGCAGCCCAAGTCATGATTACTGGGTTGAATGCTTTCGTCAGCATTACTGCGCCTGTTACTTCACTGTAAGTAGTGTTTGGCGGAGCGCCCAGCATAGAAGCTGCGATTGTCGCCACGCCGTCACCTGTGATGGTGCGGTGTAAGCCTGGCTTCTTAAGGTAGTCTTTGCCTGTTACGTTAGAAATCGCAAGCATGTCACCAACGTGCTCAACGGCAGGTGCAATCGCAACAAATACCATGAAGAAGATAGCGTTAATGTTGAACTCAGGTGCTGTGAAGTTTGGCAGTGCCAACCAAGACGCTTGAGCTACTGGTGTGAAGTCTACCGCGCCGTATACCAAGCTAGTGATGTAACCCGCAACAATACCACCAAAGATAGGCAGTAGTTTTAGGAAGCCTTTCGAGAATACACTGATGACAATCGTTACTAGCAGTGAAATCGAAGAGATCCACAGTGCTGCGTCGGCATCAACAAGCTGAACCGCACCATCGCCAGTCTTACCAAGCGCCATGTTTACCGCAACAGGTGCCAGACCTAAACCGATAACCATGATCACAGGGCCAACGACGACGGGTGGAAGTAGCTTATGAATGAAGCCAACGCCTCTTACTTTAATCAGTGCACCCATCAATACATACACAACACCTGCCGCCATTAAGCCACCCATGGTTGCGCCAACGCCCCATGTTTGAATACCAAACATGATAGGAGCGATGAATGCAAAAGAAGACGCTAAGAAGATTGGCACTGAACGGCGTGTAATAAGTTGGAATAAAAGGGTACCGATACCTGCGCCAAAGAGTGCAACGTTAGGATCAAGTCCTGTTAGTAGCGGCACGAGTACAAGCGCACCAAAAGCTACGAACAGCATTTGCGCACCTTGCAAAGCATTTTTCATGATATGTCCTTAAAAATGGTCGTTATATGAAAAGTGAAAAATAAAATTCGCGGGATTCTATCACTTAGCAATCGATTGCTACACCAGATAGATCAAATTTATTTATCTTAGTGATGTTTTATATCCATCTAAGTTCGGAAAATTCAGTTTATAAGTTAGCGATTTATCATGGCCAGGTGATATTTTGTGGTTATTAAACACAGTGGGCGCTATCGACCTTGCCCCTCAATCCATAGTTGCTTATCATCAAGGCACAAGCTTTGAATATTAGGATCAATATGCGCTACATAGCATTGTTGTTGATGGGACTATTAGCCTCTCCGAGTTATGCCTTAACTCAAGTAGATATCTTTAGTGCTGAAGTTGCGATTAACGCTGAAGACAAACAGCCAGAACAAGTGGCAAGAAATACAGGTATGGAGCAGGTATTGATACGTGCGACTGGCCAAACTGATGTCGCTTCAAATGAAACGATTCAAAAGGCCATGCGCAAGAGTGCGCAGTACATGTCTCAAATGAGTTTTGGCGAAAGCAATGACCAATCAACATTGCGTATGCGTTTTAACGGTGCTCAAATCCGTTCTCTATTAACTCAAGCGCAATTGCCGTATTGGCCTGATACTCGTTCAAACATCTTGGTTTGGCTCGTAGAAGAAGACAGCTACGACAAAAATATTGTGTGGGAGCACTCGAACTCACAACTGGCTGCAGGCTTACAAGCGAACGCAAAAGAGCGTGGCTTGCCTTTGACGCTGCCTGTTGGTGATTTTGATGATATTACGGGTATTGCGACTTCTGATTTATGGGGAAGCTTTGTCACGCCAATCAGTAAAGCGAGTCAACGCTACCCAGTTGATGCTGTATTGGTGATTAAGGCTCAATCTTCAGGTCTACGTTGGACTCTGTACGACCAAAAACCAAGTCAATTGACGAGCGCACCAACATCGCCAGTGAGTGGTTCTTTATCGGGTAACAGCGCAACAACGTCTAAGAAGCTCGTCGACCAAATTAGTAACTACTACGCAGGCAAGAGTGCTGTGACGGTAGCAAGTGAATCATCAGAGTCGATTTTAACGCAGTTTATTAGCTTGAATAATGCTCAAGACTTCTTCCAGTTAGAGAACGCACTTAAGCGTCTAAACTCGGTTGCAAGCCTAGATATCCTTAAGATCCAAAACAACGAAGTGACTTTCCGTATTCACTTATTGTCGACTCAACAAGAGTTTGAACAAGAAGTTGAAAGCATCCGTCAAGTCGCGAAAGTTGAAGAGTCTTATATCGAGCCTGAGGTTAGCCCTGAGTTTGAAACGCAAGACAACACTATGTCTGTGGGTGATGACTCAACGAGCACAGTGACAAGCGACGAAACCGACTCAGGCGTGCAAGTGATTAAGGGCAACGAGGTATCTACAGATACTGAGCTAACCAGCGCTTCTGATACAACGTTAGATGAATCCAATACTGAAGAGTTAACTATCACTGCGCCAGTACATGCTAAGCCAAGCTTGGTCTATGAATGGGTTCGTTCGTAATTGTCTGCTGACATCAATGATTAAACCTAAACATTAAAAAAGCCCTGCAAGAGCGATCTTGAAGGGCTTTTTGTTTATCTAACGTCAGTTCAAGAGTAACGAATCAATATTACTGCTCGAATTTCGCTTTCTCTTTCTTTTCTACTTCAGAAAGGCGCTTCAGCTTGATGCCTAACTCTTTTGCACGAAAACGAGTAAATAAGATATTACCCACAAAGCCTAATGTCGTTAGAAGCAGTTCTACAGCCGCTAGCAAGCGTTCACCACCGTCTATATACAAGATGGTTAATGCATGTAGGAAGTAGAGCATTAAGACGAAGTTTGCCCAAGCATGCGTGTAAGGTTTAGCCGCTAGAATGCCCGGTAATGGCAGTAATAGCGGTACCGCCCAAGCAATCGCAAGCGTGGTATTACTCAGATGTGGATGCGGGGAAAGTGTCATCTGCCACGCCACGACCCAACCTAATAGTAATAAGTTGCCAGCTAAAGCAAGGTAGCGAAATAACTTTGTCTTGGGGGACATCGCCCTCTCGGCCATATACATCATTGAGAAATTCCCTTCTGGTTGATGGCGATGCGCGCTAAGCGTTTACCTAGATTCTGTGCCAACTCAATCTCTTCTTTGCTCAATGCAGCACTCTCTCCGGTACTGCTTGCACCGTAAGGTGTGCCACCGGTTTGAGTGGTGTGCAACGCAGGTTCTGAGTAGGGGATGCCTACGACTAACATGCCATGGTGAAGAAGTGGCAACATCATGCTTTGCTGTGTCGTCTCTTGGCCACCATGCAGTGATGAAGAAGAAGTAAAAACACAAGCTGGCTTATCGATAAGATCGCCATTGATCCACAGTGATGTCGTGCTATCCCAAAAGTGCTTCATTGGCCCTGCCATGTTACCAAACCAAACCGGACTGCCTAGCGCTAACCCATCACAAGAGCGTAACTCTTGTAATGTTGCAATTGGGTCGGTTGGCTGATGACGCGAATCGGGCTGCTCTTCTACTGTGTACACGTCGTTCACTGTTCTCAGCATAGCTTCACACTCAGAGATGGACTCCACCCCTCGTGCAATCTGTCTTGCTAAAGCTTGTGTGTTGCCGTGACGGCTGTAATAAAGAACAAGAATGTTAATGCTCATATTGGATTACAGAATCTCTAATACTTGCTCTGGTGGACGACCAATCTTTGCTTTGTTGTTCGCAACAACCACAGGGCGCTCGAACAGTTTTGGATTGGTTGCCATTGCTGAGAAAAGATCTTCATCAGTTACTGATGCATCACCCAAGTTTGCTTCTTTGTAATCCGCTTCTTTGGTACGCATCATCTCGCGAACACTGTCAAAACCCAGTTGAGTGAAAAGCACTTTCAGCTGCTCAACAGTTAAAGGCGTATCTAGGTACTTGATAACTTCAGGCTGTACACCGTTTGTTTCAAGTAGTTCAAGCGTTTGACGGCTCTTTGAGCAACGTGGATTATGATAAATCACGACAGACATGGTTCTTCCTCATTATTATTTTTGATTTCGTTATTCAGTAGAAGTCATTCGAGTGGCTTCATTGTATTCGTTGAGCGTTCTTTTTTTGTTACGAGTCTTTGCTAATCAATCCTACTTATTGCAGTGACAAGAAACGTTCACGCTGAATCATCAGCTGATCAATTCGAGCGTCGTAACGCGCTTGCTTTAGACTGCCTAGTTCTGCGATTTGGCTCGCCTGCGTGTAATACTGAATCGCTTTGTTCCAGTTGGCTTGTAGTGCCAAAATTTCTGCTCGAGCGGCAAGATCTTCGTCGCTGTTCCCAAGACTAGTGTTCGCTTTTGAAAGCAGGTGCCAGCCGTTGGTGTCGTTCGGGTTATCGTGCGTATAACGCTGCAATACGCGAACGGCTTCTGTAAGATCTTCTTTTTCGATTAAGGCATTCGCATAGTTAATGGTCAGAACTGGGTTGTTTGGTTGACGAACCAGCGCAGATTTAAGTTCTTTAATTGCAATCTCAGGCTGTTTTTTCTCAATGTGCAGATCGGAAATAGCATCTAAATAAAACAGGTTGGTCGGATCGCTGTTGATAAGCTTGGTCAGAATAGGCTCGGCTTTGTCTAGTTTCTTAGAGTCGAGATAAACCAGTGCTTGTCCGTATTCTAAAGATGGGACGATCTCTTTTGGTGCCTTTTTCAATTGACGTGAAAACCAGTCAAGTGACGCATCATTGTTGATACCTGCATAGCGCGCCACGATGCGGGCTCTTGCTAGGTGGTAATCCAGTGATGGAGCCAACTTCAATGGAGGATAGCTGCGTGCACGAGCGCGAGAGTCCGTAATACGGTCTTCTGGTAATGGGTGAGTCAGCAACATTGGTGGTGGTGTGCTTGCGTAGCGGTATTCGTCCGCTAAACGGCCGAAGAAACGTGGCATTGCATTCACATCAAAGCCAGCTTTTGCCAGTGTGTTGATACCAAAGCGGTCAGCTTCTTTCTCGTTGCTGCGCGTGTAGTTGATTTGGCTTTGCATGTTACCCGCAGTTGTTGCGGTTAAGGCTGCAATACCTGCTTCAGGGGCTGCAATCGCCAGTAACACTGAAGCCGCAAGTGCAGCGATGGTCGCTGGAGAACGACGAGCTTGATCTTCCATACTACGTGCTAAGTGACGCTGGGTAACGTGCGCGATTTCGTGTGCTAAGACAGATGCGAGTTCACTCTCGGATTGTGCGTGCAGGAATAGCCCTGAGTGCAAAGCCACATAACCACCAAAGAATGCGAAGGCGTTGATGTTGCGATCACGGATCATAAAGAACTGGAAAGGTGTCTTTACGTCATTTGCGTTCGCGACCAAACGGTGGCCCAGTGTATCGATATAAAGGTTTAGAACCGGGTCATTAACAATGGGCTGGCTGCTTCTGATGATGCGCATGTAGGCATCACCATAGATTAGTTCTTGGTCAATAGAGAGTGTGCCGCCAGCAGCGGTACCGATATCTGGTAGCTCCAAACTGTTGGTATTCGCCAACGTTGGGGTGCTTAATGTAGCTGCGATGCATAAGCAAGCAATTGAGCGAGCGCGTTTAAACATATTAGTCAGTAATACTCCGTTTCTTCTGACAGTAAGACAAGTGCGATGCAAATTGGTTCTTTATTTGATTTAACCTTTGCCAAGTGCGTGCGCTATCATGAAGGAAGATGAATGAATGATGGCGCGTTTTCAAAAACAGATTACAATACGACCCTTATAATAAGCATCGGGCTCAAGAATGACACCTAATATTCTAGATTTACGCCGGGAGCGCTGTCCAATGGCGCTATTATTAGCCAAGCGTCACAGTGTAAAGTTAGAAGTAGGGCAAACATTGTCAATTTATGTCTCTGATATCAGCTCGATGAAAGATATTGTTACGTTTTTATCTAAGCAAGCCTATGTCGTCGTCACTGAGGTTTGTTCTAATTACCACCATCTCCTCGTCACTAAAAAGGAATTGCAGTCAAATGCTTGAAATGGTCAATCGTTGGTATAAACGACGTTTCTCTGATCCCCACGCTGTCAGTTTGGTTGCCATCATTCTATTCGGCTTTATTACCATCTACTTCTTTGGTCACCTTATTGCGCCATTATTAGTGGCCATTGTGTTGGCTTACTTGCTTGAGTGGCCTGTTACCCAGCTTCAAAGACTCGGTGTTCCAAGAACTCCATCTGTGATGTTGGTGATCATGATGTTCTTTAGCGTGATGTTACTAGCGCTGTTTGGACTGGTACCAACGATTTGGGAACAAGTGGGTAACCTTATCAATGATATTCCAAGCATGTATGGTGGCTTGCAGAAGTTTATCGCAACCATTCCTGAGCGTTACCCTGAGCTAGCAAACCTGCAGATCGTTGAGTCGATTGTGTCTAACGCGAAAAACAAAGCACTAGGCTTTGGTGAAAGCGTTGTGAAAGGCTCTTTAGCTTCATTAGTGAGCTTGGCAACGTTAGCGGTTTACCTAATTCTTGTACCACTGCTTATCTTCTTCCTTTTGAAAGACAAAGAAGAGATGATCAGAATGGCAAGTGGCGTTCTACCTAAGAACCGCCGCCTGGCGACCAAGGTTTGGGTTGAGATGAACCAACAAATCTCGAACTACATTCGAGGAAAAGTGTTAGAAATTCTAATCGTTGGTGGCGTGAGCTACGTGACCTTTGCGATTCTGGATTTACGTTACTCAGCACTACTAGCTGTCGCGGTGGGTTTCTCGGTTCTAATTCCGTATATCGGTGCTGCGGCCGTGACGGTTCCAGTGGCAATTGTTGGCCTGTTCCAATGGGGCCTAGAGCCTCAGTTCTATTGGCTATTAGTTGCTTACGGCATCATTCAAGCTCTAGACGGCAACGTATTAGTGCCGGTTCTATTCTCAGAAGCTGTGAACCTGCACCCAGTCGCGATTATTGTTGCAGTATTGGTGTTTGGTGGTCTGTGGGGATTCTGGGGCGTGTTCTTTGCTATCCCACTGGCAACGCTAGTGAAAGCGGTTTGGAATGCCTTACCGAGTCATGCATTAGACGATGACCCTGAGCACTCGCACTAATTAGTGTCTTAACTTAAGCACTAACGAATACCCATTACGAAGAAGGCCGAATCTCAGTGAGATTCGGCCTTTTTAATTTGGTGTGTTGCTGAGGTTTATTCAGTTAAAAAGCTTTCTTTAACTTAGTGCTTTAACCAAAATCGACCATTAAGCTTCCTGATTGAAGTACTCTAGAACCACTTCGTGGTGAGTTTTGGTTTTGAACTTGTTGAAGACGTGTTCAATCTGACCTTCTTCATCAATTAGGAAGCTAATACGGTGCAGACCATCGTAGATCTTACCCATGAATTTCTTTTCACCCCAAACGCCAAACTGTTCAGCAACGCTGTGGTCTTCGTCAGACAGTAGTGTGAAGTTTAGAGATTTTTTCGCAACGAAGTTTGGTAGGCGTTTTACCGGGTCAACACTCACACCCAAAACAACCACGTTCAGGTCATCAAGCTGTGCTTTGATATCACGCAGGCCTTCTGCTTGCACAATACAACCTGGAGTCATTGCTTTTGGGTAGAAGTAGAAAAGTACTTTTTTACCTTTGAAGTCACCAAGAGATACGATATTGCCATCTTGATCTGGAAGAGAAAAAGCAGGTGCTGGAACACCAGCCGTTAGCGTATTCATGACATTTCCTTTTTAAAGACTGTTTTTGATAAAGTTGAGCGAGCCTTGGACTGATAGGCTCTGACACAGCGAATTGAATTCTTCTTGTAGCTGCATCAAATTACATTCTGATTGCACAGAAGCGGTAATAGAGATATGGAATTGGTCGTTATCGAGCTGAACCTTGGACTTATTGATGGTTTGCGCGCTAAGCGAATCGAGGCCGATGTTTCGGTCTGCGAAGAACTGAGTGAACTGCTCGGTTAGGCCGAGTTTGTCGTCTGACTCAACGAAAACTTCTAGCGTGTAGGAGTTCTCAATAACATCATGAGGCGAGGTTCGCTTCATAATCGTAATCAAGTCGTGCTCTTGACCAAGCAAGGGCAGGGTGGTTTCAACGCGGGTAATGTTATTTGCCTTTCCAGACAGTAGCATGATAAGCGTAAATTCTTCGCCAAACAGAGCGATACGGCTATCAATAATGTTACAGCCTGATTGGGTGACTAAATGAACCACTTGGTTGCATACACCTGGGCGATCAGTGCCCACAGCTGTGATTACTAGATGTTGAGTCATAAAATCACGTCTCTATATATTCCATTGATGCTTGCATGTTAGCACAGTTAGCCTGAGGAATAAGCGTATGGGCGGGGCTTTTTATGAGGCACCTTGCGTCTAATTGGTAACAAATGATAGGAATATCGAGAGCGTTAAAAACTGAGATGATAAAGTGAGGCGACAGCTTACTTGTTACTGACATCCAGTGATGCGCTATCCGCTAGATTGAGCGCAGGTTACCCAAATTTCAGGTATAACGCCGTTAGAAGTCGTTTTACCTCAAACATACGACAATATTTACTGCAGATGTTGCCGCTAAGCCACTTTAATGTCTTGTGTTTATTGATTGGCTTACAGTAACATGCAAAAAGAATAAATTAAGGGAGATAGACATGTTTTCAGGAAGTATCGTTGCGCTAGTTACGCCATTTAACGCAGATGGCGAAGTGGATTTCGACAGCCTTAAAAAGTTGGTTGATCACCATGTTGCTGCAGGTAGTGATGGTCTGGTTGCGGTTGGCACAACAGGTGAGTCTTCAACACTCACAATTGAAGAGCATGTCAAAGTCGTCAATAAGATCGTTGAATTTGCTGATGGTCGTATTCCTGTTATCGCTGGTACGGGTGCAAACGCAACTCACGAGTCAGTGCTATTCAGCCGTTTACTAAATGGTTCTGGTATTGCTGGTTGCCTGAGCGTAACGCCTTACTACAATAAACCGACTCAAGAAGGTTTGTACCAACACTACAAAGCGATTGCTGAAGTAAGTGACGTTCCTCAAATCCTATACAATGTACCGGGTCGTACTGCTGTAGACTTGTTACCAGAGACGGTTGCTCGCCTTGCTGAGATCGAAAACATCGTTGCACTTAAAGATGCGACGGGTGATCTCGACAGAATTGCAATTCACCGTGAACTTTGTGGCGAAGACTTTATCTTACTAAGTGGTGATGACTTAACAGGTCTAGAATTTGTTAAGCGTGGTGGCGATGGCGTGATCTCTGTAACTAACAACGTTGCAGCCGCTGATATGGCAACCATGTTCAAACTAGCGAAAGAAGGTAAGTTTGAAGAAGCAGAAGCGATCAATGAGCGTTTGATGCCTCTACATAAGAATTTGTTCGTTGAGTCTAACCCTATTCCCGTAAAATGGGCGGTTCATAAAATGGGTCTGATTGCTGAAGGTGGCTTACGTCTACCGCTGACTGAACTGTCAGAACCAGCTCAACCTGTTGTTGCTCAAGCAATGACTGAAGCGTGCATTTACTAAAACGTATGAAGTGATGCCGAAGCGAACCTTCGGCATTTAGGAGTATAAATGAAGTATTCTCACCAGCTAGTGATTGGGTCACTGGCTGTTTTCGTTCTTACAGCATGTTCTGGTAGCCCGACTCAACGTCGCCAAGCCAAAGATGATTTCGAATACTTAGAAACACCTGAGTTTTCACAATGGCAGTTGCCTGAAGATGCTCAGCCTCAGTTCTACCCAAATTTTGATATCCCAAGCGGTGAATTCAGTGGTGGTACAGGTCGTGAAGTGGATATTCGTCCACCACAACAAGTGCTTGAGCTGATCCCAGGGGCTCGTGCTGAGCGTCAAAATGGTGAAGTAACACTATGGCTTCTTCGCGCTGAAGAGGCAGACCGTGTATGGCAAACCGCTGTAGACATGCTAACTCAGCGTGGCATTGGCATTCGTGAGCAATCAGATAATGAGATTGAGACTGATTGGGTAACTTGGGTTTCTGAAGATGAAGATGTAGAGATTGGCAGCCGCTACTCTATCTCTCGCTTCCAAGCAAACAATCGCCACGGCTTCAAGATTAACCTAATTGATTGGCGTGAAGGCTCTGAAGTTAAGCCTGTAACGGCTACCAACAAAGAGCGTTACAACGCGTTCCTAACTAACTTAGTCATGGCTAAGTACGATGAAAACCTTCGTGCTGAAGCGGCGCTGAAAGCGCAAGAGTTGGTGAAGCGTATTCCAATTTCAATTGGTGCTGACCGTAGTGGTTTCCCTGTGATTATTGCTCGTACACCATACAATGTATTCTGGCAGCGTCTGCCAAGCTTGTTGCCTGCTATGGGCTTTGAGCTTGAAGAGCGCAACCAGTCTCAAGGTACAGTGAAAGCTAAGTACGCCGCGCCAGATGATGAGTTCTGGGAAGAAATTGGCCTACAGCCTATCGACTTAGCTCCAGGCACTTACAACTTCCTATTTGGTGACCTTGGCAACCGCACGTCGATCAACGTAACGGATGCATCAGGTAAGCCAGTAGAAGAAGAGCTGCTTAAATCAATGGTTCCGGTACTCGCGCATATAGCTGACCAAACCAAAGATGACAAAGAAGCGAAAGCTGAGTAGTCGCATTTAAGCCGTTTCAGAGCTGAGTAAAATCAGCTCTGTGATTAGCTAAAGCCAATAAAAAAGAGGACACACGGTGTCCTCTTTTTTTTGTATTCGTTTTCAGCAGTCTGTTGAGCAACCAGGCAGGATTTCCAAAGCAAAAAGGCTAAACGTCTTTGCTGTCTTTGGACTCTTCTTTTTGAGCTTTCTCTTGATTCTGCTTATCCAAGCGATTGAGCTTATCTAAGTCTCGCTCTGTTTTACCACGACCAGTCAGATCCATATTGGCGGTCTGTTTGAGAGCTGCGATGTTACCCACCACAACGCTAACCACGATGATGATGATAACCCAAGGGTTTGTAAGCCACTCCAACATAAGCGCTCCTAATGGCTGATGTTCGCTACGAAGCGCGCATAGATCTCGTCTAGCTGCTCCATAATAATCTCATACCCTAATATTGGCTTAGATTGGAGTTGCTTGCCAAGTAAAGTGGGAGATAACTGTGATAAACACGACTCCGAAACTCTACGATGGCTAATATGCCAAGGTTCTATCGCCACACCACCCAAATCTTGGCTGTAAGGAAAGAAGAACCCAAATTGCGCAGCATGAGCCGATAGCCACTCGTAAAACGCTTGCTGGTGGCCAGTTAGGTATTCCCATGGTTCTAATTGCAGCTGTATGCCTTCAGGTAAGTGGTTGCGAGCAAAGACATCGAAGTCACAACCCCAATGGTGACGACTCGCACCGGGAAGCGCAGACCATCTCAGGATAGCCGATAGCTTTTGCTGTTCAGTCAGTGTTGATGGATCAAGAGGTTGGCTTTCTGAATCTAATATCGGAGCTTCGCCAGAAAACTTACGGTTCCAAATCAGAGATTGCCTTTCATAGTCGCGAAAGCCACTGGCAATCTCCATTTTAAAACCAGCGAGCTGAGCAGCTTCAATCAAATTGTGCAGGTCATTTTTAACCTCACTGTGGACCAAGAAGGTCTTGGTGCCGATCAGGCTAGGCTCTAGATGAGAATCTGATTGCCCGGTAAGCTGCTCTGGGGTCATAACGAGCCTCTCAATAATTAGATGCTATGAATCGCTGATGAAAGACTATTTAGCGAACAGGTTCACTAATGTTCTTTCGTACATGTCAGTTAGCTTTTCTAAATCAGCTACTTTCACGCATTCGTTAACCTTGTGAATCGTTGCATTCACAGGCCCTAGCTCAACCACTTGTCCGCCCATACGCGCAATAAAGCGACCATCAGACGTACCACCAGTCGTTAGTAGTGCAGGTTTAACATCATTGACGTGACCCACAGCATCAACAATAGCATCAAGCAGTGAACCTGCGTCTGTTAAGAACGGGTCGCCATTGAATGTCCACTTAAGGTCGTATTCGAAATCATACTTGTCGAGTGTCGTTGTGATGCGCTCAACGATGATGTCGTTGCTTAGTTCGGTACTAAAACGCAGGTTAAACTGAACATTAAACTCACCAGGAATCACGTTTGAAGCGCCAGTACCCGCACTCACATTTGGAATCTGGAAACTGGTTGGTGGGAAGTAATCATTACCTTTGTCCCACTCAGTTGTTGCAAGCTCATTAATAGCAAGCAGAGAGCTGTGTACTGGGTTGTTTGCTAGGTGAGGGTAGGCAACATGACCTTGTGTACCCTTAATCGTTAGATCGCCTGTTATAGAGCCACGACGGCCGTTCTTTACAACGTCACCCACAAACTCAGTACTTGATGGTTCACCAACAATACACATGTCGATGTTCTCACCGCGTGCCATCAGTGTTTCAACAACACGTACGGTACCGTTGATGAATGGGCCTTCTTCATCCGATGTGATGAGGAAACCGATTGAACCTGTGTGGTCTGGATGCTCCGCAATGAACTGTTCTACCGCAACAATCATTGAAGCCAGAGAGCCTTTCATGTCTGCTGCGCCGCGGCCATGTAGGAAACCGTCTACGATAGTCGGTTCGAATGGTTTAGTGTTCCACTGCTCAATCGGGCCTGCAGGAACAACATCAGTGTGGCCTGCAAAGGCAAACAGAGGTGCTTCGGTACCACGACGAGCCCAAAAGTTGGTAGTATCTTCAAATACCATTACTTCGATTTCAAAACCGAGTGCTTTTAAGCGATTAATCATCAGTTCTTGGCAGCCCGCGTCTTCAGGGGTTACCGATTGACGGCTAATGAGGTCTTTTGCCAGAGCCAAAGTTGGGCTATCTGTCATCCTTGAATTCCTTGTTTAAATAAAACGTCTAGTCATTAATTTCAGGCGTTGAACAGAGGGAAGTTCAACGCTTTGTTATCTGTTCTAATATCGCTGATTACGCAAAAATAGCAGCGTATTGGTCTGCTTTGAAGCCAATATGAAGCTTGCCATCGACTTTCAAGATAGGACGCTTAATCATTGCTGGTTGTTCAACAAGCAGAGCGACGGCTTTTTCTTCCGTTAATGTGTCTTTTTGCTCTTGAGAAAGTTGGCGATAAGTCGTACCACGTTTGTTTAGCACAAGCTCCCAACCAAGCTCTGAACAGAAGCTTGTTACTAACTCTTCTGTGATGCCTTGTTTGCGATAATCGTGAAATTCGAACTCGATACCTTCAGCTTCGAGCCATTTCTTTGCTTTTTTGATGGTGTCGCAATTTGGGATACCAAACATAGTGATAGTCATTATTCTTCCTTTGGGTGATTTTATTTCATTGTTATGAGTTGAATCCTATCAGGAAGCAGCAATTCAGACAAAATAGAGTGAGGAATATTTCATTGAGCGAAAAAAAACAGTAAGAAAATGTCACTATTGGAGACTTATTGATCAGCCTCAACATGTTGTCAGCGAAAAAAGAAATAATTGAGTTGCACATATATAGGAGGTGTCAATGGAGTTGAGTCCTGTTTTTGCAAGGCGGCTATATTTAGCATTGTTAGTCGAAAGCCTTGATAGGCCAAATGTGCCTAAACTCATCGAAAAAACGGGTTGGCCTCGTCGTACTATTCAAGATGTACTCAAGGCGTTACCGGGGATCGGTATCGAACTTATGTTTGTTCAAGATGGGCGACGTCATAATGATGGTTATTACCAGTTATCCGACTGGGGACCATTTGACAGTCAGTGGGTTCTAGAACGTAAAGGCGATATAGCAACAAGCCTTGGATTTAGTGCATAAGCCAGCGAAAGCTGGCTTTCTTTTGGGCTTCATAAAATCGAAGCATACCGATATGCCGATTTAATTGCTTACTCACACAGGTAGGCTGTACCGAGCATAGTCACGGAAGTGCTGAAATCTTGAGGTAGGGTAAAGATAACGGTGTCTGCGCCTAGCTCAATGGCATTCGACTTAAGTTCATTCACCGCACCTTGAATCAGGGTGTCATTGGGAAAGAACAAGTAGCTGTACCAGTGGCCTTCGCTACCAGTGACTTCCCCTTTATACTCACACTGCTCGATGTTAATCAGGCCATGGTAATCCATTTGTACCTTGTCCGCTTTACTATGAGGCGTTGATGTGGGTGTGGTACACCCGAGTAACATGCTACTCATAGCCAAAGCGGCTAATTCCTTTTTCATACGTTTACCCTGCTATTGCATCAAATAAATCGCGAAGCCTACCCAGCTTGCAATCAGTAGTAACCACGGCAGTTTATTGGCGTGATTTGATGATGTATCAACACTTATTTCAACCGTGTCTTCTTGGTTTTGGTTAGCTTGTTGAGTCTGCTTCTCTTTCTGTACGCGCTTCTTCGCTTTATCGGCTTGGCGGCTGCGTTCTTTTTGCTGTTTCTTATACAGTGCGATGCCTTTCTCGATACCCTGCGCAATCAGTTTAGTTTGTTCTTTGGTTTGAGCTGGCTTTTGAGTCGCTTTGGCTATCTTCAGTGCTTCTTGTTGAGATTCAACAGACGGCGTATTAGTTTTCTTTTTCATACTGAGTTCGATAATTAAAACGGATTGGCTACTAAGATAACGCAAAGCTAGTTAAGTATGAATGATTTGCGTTAAAGTGTTGGTTTGAAAATAAGTGAAAGTGAGATTTGTGCGGTACTCCATAGAACAATACGACAAGCACGGCTTTTTGAAAGCCCCAATCTTGCTCTGGTTAGGTTGGCTGTTTCTTGCGAAAGCCTTGGTCGTTTTCATTGTTGCAGGCGCAAGCCGAGAATCGGGAACCGATATCCTTGAGATAATCTACCCAGACCATCAGATGTTTTATGTTGGAATTGCATTGAGTGTTCCTAGTTTGCTACTGATGTGGTTATTTGGGCTAAGATCTCCAGATAGAAAACGCCTTAACAAAGTCGTTTCATGGGGACGCGGGGTGACCATTATGGCTATCTTGGCACAGAGCTCCCATACGATTTATTTAATCTATTTGGATAACGGATGGTTTCGTTGGTCAAATGGCATCACCCTATTGTTGCTGCTGTGGTTAGCGCTTTATCTAACTAATAGCCATGCTGCAAGGGATTGCTTTAAAGTGGTTGAGCTCGAAGACTGATTCTCATCAAAACATTTGTCCCATTCACAATTATACTTAGAAGCTAAAACTGGAAGGAATAATCTATGCTTAATGTTTCAAATGAGCAGCCTAACGTTCAAAGTGCTATTTTGCCTGAAGCTGGGCCTTTCGCTCTTTACGTTCAACTTAAAGTGAACGCTAACACTGCTAATGTACTAGCAGAAATTCAAAAGCTTCCGACTCTAATCGACGAGCTAAACCAAACTCAACCTGATGCAAACCTAACGGCGTCGGTTGCGTTCTCAAAAGCTTTTTGGGATAAGTTCGAGCAAGCAGCTCCCTCTGATCTAATTGATTTCCCTGCGCTTGGTGAAGGTGATGTTACAGCACCGAGCACACTGTCTGATGTTTTGATTCACTGTCACTCAAACCGACATGATCTGCATTTCTTCATCCTACGTAAATTGCTATCTGAAGTAGCAGCAGACGTGGAAGTTGTGGATGAAACTTACGGTTACCGCTTCCTAGACTCACGTGACATGACTGATTTCGTTGATGGCACTGAAAACCCGAAAGATGCACAGCGCGCTGAAGTGGCGATTGTTCCTGAAGGTGAATTCGCAGGTGGTAGCTACGTGATGGTTCAACGCTTTGTGCATAACCTACCTGCTTGGAACCGATTAAACGTATCGGCGCAAGAGAAAGTGGTTGGCCGTACTAAGCCAGATTCTATCGAGCTAGATGATGTTCCAGCGGCGTCTCACGTTGGCCGTGTGGATATCAAAGAAGAAGGCAAGGGCCTTAAAATCGTTCGTCACAGCCTGCCTTACGGCACAGCAACGGGCGATCACGGCTTACTGTTCATTGCTTACTGTAACGTTCGTCATAACTTTGATGCGATGTTAGAGAGCATGTACGGCGTAACCGATGGCAAAACAGACCAACTGCTTCGCTTTACTAAAGCCGTTACTGGCGCTTACTATTTTGCTCCTTCAACTGAGATGTTGAGTGCATTAACGATTAAGTAAGTCGTCTCAAAAAGAATAAATAAAGGGAGCCTCAGGGCTCCTTTTTTATTAAAGCTTTATATGAATTGGTCGATATAAGAGCAATCGTGAGTTCTATTCATCTTTTTGTAAGTGAAGGTCTATGGCTATAACTGTTAATACAAATGTCTCAGCGCTGGTGGCTCAGAGAAACCTCTCTAATGCTAACAACATGCTGAACCAATCTTTGGAGCGCTTAGCTTCAGGGAGTCGTATTAACAGCGCTAAAGACGACGCTGCAGGCCTACAAATCTCGAATCGACTTGAAGCGCAGATGAGTGGTATTGATGTCGCAGTTCGAAATGCGAATGATGGCATCTCTATTATGCAGACCGCAGAAGGCGCGATGAACGAAACTACCAATATCATGCAACGCATGCGTGACTTGTCTCTACAAGCGAGCAACGGTTCAAATAGTCAGTCCGAAAGAGCGGCGATTCAAGAAGAAATTACTGCCTTAAACGATGAGCTGAATCGTATCGCAGAGACCACTTCATTTGGTGGTAAAAAGCTGCTTAACGGTAGTTTTGGTAGTACCTCATTTCAGATAGGTGGCAGTTCTGGTGAAGCGGTTCAAATCGGCCTCAAAAACATGCGTACCGATGACATCAACATGGGCGGTTTTAGTTATGTCGCGAACGGCATGGCCAATGACTCGTGGGAAGTAAAACCCAACCAGAATGATATGACGATGTCGTTTACCGATCGTTTTGGTCAGCCTCAAGAGATCACCATTAATGCGAAAGCGGGTGACGACATTGAAGAGTTGGCGACCTACATTAATGGTCAAACGGATCTGGTTTCGGCTTCGGTTAATGATGATGGGCAACTTCAGATCTACATGTCTGGTGAAGATACCGCAGGCACGATTTCTTTTTCAGGTTCGTTAGCCAGTGAGCTTTCGATGTCAGCGGGTTATTACGAATCTGTCGATGACATCAATGTGACCGATGTGGGTGGCGCGCAGCGTGCTGTTTCTATTTTAGACACAGCCATGAAGTATGTGGACAGTCATCGTTCTGAATTAGGCGCAATGCAAAACCGCTTTGATCATGCGATTAATAATCTCGAAAATGTTCATGAGAACTTGGCGACATCAAATAGCAGAATCAAAGATACCGATTACGCCAAAGAAACTACTCAAATGCTTAAGCAACAAATTTTGCAGCAGGTGAGCACCACCATACTGGCTCAAGCAAAGCAGGCGCCGAACCTTGCCTTAACCTTATTAGGCTAGTAAATCACCTCTAATCTTATAAAGACATTTCAGCTTAATCAGTCCATTTGGTTAATTAGAATACAAATTATCGCTCGGCCGACTTCTCGGCAACTTTAGCGTTTTTCTCATCTTTTTTTGATATTTTTACTGCCAGTCACGCTTTTTTCTCCTTAATCGCTATTTCTTTAATTTTGTTGTTTTTTTCCTAAAGGTTTCGCCAATCACGCCGTTATTAAAAGTAACTTAGAGATAACTACTTGGTTTTCCGAGACGTCGGAAACCGCTATACCGGAAAATCAATTGGAGAAGTCACCATGGCAGTGAATGTAAATACAAACGTATCAGCGATGACAGCGCAACGTTACCTAAACAACGCAAACAGCGCACAACAAACATCAATGGAGCGTCTAGCTTCAGGTTCTAAAATCAACAGCGCAAAAGATGACGCTGCAGGCCTACAAATCTCGAACCGTTTGAACGTTCAGAGTCGTGGTCTTGATGTTGCTGTACGTAACGCGAACGATGGTATCTCTATTGCACAAACTGCTGAAGGTGCAATGAACGAGACAACGAACATCCTGCAACGTATGCGTGATTTGTCTCTGCAATCTTCAAACGGCTCAAACTCAAAATCTGAGCGTGTAGCGATTCAAGAAGAAGTAACAGCACTGAACGACGAGCTAAACCGTATCGCGGAGACGACGTCTTTCGGTGGTAACAAGCTGCTTAACGGTACTCACGGTACTAAGTCATTCCAAATCGGTGCAGACAACGGTGAAGCGGTAATGCTTCAACTGAAAGATATGCGCTCTGATAACGCTCAGATGGGTGGTAAGAGCTACCAAACTGAGAACGCGAAAGACAAAGACTGGAACGTTCAAGCGGGTTCTAACGACCTGAAATTGTCGTTCACTGATAACTTTGGTCAAGCACAAGAAATCGACATCAGCGCAAAAGCGGGTGACGACATCGAAGAGCTAGCGACTTACATCAACGGTCAACAAGATTCTGTTAAAGCGTCAGTTACTGAAGACGGCAAGCTACAAATGTTCACAGGCAACAACAAAGTGAGCGGCGATGTGTCTTTCTCTGGCGGCCTTGCTGGTGAGTTAGGTATTCAAGCAGCTAAAGATGTAACGGTTGATACTATCGACGTAACATCTGTTGGCGGCGCACAAGAGTCTGTAGCAGTCATCGATGCGGCACTTAAGTATGTAGACAGCCACCGTGCTGAGCTAGGTGCTTTCCAAAACCGTTTCGACCACGCAATCAGCAACTTAGACAACATTAACGAGAACGTTAACGCATCTAAGAGCCGTATTAAAGATACCGACTTCGCGAAAGAAACGACTCAGATGACTAAGTCTCAGATCCTTTCTCAAGCTTCAAGCTCGATTCTTGCTCAAGCGAAGCAAGCTCCGAACTCGGCACTTAGCCTACTAGGTTAATCGATTGAAAAGCCACGTTGACCAATAGTGTTGACGCAAGGCTTCCACAAATTAGCTCGTGGTGAGAGATGAGCGCTAAACAGACCCAGCTTCGGCTGGGTTTTTTATTGCCTGTAATTTGGCGAAGTGGAGAATTTAGGGCGGTGGTAAAGGCCAAAAGCGAGATTCCCTATCACGTTCGTTCCTCACTGTAGGGAATGACGGGGATAGTGTGGTATTGAGCTTTTGCTTACTTCAATCTAAGCCTTTAGTCGTCATCTCAGAATCGAGTAGAACGAGGTATCAGAGATCTGTTGTTTGTTAAAAATCACAAGTGTAATTCGATGTATGGACGAAATGCATTGAATAGCGCTTAACAACGTTTAGTTAAAACCTAATCGAATAGTAGGGTGTAAACGGACATTGTAGTTGTGATTCGTTGAGAGAGCTTGGAGAGGTATTTCGGTGTGATAGTCAGTAATACTATCTGAGGTCTTGAACAAATACAGCAGGCACAAAAAACGCCACCCTTAGGTAGCGTTTTAATTAAAGCAGATAAGTAATTGAGATTACTTAGTTACTTTAAGAACTGGAGTTTCGCCAACAGTTACAGAACCAGAAAGCTTGTTCAGCTCTTTGATTTCGTCCATGTTAGAGATAACAACTGGAGTAAGCGTAGATTTTGCTTTCTCTTCTAGAAGCGCTAGGTCGAAAGTGATGATAGTGTCACCAGCTTTAACAGATTGACCTTCTTCAGCTACACGAGTGAAGCCTTCGCCTTTAAGTTCAACAGTATCGATACCGAAGTGAACGAAAAGCTCAACACCGTCGTCAGACTCGATAGAGAATGCGTGGTTAGTTTCGAAGATCTTACCGATAGTACCGTTAACTGGAGCTACCATTTTGTCGCCAGCTGGTTTGATCGCGATGCCGTCACCAACGATTTTTTCAGCGAAAACTACATCTGGCACATCTTCGATGTTTACGATTTCACCAGAAAGAGGTGCGATGATTTCGATTGCACCAGCATCAGCGCTGTCATCAGATACAAGCTTTTTCAGTTTGTCAAACAGACCCATTGTGTCATGCTCCTAACGTTTAGTTTTATTCTGTAGAATATACTATACCAATCTAACAAATTAGACGACTATTTTTAGCCGTCTAACGTTATTAAGCGATCGGCGATTACTGAGTTTTCTCAGCGATGAACTTTTCTACGCAAGCTTCAATTTCAGCAGCTGTTGGTAGAGATAGTGCTTCGTCAGCCATAGCTTTAACTTCAGCGAAGTTAGAGTTACGGATTACTTTCTTAACTTTAGGGATAGAGATACCGCTCATAGAGAACTCATCTAGACCCATACCAAGAAGAAGTAGCGTTGCACGCTCATCACCAGCAAGCTCACCACACATACCAGTCCACTTACCTTCAGCGTGTGATGCGTCGATCACTTGCTTGATTACTGTAAGAACAGCAGGAGATAGTGGGTTGTATAGGTGAGAAATCATTTCGTTACCACGGTCTACCGCAAGAGTGTATTGCGTTAGGTCGTTAGTACCGATAGAGAAGAAAGATACTTCTTTCGCTAGGTGGTGTGCGATTGCAGCTGCAGCTGGAGTCTCAACCATTACGCCGATTTCGATTTCTTCATCGAAAGCTAGGCCTTCAGCGCGAAGTTCAACTTTGTACTCTTCGATTGCTTTTTTCAGTTCACGGATCTCTTCAACAGAAATGATCATTGGGAACATGATACGTAGTTTACCGTGTGCAGATGCACGTAGGATGCCACGTAGTTGGTCACGTAGGATTTCACGACGATCCAAGCTGATACGTACTGCACGCCAGCCTAGGAACGGGTTCATCTCTTGTGGAAGGTCCATGTATGGTAGGTCTTTGTCGCCACCGATATCCATAGTACGGATAATTACTGACTCGCCTTCCATTGCTTCTGCTACTTCTTTGTAAGCAACATATTGCTCTTCTTCAGTAGGAAGCGCGTCACGGTCCATAAATAGGAATTCAGTACGGTACAGACCAACGCCTTCACCGCCGTTACGCAGGATACCGTCACAGTCTTTTACTGTACCGATATTGCCGCAAACTTCTACACGGTGACCGTCTAGAGTTTCAGCATGCAAATCTTTTAGTTTTGCTAGTTCAGCCGCTTCTGCTTCGAAATCTGCTTTGATTTTCTTAGCTTCTGCTAATTCAGCTTCAGAAGGGTTGATGATGATCTTGTTGTTCATCGCGTCTAGCACAAGCATGTCGCCGTTCTTAACTTGCTTAGTGATATCGTTAGTACCAACGATAGCAGGAAGCTCAAGAGAACGTGCCATGATTGAAGTATGAGATGTACGACCGCCGATGTCACAAGCGAAACCAAGAACGTAGTCTAGGTTGATTTGTGCAGTTTCAGATGGCGTTAGGTCGTAAGCAACTAGGATAACTTCTTCATTGATGTCTGCTAGAGAAACAATGTTAATGCCTAGTGCATTTTTAACGAAACGAGTACCGATATCACGGATATCAGTTGCACGTTCTTTTAGGTACTCATCATCAAGAGACTCTAGTGCAACAGCTTGCTCTTCGATCACAGTGTGGATCGCGTTGTCTGCGTGCATCTTGTCTTTCTTGATGAGTGCTAAAATCTCTTCTTCTAGCTCTTCATCTTCAAGCAGCATGATGTGGCCTTCAAAGATTGCTTCTTTTTCTTCGCCAAAAGTTTCAAGTGCTTTTTGCTTAACAACTTCAAGTTGTTGAGAAGATTTGTTACGAGCGTCAAAGAAACGCTGTACTTCTGCTTCAACTTGGTCGTCAGAGATAGATTGAGTGTTTAGGACAATTTCATCTTCTTGAAGTAGTAGTGCTTTACCGAAAGCAATACCAGGAGATGCTAGGATGCCTGAAATCATAGCCTTACCTTAGTTGTTCAACTGTAAACGGGAGAGTGTGTGACTTTAAGTCGTCGACTAATGTCGCGCTTATTCCTATCTATTTCGAACAAAGCCACTTTGCTGTGCAAAATGGCTTTGAAAGAAGGAGACCGTATTAGTGTAGTTGATCCATAAGAGCAACTAGGTGGTCTACTGCTTGCTGAGCTTGAGGACCTTCAGCTGAAATAGTAACGTTAGTACCTTTTACTAGGCCTAAAGTTTGTAGTTTGAACAGGCTTTTCGCGCTAGCGCTTTTGCCGTTAGAAGTCACTGTGATGTCAGCGTCGAAAGATTTTGCTTCTTTAACGAACTGTGCAGCTGGACGAGTGTGAAGACCGTTTTCTGCTGTGATTTCTACTTGCTTCTCGTACATTTTATATACCCCAATTAATTTATTTTTTGTAAGTTTGTAACCAGATTAGCTTAACTGCTTTAGCCCAAATGCGCTAGAGGCTAGTACGCCATGTTCGTGTTAGAACTTAGACTGGTTATAAATTTTTATCCAGCCATGGTCGTCTTTTGTTGAGTACTCATGACTTTCAGAATTTGTTTATTGCTTCTTTTATTTTGAAGCGAAAAATAAAACAGACCCGATATTACCAAAGGTGGGGCAGGGATCAACAAAAAAGCCCCTAAACGGGGCTTTTTTGGACGAAAAATTGATTTGACCACATATTATTGTTGGTTCTCTTTTTCCGTAAAGATGCCAGCAAATAGGGCTGTACTTAGGTAACGTTCACCAGAGCTTGGTAGTACCGTTACGATAGTTTTCCCTGCAAATTCAGGGAGTTCTGCGATTCTGTTAGCGGCTACCACAGCTGCACCAGATGAGATGCCAGCAAGGATACCTTCTTCTTTCATTAGGCGTTGAGCCATCTCAATCGCTTCTTCAGAAGTTACCGATTCTACGCGGTCAATAATCTCTAAATCTAGGTTTCCAGGGATGAAACCTGCGCCGATACCTTGAATTTTGTGCGGAGCTGGCTTGATTTCTTCACCTGCAAGCGCTTGTGCAATAACTGGAGACTCAGCCGGCTCAACCGCTACTGAAGTAATCGCTTTGCCTTTTTCACCTTTAATGTAACGACTTGTACCAGTGATAGTACCGCCCGTACCAACACCCGCTACAAACACGTCGATTTCGCCGTCTGTTGCTTCCCAAATCTCAGGACCAGTTGTCTGCTCGTGAATCTGTGGGTTAGCTGGGTTGTTGAACTGTTGAAGTAGTAGATACTTGTCTGGGTCTGAAGCAACAATCTCTTCTGCTTTAGCAATCGCGCCGTTCATGCCTTTTGGTGCTTCAGTTAGCACTAGGTTTGCGCCGAGTGCTTTAAGCAGCTTACGACGTTCTAGGCTCATTGACTCCGGCATAGTTAGCGTTAGCTTGTAACCGCGCGCCGCAGCTACGAATGCAAGAGCAACACCAGTGTTACCACTAGTAGGTTCAACAAGCTCGATACCTGGCTTCAGAGTACCTGCTTTTTCCGCTTCCCAGATCATGTTTGAACCGATACGGCACTTTACACTGAAGCTTGGGTTACGAGCTTCGATCTTAGCTAGGACGTTACCTTTGCTTACTTTGTTAAGGCGGACTAGAGGTGTGTTACCAATCGTTAGGGTGTTGTCTTCGTAGATCTTGCTCATGCGATATTCCTTCATTTAATGACAGAACTAAACGTAGTATATCAATCACTTTACCGTCTAGTGTCTTTCGATGTTTGTTCAGCTTGAATTTAGATTAAACAAGTTGAAAAAAAGGTAAAAGGATTAAAAAGTTATATCATATAGATATGTAGCAGAATTGACGCCTATCTTTATTGAAATCAGAACTTCAAAAAGATAGGCGAAACTAGGAAGTGTAGGCCGGGTTAGAGACGAGAACTTATAGACGTGAGCGTAGAGCTTGGTCTTTAAACTCAGCGACCCACATTGCCGTTGCGCCACAAACGGCAACGGGCATCACAATCAGGTTTAAAATTGGAATAGTAGTGAAAACAGAAACAAGCGCACCGAAGCTGTAGCTCTTACCTTGTTTTTGTTTCAAATTGTTTCTCATGTCATCGAACTTGATTTTATGGTTATCGAACGGGTAGTCAGCGTATTGAATCGCTAACATCCATGCTGTGAAGATGAACCATAAAAACGGTGCAACGGTTTGTCCTAGTGCTGGAATTAACAAAAGTAGGAATAAACCGATCGCTTTTGGCAGAACGTAGACAAGCTTGCGCCATTCTCTCGCTAATATGCGTGGGGTATCTTTGAGAACATCAAGCAAACCATCGTCATTGACTTTTTTACCGCTCAGCAACTCTTCCACTTTTTCTGCGAGTAAACCGTTGAACGGTGCGGCAATGAAGTTAGCGAGCGTACTAAAGAAATACGAGAACGTGGCCAAGACGGTTAAGACAAGTAACGGCCATAAAAGGTATGACAACCAAGACAAGAAACTTGGCAATGCACCAATCCAACCTTCAATCCAAGTGTTTAGATTGGAAAAGATATAAAACAAGGCACCACCAACAAGCAACACGTTAGCGATCAGAGGAAGTAGTACAAACTTACGAATGCTCGGTGATAAAGCGATTTTTATTCCGAAAATAAAATAGCCAAAGCCTGAGCGTGGAACAGATTCAATAGTCATATTTAAATTAGGTCACATGTGAATTTGATTAAATAGCAAACATGTCTAGTGTACTCGACCGAAATTAAGAAAAAAAGCGTGGCGAAAATCACACCATGTAAGGAACTAATTGTATTAAGTTGTTCTAAAACAGTGGCTACTTTTGATAGAGTAGTGAGATTGGCCAAATTAACCCAACTTAGTGACAGCGTCTTTATCGCTAGTTGACTAAGAAAGCTGAGAGCGAAAAATGCAGGAATTGCGATTTGTACTCATTATTGTTGGCGCACTAGCTATCGCCGCATTATTGTTCCACGGTCTGTGGACGAGTAAAAAAGAAGGGAAAGCAAAGTTTGGTGATAAGCCGCTTGGTAAGCTTGATAACGATAGCTTAGATGAAGCAGAAACTATCCCAAATCGTTCATTCGCCCCAGAAGATGATTTTGAGATAATCCGAAAAGAACGTAAAGAACCGGATTTTGCTGTTTCGCCATCTGCGACTGATCCTCTGATCGATTCAGATCCACTTACAGCGCCACAAGTGAAAGAAGCTCACGAAGATGACATCGAATTGAATGATCTTCCTTCTTTCAGTGTTGAAGACCCAATCAAGGTTGAGAGTGAACCGGAAGAGCTTGAGGAAGAGAAGGTTATTGAGCCTGAAGTTCCAAGCTTTGAGTTGACCGACGAACAAAAAGAAAACCATGCAGGCTTTAAAGAGCAGTACGGTTCGTTTGAAGAAACTTCTGAGACGGTTGATGAGCCTCTTGTTCCAAACGAAACGTTCACTCAAAGTGAGCCTGTTGTTGCGAAAGCAGTCGTTACTCCACAAAGTGCACCTGTTGAAGAAACGAAGCCAGATGAAGAACTTGGATTAGAAGTTATCGTTCTTAATGTTCACTGTGCTGGAGAGATCCCATTCGTGGGTACTGAGCTGTTCCGCAGCATGGAAAACAACGGGTTAACTTATGGTGAGATGTCTATCTACCACTGCTTTGCACAATCGAGTGACGAACCAAAAGTTATTTTCAGCGTAGCGAACATGATGCAGCCAGGCACGCTAGAACATGACGATCCTGCTGACTTCACGACGAAAGGTATTTCGTTCTTTATGACGTTGCCTTGTTACGGTCAAGCTGATCAAAACTTCAATGTAATGTTGAGTGCGGCGCAGAAAATTGCTGATGATATGGGCGGAAATGTTTTGGATGAGTCACGTAACTTAATGACACCAAACCGTTTGTCTGACTACCGCAAGCAAATCAGAGACTTTATGACGGCATCGAACGCCTAGCCGTATTGTTTAGCCTTGTAAATAATCTATATTTATAGAAAAGGGCTCCTAAGGGAGCCCTTTTTGATATTTCAATCACGATAGAGAATGATATGAAAGAATCGATTCAAGTTACCTTAGAGCAGTTAAGAGAAACTCTGCATTATCACGCCGTTCGTTATTACGTAGAAGATAGCCCTGAGATCCCTGATGTCGAGTACGATCGATTAATGCAGCAATTGCTAAAGATCGAAGAAGAGAACCCAGAGCTTGTAACGGTGGATTCACCAAGCCAACGTGTTGGCGGTCAGCCTTTAGATGGCTTCACGCAAGTGACTCACGAAATCCCAATGCTTTCTCTAGACAATGCATTCTCTGACGAAGACTTGGATGCGTTTAATAAGCGTATGTCGGATAGAGCACCAACCGCGAACCTCAAAACTTTCTGTTGTGAGCCCAAGCTTGATGGCCTTGCTGTGAGCTTGCTCTATGTGAATGGCACTTTAGTTCAAGCTGCGACTCGTGGTGATGGTGCGACTGGCGAAAACATTACAGAAAACGTACGTACGATCAGTTCGATTCCGCTTAAGTTACAAGGCGAAGGCTGGCCTGAGCGTATCGAAGTTCGTGGTGAAGTATTCATGCCAAAAGCAGGCTTCGACAAATTAAATGAGATGGCGTTGAAGAAAGGCGAAAAAGTCTTTGTTAACCCACGTAATGCCGCAGCAGGTAGTTTGCGTCAACTTGATTCTCGTATTACAGCGAAACGTCCGCTGGCTTTCTATGCCTACAGTGTTGGTGTTGTAGAGGGCGCTGAGCTTTCTAATAGCCACTATCAACGTTTCTTACAGCTGAAAGGTTGGGGTTTACCTATGTGCCCTGAGACTAAGCAGCTTAGCTCACTTGAGGACGTAAAGGCTTATTATCAAGATATCATGACTCGTCGCGATGCTCTGGCTTATGAGATCGATGGTGTGGTTATCAAAGTCGATGATATTGCCGCACAAGAAGTGCTTGGCTTTGTTGCTAGAGCTCCTCGCTGGGCGATTGCTTACAAATTCCCAGCGCAAGAAGAGATCACTCTGCTTAACGATGTTGAGTTCCAGGTAGGCCGTACGGGCGCTATTACGCCTGTTGCTAAACTGGAACCTATCTTTGTTGGTGGTGTGACGGTGAGTAATGCCACGCTACACAACGCTGATGAGATTGCTCGTCTAGGTGTGAAGGTAGGTGATAGCGTTATTATTCGTCGAGCTGGTGATGTAATTCCACAGATCGTCGCGGTTGTACAAGATCGTCGTCCTGAGACAGCGAAAGATATTGTTTTCCCTGATGCTTGCCCTGTATGTAGTTCTGCCGTTGAGCGTGTTGAAGGTGAAGCGGTAGCGCGTTGTACTGGCGGTTTAGTGTGTCAGGCACAGCGTAAAGAAGCACTTAAACATTTTGTTTCTAGAAAGGCGCTAGACGTTGATGGGCTAGGCGTGAAAGTAATTGAGCAGCTTGTTGATCGCGAAATGGTCGAAACACCAGCTGACTTGTTTAAGCTCAGCGCTGGCGTGATTACTGTCCTTGACCGAATGGGGCCTAAATCGGCACAAAACGTCGTGAGTGCGCTGAATAAAGCTAAAGACACGACATTAGCGCGTTTCCTCTATTCACTCGGTATTCGTGAAGTCGGTGAAGCGACAGCGATGAACCTAGCGCAACACTTTAAGACGCTGGAACTGGTTCAAGCAGCGACTCATAAACAGTTAGTCGAAGTGTCAGATATTGGCGACATTGTTGCTAGCCATATCACCAGCTTCTTCTCACAAGAGAAAAACAGAGCGGTCGTCGATCAGTTGATAGAGCTAGGTGTGAATTGGCCAATCATCGAAGAAGCTGCCGATGATCAAGAGCTACCATTAGAAGGCAAAGTCGTTGTTTTAACAGGTTCATTGTCGCAATTAGGTCGAAGTGAAGCGAAAGCTGCGTTACAAGCATTAGGTGCGAAAGTGACGGGTAGCGTATCGAAGAAAACTGATATCTTATTTGCTGGTGAAGCTGCGGGTTCTAAACTAACTAAAGCACAAGATTTAGGAATCGAAATAAGAACCGAAGAAGATCTAATTGCCCTTATATCGTAAGTAAATTCAGATAAAAAAAGCTCAAAGGCACTCCTTTCAAGGGAGTGCCTTTTTAGTTTTTGCTATAAATTAGCAAGCTTTTTGTTTGTTGAGAATTTTGTTCCTATACGAAGTCTCAAATTAGGACAGTGATGGTGCTCAACATTAATGAAATGCTGTTCTAGTTGTACTTAAAATGCGAGTCATATCTATTTTTATAAAAGGCACTTTCATTTAACTTATTGTTTTTATTTGAAATTGCTGTTTTTGGTTGTGAGCTTTTCATTTTATCGATCTGGATCACTAAGTACCTACTAAATTTGCACCAACTCATATTTTTTTAGATGAAAATTAAGTTCTCATTGATCTTTTTGAGGGCGAAGTTAGTCTTAATGCCATGGATGCACGATGTGTATACCCAGAAAGGAAATAGAGAATTCAGTGTTAAGGGTTCTCAAACAAGAAAAGGTATTTCTCTCTACGGCGGCCAACTTTAGGCGGGAAATATTCAAACAGCTATATCCATTTTTAGGAGTTTTATTCCATGGAAAACAAAATTTTCAAACGTACTCTACTAGGTGCATCCGTTGCACTTTTATCGACAGGCGTAATGGCGAAAGAAGTTGGTATCAACTCTGACTTCAACGTTGACGTATACGGTGTTGCAGCTATCTCAATGGTTAACTACAACACGACTGATAACAACAACAACAGCAAGGGCTTTGTCGTAGAGAACGAATCTCGTATCGGTTTCCGTGCTCATAAAGATATGTTTGATGACGTATTAATCACAATGCAGATCGAATCTGGTTACGTAGATAGCACAGACTGGTCTCACGGTGGTGTTTCAGGTGGTGTGCTAGGTTTCCGTGATACTTTCATCGGTGCTTCTGGCTCTTGGGGTAACCTACGTGTCGGTCGTGTTCTGACACCACTATACGAAATCGTCGACTGGCCATTCTCTAACCCTGGTCTAGGTTCTGTATTCGATTGGGGCGGCATCAACGGTCACTACGATCGTCAATCTAACCAAGTTCGTTACGATTCAGCTAAATTTGGTGGATTCTCTTTTGCTGCTTCTGTTGGTCGTGATGACGATAACAATGGTGGTGGTAACGCTACACGTGATGCAAGCTTTGCTGGCGCAAGTGCTAAATACAGCTTTGAAAAAGTAACTTTGATGGGTGCGGTTGAATCTGGTACACGTGTGACTCCTGCCGTTGATGCTGGCTTTGAGTTTAACCCAGAGACGGGGATTGCAGACCCTGTAGCTGCTGCTGCGGAAATTAAAGACGATACATTTGCATACATCGTTGGTTTTGAAGCTAGCCTACCTGCAGGTTTTGGCTTCGCAGCAGCTTATAAAGGCGAAGAGCTAGATAACAGCATCCGCAAAGTAACTCAAGATTCTTACTCAATCATTGGTCAATACTGGAACGGTCCAATCGGTTTCAAATTAGGTTACGCAGCTAACCTTGAGTCTGAAACAAACGGTAAGAAAGACGCTAACTCAGACAGCAACACTATCTCTGGTCAGCTAATGGCTGTTCATAACGGTTTCGTACCTTACCTACGTGTAGCGGGTCGTACTGTTGGTGACGCTGATACAGATATCGTAACTCGCGTTGGTCTTGAATACGGTTTCTAAGCTAGAATCTTCAGCTTAAACAGTTAGATAAAAATCAAAACGCTGGTAAATTTTGTTTGCCAGCGTTTTTCCATAGTGAATATAAGGAATTAGTCATAATGAATAAAGTTAGTGTGGTTGTATTATCATTATTTTTGGGAGCTTGTAGTTCACTCGATTCACAAAGTAATTTTGTAGACTCAGTTGCAGATGTACAGCCAAAAGGTGGCTACATTCAAGTGACTGGCCAATCTTACGTAGCGGAAAGTAAAGCGAATGTCGGGGCAGACATCCTGAAATCTTCACTCTACTTTACATACAACAAAGAAGTAACGCAGAATTCGGCTCCAGAATCTTCCATTACCATGGATGTAAGCTATTTCCAGAGCTATAAAGAATACGAAACCGTTAGCTTTTTTGGTAAGACGATAGACCTTGAAGAGAGACAACTTCCAAGAGAGAGCTGTAGTGAACACTGCACAAAGACTCAATATATTAAATTTCCATTGAGCGAAGCTGACATCCAGCAAGCAAGAGAAAAGAACTTAGAATTTACACTTGATGGACAAAACTCAGTAATGAGTACAACTTTCATTGTGCCGAAAGCGTATATCGACACAATATATAATGGCGCAAATAATCATACAGCTATTGCTGTTGCTCCAGTAGCGGTACCTGTTGCGGCTGTCGTTGCTGAAGAACCAAAGGCGTCTCAAGCTCAAGAGATGGTTAACTATTGGTACGGTGAAGCAACAAAAGAAGAGCAAGCTGCAGTAACAGATTGGGCATTCAAGAACCGTAAGAACGCTAACCCAGCGTCACTAGAAGGCTCAAAAGAGATCGAAATGGTTTCATACTGGTTCAACAAGCTAGACAGTGAAGAAAAATCTCAAACTATGATTTGGTTGTTAGAGCAAGAGTAAGCCTTTAACGTTACGCCCTAACTATGTTTTTCAACCGCAGTATTGTATAACAACAGTACTGCGGTTTTTCATTTTAGGCTTACAGGTAAGATTGTGAATATTGGTGAAGTAGCGAAGCGTGTTGGTACAACAGCGAAATCAATTCGTTTTTACGAAAGTAAAGGCATGATGAGTCCTCCACATCGTTCAGAAAACGGCTATAGGCAATACGGCGAGATTCACATCGAACAGTTAGAGTTTGTACTAAGAGCTAAAATGGTTGGGTTTACCCTTGATGAGTGTAAATCACTGGTTGAGTTGGCAATGAATCCCAATAGAGAAAGCTACGAGGTAAAAAAGAAGGCAACGCAGAAGTTAGACGAAATAGAGTTGAAGCTTGCTGAATTGAACAAGATGAAAGCTCAACTGCAATCTTGGGTTCATGACTGCCCTGGTGATGCTTCCACGGAATGTCCTATCTTAAACAATCTATCTGGCCGCAGTTAGGTTGTGTCAGTTATAAATAATCGTCAGGCCGCAATTACATTACTAGCCTGACTTTAGTCTCCTATCACAGCACTTTTCCGCCGTAATGTTTACAGATCAGTAATGGTACGTGAGTGACGGCATTACCATCTGAACATTTTACAATAGGCCCCATGTTTCCGTTACCAGGAGACTGACTGCTCGCGAGAGCGCTTCCGAATGATAAGCTGAAAATAGCCGTTAGAATTATTAAAAAATGTCTCATACAAACTCCATTAGGTTTATCTCTGATTGAGATAATTGAAAGTATGGACAAGGAAAAGAAAATTTCAAAAATCTGACGGACTTAACATTTTTAATAATTATAATTAAGCGAGAGTCAGGCTAATTATTCATATATATCTTGGGTAAGAAATCTGGCTTTCTTATACCTTTTTAGCTTAATCAAACTTTTTAGCTTTTCGAAATAAGAACTTATTTTTTTTTCAATTCAATCTATCGCAATGATAATTCGAATATTATTAAGGTTCAAAAATAGAAAAAGCCTGCATTTATTGAAAATGCAGGCTCCTTATAGCACTTGATTATAAAGGTTCTACTATTAGAACTATTCCGTCTAAAGCGACAATCTTAATTTCGGTGCCAGATGGAATATCTTGACTCGCCTTCGCAGACCAAGAAGAGTCTCCGAACTTAATTCGACAGCTACCTTTCTTTACGTCTTCACTTAGAATAACGGTTTGACCTACCAGTTGCTTTTCTCTTTGGTTTAACTCTCTCCCTGCATCAGATTGCTTGTCATTCGAGAGTTGTCTTCTCCACCACAACCACGTCGTGATAAGTGAGAAGCTAGCAAAGGATAGCCATTGCATCTGCCAACCAATTGGTAGAGCACCCAAAAGTGCACCGACCAGCATGGCAGATATGCCTATCCATAAAAAGTAACCAGCGGTTCCAACCAGTTCAAGTGCAAGCAGTGCTAGACCAAATGCCAGCCAGTGCCAGTGGTTTACTTGTTCTAGTAATTCGACCATAAATTAGTCCTTACTACCTTTGTCATTCTTATGCGCAAACATCTCTGCAATACCAGCGACAGAACCCATTAGGCCTGTTGCTTCAAGTGGTAGCATGATGATCTTGCCGTTTTCGGCTTGACCTATTGATTTCAGTGCGTCGGTGTAGCCTTGTGCAATAAAGTAGTTTACGGCTTGCATGTCACCTTGAGCGATCGCCGTAGATACCATTTCAGTGGCTTTCGCTTCTGCTTCTGCAGCACGTTCACGAGCTTCTGCTTGAAGTATCGCGGCTTGTTTTTCACCTTCCGCTTTCAGGATCTCTGACTGCTTGTGACCTTCTGCTTTTAGGATCTCTGCTTGCCTTACGCCTTCTGCTTCTAAGATATCAGCACGTTTGTTTCGTTCTGCCTTCATCTGAGCATTCATCGCAGCGGTAAGATCGGCTGGTGGTTGTACGTCTTTAATCTCAATACGTGTAACTTTTACCCCCCAAGGGTTAGTTGCTTCATCGACGATGTTAAGCAATTTGGTATTGATCATGTCACGCTGGCTGAGCATTTCATCCAGTTCCATAGAACCCAATACAGTACGGATATTGGTGAGGGTTAAGTTACGAATCGCGTGCTCAAGGTCGTTCACTTCATAGGCCGCTTTAGGGGCATCGATAACCTGAACAAAACACACCGCATCAATAACTACGTTCGCGTTGTCTTTAGAGATGACCTCTTGAGCTGGTATGTCGAGAACACGCTCCATCATGCTGATGCGTTGTCCAACTTTATCAATAAACGGAATGATCAAGTTTAAACCCGGTCTTAGGGTATGCGTGTAGCGACCGAAGCGTTCTACCGTCCAGTTATTGCCTTGCGGAACGGTTTTTACTCCGGCGAAAATAAATAACAGTGCGACGACGGTAAAGACGCCAATAGTAATCAATGTATCAATAGCCATACAAAATCCTTTGCAAGTTTAAGTTTTTGATAGTTCATTATTGATACTGGCTCATATTTAAAATCGGAGCAAATTTATAAACGAAAAATGGGCCATAAAATATTGATTTTATGGCCCATTTGGCATTATTGTATTCGATAAACTAATTGATTGAATTGTTAGTTTTCGATGTGTTTGACAACGCTTAACTTAACTGGCGTTGACGATTGCTAGTAAAGCAGAGAGTACAACTGTCGACGGTATTTACTCGCAACCGGATTGCCTTGTCCAAGCGCACTCAAGATATCCATGAATTCTTTTTTCATGTCACCATCGAGAGTATTAAGATCTTTTGCTAGGAAAGACCACAGTAGGTCCATTGCTTCTTCGCTACGGTTCACTTGGTGGTATTGCAGAGCTAATTCAGAGGCCGTTTTAGCATCGCTTGGGTTTTGCTGAAGAGCGGATTCTAGTGCTTGAATCTCAGGGCTGTCTGCTGCCTGTTTATGAAGTTCCAGCTTCGCAACTAAGCCTTTGTAGTAGTTGTCTTGGTACTCAAGTGGGATGGTTGCTAGCTGAGTTTCAGCAAGGTCAAACTGTTGTGTTTCTAATAAACACTCTGCTATCGCCAGTTTTACTTCACCTTTGTTTGTAAGCTCTGCAGGAAGCTGTTGCATTGCCGCCAAAGCTTGAGTGTGATCGCCTGCTTGCATTAACTCAAGAGCTTGGCGCAGTGCGAGTTCATCTTGACTAGGAAGGTGTTTGCTTAGCATCTCTACAATCGCGTCTAAGCTTTGAGGACCACCCAGTCCGTCGACAGGTTGACCGTTAACAAACAGTGCAATCGTAGGCAGTGCTTGAACACCAAATTGGCTAGCAATCGCTTGTTCTTGCTCGCAATTCAGTAGGGCTAATGTGAAAGCACCGTTGTATTGCTGAGTTAATGTTTGGAGTTCAGGAATGACTTGGGCGCTCTCTTGGCTCATTGGTGCCCAAAAATGGATGAGTACAGGGGTCTGCATCGAACCTTCTAATACTTGACGAAAGTTCTGCTCATTAAGTTCAACAATATGCGGAGATTGCATTTACGTTCCTTGAGGTTTGTTTTGTGGATACGATGCAAATATGGGGTGAGAAGTCGGTAACTTCAAGATCTAACTCAGTTATCTCAGATAAAAAGCGCCAAAAATAGAAAAACGCCATGCTTCGATGTTGATAGAGTTGTTATCTCAACACGGAAGACACAGCGTTCTCATTGAGGTGGTCAGTGAGGTATTACTTAAGATATTCAAAACAGAATAAACAACGTAATAGCCAAACTCACACCTACCCAATTAAGGCGGTTTAAAGTCATGAAATATCCAGAGGTAGCTTCATCAATTGGGAATAATTGATGATATAGGCTAAATCATGACATCTTATTGTTACGAATAAATTACATCGTTACATTAAAGTTTGCGACTGTGCATTCAAAGTTAGTAATTTATGCTGCTTTTCTCAAAATAGGGTCTAGCAAGCGGCTTGGTAGGAGCCTTTTTAACACTGCGAACACCTTAGTTGGTGTCGTCACTCGGTACCTTAACTTAGGTTTATCGGCTGTCAGCGCGTGAAAAACGGGTTCAATGCAGCTTTCTGCAGGCAAAACAAAAGCGTTATTCGATGACTCTTTTTCAAGTCGGTCTTTTTGCTGTTGGTAAGCTTCTTGGTGGGCACTGCCTTCGATGCGTATCCACTTATTGAAGGCCTTTAGGGCGTTGGTTCTAAACTGGGTTTCGATAGGACCGGGTTGAAGTAATGAAATGTGTATGCCACTGCCATGCAGTTCTAAACGCAGAGTGTCAGTCCAACCTTCGATTGCGAATTTTGAAGCGTTGTAAGCACCGCGATATTTCATAGCGGCGAAGCCTAACACTGAACTGTTTTGTACGATTCGTCCTTCGCCACGTTCACGCATGTGCGGAAGGATCTGGCAAACGAGATGGTGCCAACCGAAGAAGTTGGTTTCGAATTGCTCTCTCAGTCCTTGAGTCGGTAAGTCTTCTAGCGCACCTGCTTGGCCGTAAGCGCCGTTGTTGAATAATCCATATAGCCCGTTAGGTGCGAGTTCAATAGCAAGCTTGGCGCCATGTTCAATACTTTCTTGGTTGGAAAGATCGAGTTGAATGCAGGTGAGACCTTCATCTTGAAGGCGTTGAACATCTTGTGGGTCACGACAAGATGCAATGACATGAAAACCGCGCTGTTTCAGTGCATGAGCGCATGTATAGCCAATACCCGTTGAGCAACCAGTGATAAGAATCGACTTGTTCACGCTTAATCCTTTATTAGAGTCTCTATGACTCTAGGGTAAAGAATTAGTCTTGATGTTGTAACAAGTTTTTTAGTGCAGGCTCGATTCTTGAGTAACTAAAAATGAATCCCATTTCGGTGAGCTTCTTTGGTTTGGAGCGGATGCTATCAAATAGCAAACACGATGATTCTCCCATCAGAAGTGACATTGCCCATTTTGGTGTGAACAAGAAATGCGGTCGGCCCAATTGTTTGGCTAACGTACTGCTGAACAGTTTGTTAGTCACAGGGTGCGGCGCACACATATTAAACTCGCCTTGAGCGTGAGGAATCGACAACAAGTGGTTAATGGCTCTCACCATATCTAGCATGTGAATCCATGGCATGTACTGTTTGCCAGAACCTAGAGGCCCACCTACGCCAAGTTTGTAAGGCATAAGCATCTTCTTTAATGCTCCGCCATTTTCTCCCAATACAATCCCCGTTCTGAGTAGTATCACTCGCGTGTTATCTGACTGAGCTCGCTTAGCTATTTCTTCCCAGTGAGCACAAACCTTATGAGGGAAGCTGTCATCCTCTACTCGTAATGATTCATCAAACGGGTGTTGTTGTTGATCGCCATAATAACCGACGGCTGAACCACTAATGAAAACCTCAGGCGGATTGCTGCTGGCATGAATTAACTCGACCAACTTTTCTGTGATGTGCCAGCGGCTACTGCAGATTCTCTCTTTTTGTTCTTCGCTCCAACGCTTGTCGGCTATCGGTTCGCCAGCAAGGTTAACCACCACATCGAAGTCATTAAGATTGCTCAGTTCGTCAAGGGATTGAATGTAATGAAGGTTGTTCTGGTTCAGGTGATTTAGATTTTGCTTTGCTTTTTCAGGGCTCCGCGTCAGCAATGTCACATCGTCAGTGTTCCAGCTTTTAACCAATTCAGAGCCAATAAATCCAGTACCACCAGTTAACAATATCTTCATACCAATCTCCTTATTAAACATAATTATAGACATGGCTTGTTTTTAATCGCCAATCAATACGAAAAAATCACTATAACGATCAGTTGGTTTCAATCGTGTGATACCCAAATTACGCCTTTTAAAATTAAAGAATGAGTGAAATAAAATTCATTTGGCCAAGATGTGTACCGTTATCACACTTATGGATTTTACTCGGATATGTTACCAACTGCGTAATATTTATCACATAAGGAATGATAAGGATTTGCCATGATTATTAGTAACTAATAACCCGACACAATTTCAGCGATAAGGAGTGGTGATGGCAGCAGTACTTGCTTTGTTTCGAGCCATGCTAGGTAGCCTCCGAGATCTGTTGCCGATTGTCGCGGTGATCGCCTTCTTTCAGCTCGCTGTGTTGCAAGAGCCGCTTCCTCATCTGTTATCAATTCTAACTGGCTTAGTGCTGGTGGTCTTTGGGTTGACCTTCTTCATATTTGGCCTAGAAATGGGCCTATTTCCAATCGGTGAGTCTATGGCTCAAGCCTTTGCTCGCAAGGGGAGTGTGTTCTGGTTACTGACATTTGCTTTTTGTTTGGGCTTTGGAACAACCATTGCAGAACCTGCGTTAACTGCGGTGGCGGCTGAAGCTGCGGAAGTGGCCGCCGAGGGAGGTGTTATCCCCAATAATCTTGATGAAATGGAAGAATATGCAGATGGTCTGCGTTTTACCGTAGCATTGTCGGTTGGTATTGCCATCTTACTTGGGGTATTGCGAATATTAAAAGGTTGGCCAATTCAGTACATGATCATCGGTGGTTATATTGGCGTGGTAGTACTTACCGCTTTCGCCCCTGAAAATATCATTGGGATAGCGTATGACTCTGGTGGGGTGACAACATCAACCATCACCGTTCCGTTGGTCACTGCATTAGGAGTGGGCTTAGCTTCAGCAATCAAGGGCCGTAATCCAATGATCGACGGTTTCGGGTTGATCGCCTTTGCGTCACTGTTGCCGATGATGTTTGTCATGGTCTACGGGATGGTGGCGACATGATCAGTGCTCAGCAGTTTATCGACACCTTTTTAGGCACCGTGATGGATGTGATTCCGATTGCGGTGATCATCTTTGGTTTTCAGTTAGCGGTGCTACGTAAACCTGTGAACAATTTAGCCAAGGTGCTGATTGGTTTTTTCTACGTCATCCTTGGTTTATCTCTTTTCTTGATGGGATTGGAACTCGCGTTGTTTCCCTTAGGGGAGACGATGGCCATGCAACTGACCGAACCTAGCTTTCTGACTGATTTTAAGGTTAGCTCTGGCCTGACATTAGCTTGGTTTGATTATTACTGGGTTTACCTTTTTGCATTCTGCATTGGTTTTAGTACCACGATCGCCGAGCCTTCGTTGATTGCGGTGGCGATTAAGGCAAATCAAGTCTCAGGCGGCAGTATCAGTGTTAATGGGCTGAGAGTCGCAGTTGCACTAGGAGTGGCTATCGGCATCTCACTCGGAAGCTATCGGATCGTTGCGGGCGATCCGATCCATTACTACATCATTTTTGGCTATGTTGTCGTGGTTATCCAAACCTTTTACGCCCCCAAATTGATCATCCCATTGGCCTATGATTCTGGCGGAGTGACGACATCCACCGTGACCGTTCCATTAGTGACGGCGTTAGGGCTAGGCCTCGCTTCAACTGTACCTGGGCGAAACCCTGTGATTGATGGCTTTGGGTTGATTGCTTTCGCCAGCTTATTTCCGATTATTTCAGTGATGGGCTATGCCCAAATAACACAATGGTTAAACCGTTTACACACCTCTAAGGAGAGCAAAGATGCGCTTTAAACTTATCTTAGCGTTTGTAGAAGAGAGCAAGACAGACAGTGTGCTCGATGCCGCGCGTGATGCGGGCGCAACTGGAGCAACGGTGATTAACAATGCCAGAGGGCAAGGCTTAAACCAAAAAACCACCTTCTTTGGCTTAACTTTGGAGGTGCAAAAAGATGTGTTGCTGTTTGTCGTCGAAGAGCATTTGGCGAGACATATTTTAGAAACCATTGGTGAAGTCGGAGAGTTCGACCAAGAGTCAGGACAAGGCATTGCTGTTCAGATCGATGTTGAGGATGCGGTCGGGGTCGCGCACCAAGTCGAAACACTAACCAAGGTTGTGGAGGATGAGCTATGAATACGGGTGAGACAATTCGAGTAAGCGATGTAATGGCTAACACTTATGTGATTATTGATGGGCTAACGACGGTGTTAGAAGCGATTGAGATGGCAAAAAAGCACAAAGTAAAAGCCATCATCGTCGATAAACGCCATGAGGATGATGAATACGGCATCGTGTTGATGAATGATATCGCTAAGAAAGTGTTAGCCAAGAACCGATCGCCTAAGCGCACTAACGTTTATGAAATCATGACTAAACCGGCTTTGAGCGTGTCTGCCGATATGAATGTGAAGTATTGTGCACGCTTATTTGAGCGTTTTGGTATCAGTCGTGCCCCTGTGGTCAGTGACCATAAAATAGTCGGTATGGTTAGTTACAATAATATCGTGATCAACGGTATGGCGAGAGATGACGTGTAGCGGTTAGATACGTACAATAGGCTCACAAATTTTATGGAGAAGTACGTGTGAAATTATTTTTTGCTTCAGACCTACACGGTTCGCTGCCAGCAACAGAAAAAGTACTAGAGCTATACCAAGCCTCTGGTGCGCAATATTTGGTTCTATTGGGTGACATTCTGAATCATGGTCCAAGAAACCCGATTCCAGAGGGATACAACCCGCCGGCGGTTGCAGAGAAGTTGAATGCGTTTTCTCAAGAGATCATTGCCGTTCGTGGTAACTGCGACAGCGAAGTGGATCAGATGCTGTTGTCTTTCCCAATGATGATGGATTACTCATGGGTACTGCTTGAGTCAGGTCAGCGTATCTTCTTAACTCATGGTCACCTGTACAACACAACGAAGCGACCAGCATTGAAAGCGGGCGATATTATTGCTCACGGCCACACCCATATCCCAATTGCTGAATACCAAGATGATATCTTTATTTTCAACCCTAGCTCAGTGACATTTCCACGAGAAGGGCACGCAGCAAGCTATGGTCTATATGAAGACAACACCTTCAAAGTGATTAGCCTTGAAGGTGACCTGATTGTGAGCGGTGAGCTTTAAATGACAAAATCGGTCGCGTGGCTTTACTTTGAATCTACGTGGCCGAGGTCTTTGTCTGGAGCAATGATGTTCCGTACTCTTTGCTTCAGAACTTTAGCCTCAGGAAAACCGCCGTCCGCTTTTCTTTCCCAAATCTGTATCCCATTACAAAAGATCTCGAATCGTCCGCCCGTATCAGGGTGCAGACTGACTTGTTCTATCTCTTCACTGAAGGTGTGTAGCAATTCTTGGCACAACCAACTTGAGCGAAGCATCCAATTGCATTGACGGCAATAGTGTATGGCTATCGTCGCTTTCAATATTGTTGTCGTGGTTGGATTTGATTCCGTATTCATAGCTAATCCTTTTAAATTCTATATCAGTAGTTTGATACCGACGGCAAACGTCAATATTTCAAAAGCGGTTTTGACGAGCTGATTGCTTGAACGGTTGGCAAGAAATGCACCGAGGCTTCCGCCTATAAATGAGCTAAGTAGAAGTATGGGTAGCCACAACCAGTATATCGGTGCACCAGCTTGTACGATTGCGATACCGCCGATGCCATTCCAGAACAGACCAACACATATCATGGTGAGTGCCACTGCCTGCTTATAAGTGAAACCAAACCAGCGAACAAGAAACAAGGTCACCAACAGCCCTGATCCGGCAGTGAGCGAGCCATTGATGATGCCAATCAGCGCAAGCCCAATGCCACCAATAATCCAACCTTTAGTATCTCTATTCTTGAGTTGTTCCTCTTGTCCCAATTGCTTCTTTAGTAGGGAATATATGCCCAGCGCTAAGATCATCGCCCCAAGCAGCTTTTGTGCAATATCATCTGGAATCAGTAAGACGATATTTGCTCCAATAACAACGCCGATGCTGCCAACAAGGATCAGGTAGCAACAAATTCTCCAGCTGAGCGTGCCGCTTTTAATATGCGTATAAGCAGCGCCCAAACCTAGAGCGACACTGGCGACTTTATGTGTTGCTAAGGCGACCGAAAAGGGGAGGCCAAGAAAGATAAGCAGTGGGAATTGAAGTAGCCCGGCACCACCACCCGATAAGGAGGCGAGGGTATTGGCAATCAATGAACCAAAAAAGAGGGCAAGTGAGTTTATCCAATCCATAGAATTTCGTACTTGTAAGTTTTAGATAACAAAAAGGGGCATCATGCCCCTTTTCTATTGGTTTACCGCTTCATGGTATTCAGCTATTGATACACAGTAAATAGCTTTCCAATGTTAGTTTGAAAACAACACTGTTGAACCGTGATTTAAGCTAGTCAATAGCAGTGCTTTCGGGTTAACGATGTCGATACGTCGGCTTTGTTCTGCATCCATCTTAATAACCTGAGTGATCAGTTCGAGCTGCCCTTCCGAAAAATCTTGGCGCTGAGCAGAAGTCACATCTTTAAACTCTGTTGGTGAAACCAAGAGGTAGTTGTCGTTGATATCCCACTGACCCGTTTCCGAAATATTGATGACATTCGCAGGCTCAGTTTGAGTACCATACAGTCTAACCACTGACATTCTCAGATATGTACCATTTGGTAGGTATTTCGCATTCGATGACAGTTCAACTTTGCGAAGTGGGCCGATTGAGTCAGCTTGTTTGTTATCGCTAATCAGAGTGACCATCTTAGATTGCCATTCATGTGCAGTAAGTAGGCGCTCTACTTTTGCATCGCTTCCCCAATATAACCAACCACTCAAAAATGCAGATAGAACCAGTAAAATAATCGATACTTTTAATTTCATGTTACTGACCACCGTTACAAATGTCGTTTACATCCGACTGGTTTGCGTAAATTCTTAGGGTTACATTCTCGCTCGAGTAGTCTTGCGGGTGAATGTAGTTGAGGGCAAGGTTGTTGGTTTGTCCACCAGTTGCAATTACTTCAGTCGGCTTTAGCATGCCAGTGTGATTGGTGTTGTAACGCAATACACATTTCTCTATCGCTGGCAGCCAACTGCTAAGATCTGGGTGGTTAACTGGTGATTGAACCTTTACGCCATCCACTTCAGCTAATGTTTTGAACTCTGATTCTGCCGGGTTAGTAAACGTTAAAACGAGAATCGGCATGATGAAAGCAATAAGCAGCAACCAAAACGTTAACCACTTATTTGTGCTTTTAACCGGAGTTGCAGCAGGAGATCGAGCTGGTTCAGCTTCGACATTGGTTTCTTGAACCTTTGCTACTGGCTCTGATTCAACCGTTTCAGTGATCGCTTCTTCAGTCGCTGTAGGCGTCGCAAACGTCAAGATAGGTTCTACGTCATTTTCGGTAATTTCAGCAGCTACTGGCTGATCATTTGATGAAAGTGGTGCAGAGCGCTCAACGGTTGCAATAAATTGATAACCGCGTTTAGGCACTGTCTTTACGAATTCTGGGGATTTGGTCGAATCTTTCAGCATCTTCCTTAGTGTCGATACTGCTTGCGTTAAGCTAGAGTCATCAACCTCAAAGCCTTGGTCTCGCCAAACATACTCGTGTAATTCATTACGAGTGATAACTTCATTGGGTCTTTCCGACAGCATCAGGAGAATGCGGCTTTCATTGCTGCCAAGGCGTACGACTTCGCCGTCGCTCATTTGGTCAACAAGTGAGTTGCTGTTTGGATCGAAGACAAACCGCTGTGCGAGAATAAACTTTGTGCCGATATTGCTCATTGAATTCTTCTACTTTTGGATGATTTGGGGTGCGAAATAGACAAATCTCAGGTGAAGTTCAGTTAATTCTTCACCAAATCATGGCTTCTTTTATGTTCTTTTATATTTATCAGACTCAAGGATAATAAAAACAGATCAAAAAAACAGTGTTTTTATGATTTTTGACCTTGAATTTACATTTGTCATCCTCATGTTAATGAACATAAGAGTGGCATCAAGTGTTACGCCCCTATGGTTATTCAACATAAAGTATAGATGTTTTGGAGTAAAAATGAGCGAAACGGCAACGCAAAATAAAGAGACTCGTGGCTTTCAATCTGAAGTAAAACAACTACTTCATCTAATGATTCACTCACTGTATTCAAATAAAGAAATCTTCCTACGTGAGCTGATCTCTAACGCATCTGACGCGGCTGACAAGCTTCGTTTTCAAGCCCTATCTAATGGTGACCTTTACCAAGGTGATGCTGATTTAGGTGTAAAACTTTCATTTAATGCTGAAGCAAATACCTTAACGATTTCTGATAACGGTATCGGCATGAGCCGTGACAACGTTATTGAGCATTTAGGTACGATTGCTAAATCAGGCACTGCAGACTTCTTCTCAAAGCTATCTGAAGACCAAAGCAAAGACTCTCAATTGATTGGTCAATTTGGTGTTGGTTTCTATTCTGCGTTCATCGTTGCTGACGCGGTAACGGTTCGCACACGTGCAGCTGGCCTAGCAAACAATGAAGCCGTTCAATGGCACTCTGCTGGCGAAGGCGATTACACCATCGAAGACATCACTAAAGAATCTCGCGGTACTGACATCATTCTGCACATGCGTGAAGACGGTAAAGAGTTCTTAAACGAATGGCGCCTGCGTGAAGTGATTGGTAAATACTCTGATCATATCGGTATCCCTGTTTCTATCTTCACAGCCGTGAAAGATGACGAAGGTAAAGACACCGAAGAGAAGCATTGGGAACAGATTAACAAGGCGCAAGCGCTTTGGACTCGTAACAAATCTGATATCGAGAAAGAAGAGTACCAAGAGTTCTACAAGCACGTATCTCACGACTTTGCTGATCCACTGACGTGGAGCCACAACAAGGTTGAAGGTAAGAACGACTACACAAGCCTGCTTTACATTCCAGCTAAAGCACCTTGGGACATGATGAACCGTGACCATAAGAGCGGCTTAAAGCTTTATGTGCAGCGTGTATTCATCATGGATGATGCTGAACAGTTCATGCCATCTTACATGCGTTTCGTCCGCGGTTTGATTGATTCAAACGATCTGCCTCTGAACGTGTCTCGTGAAATCCTGCAAGATAACAAGGTGACTCAGTCTCTTCGTGGCGCATGTACTAAGCGTGTACTGACTATGCTTGAGCGCATGGCGAAGAATGACAACGACAAGTACCTAGAGTTTTGGAAAGAGTTTGGCCTAGTGATGAAAGAAGGCCCAGCTGAAGACATGGCGAACAAAGAGAAGATAGCGGGTCTACTTCGTTTCTCATCAACGGAAGTGGATTCTGCTGAACAAACTATCAGCCTAGAATCTTACGTTGAGCGCATGAAAGAAGGCCAAGATAAGATCTATTACCTAACAGCAGATAGCTACGCAGCAGCTAAGAACAGCCCACACTTGGAGCAGTTTAAAGCAAAAGGTATTGAAGTGGTTCTAATGTACGATCGCATTGATGAGTACGTAATGAACTACCTAACTGACTTTGATGGTAAACAATTCCAATCGATCACAAAAGCGGGCTTAGACTTAAGCAAGTTTGAAGGTGAAGAAGAGAAAGAGAAGCAGAAAGAGACTGAAGAAGAGTTCAAGTCTGTTGTAGAGCGCACTCAATCTTACCTTGGTGGCCGTGTTAAAGAAGTTCGCACAACATTCAAGTTAGCAACAACACCAGCTGTTGTTGTGACTGACGACTTCGAAATGGGTACGCAAATGGCTAAGCTTCTTGAAGCCGCAGGTCAAGCGGCACCTGAAGTGAAGTACATCTTCGAGATTAACCCTGAGCACGCTCTGGTTAAACAGATGGCCGAGGAAGCAGACGAGCAAGCGTTTGGTCGCTGGGTTGAGTTGCTACTTGGTCAAGCGATGCTGGCTGAAAAGGGCTCAATGGAAGATCCGTCACAATTCTTGGGTGCAATCAACGAGCTACTGACAAAGCGTTAGTCTTTCGACTTTAGGTTAAGCCAACAATTGTAATAAAAAGCTCGCAAATGCGGGCTTTTTTTATGAACGTCGCTGAAAATCTATTAAACGTGGTCAACGTCACCGTTATCGTCACAACAAATGTTGCCGATACATTCTTTAGTCGTAAATTCAGCCAAATTGAATATTAATGTGATAGAATGCTCGACCTAATCAGCTGGAGCTAGGAACTAACTTCTTCCAGTTGTATGATTTTTAAACGTTATACCGAAACTTACCGTTTTGCTTCTGTTTACAGTTTTGCTTAACCTCAGCTGTTACCTAACTTTTCCTGTTTATCTTAAATATGAACGAGGAAGGTGGGATAGTGAGCTTCGGTATAAATCATAATTTTATAAGAGGATTAAACATGCGCATCATTCTTCTAGGTGCTCCTGGCGCGGGTAAAGGTACTCAAGCTAACTTCATCATGAACAAATTTGGTATCCCTCAAATTTCAACTGGTGACATGCTACGTGCTGCTATCAAAGCGGGTACTGAGCTTGGTAAGCAAGCAAAATCAGTAATCGACGCTGGTCAGCTAGTTTCTGATGAAATTATCCTTGGTCTTATCAAAGAGCGTATCGCTCAAGATGACTGTGAGAAAGGTTTCCTACTAGACGGTTTCCCACGCACAATCCCACAAGCTGATGGCCTAAAAGAAATGGGCATCGCTGTTGATTACGTTGTTGAATTCGACGTAGCTGACGATGTGATTGTTGAGCGTATGGCTGGTCGTCGTGCTCACCTTCCTTCAGGCCGTACATACCACACTGTGTACAACCCGCCTAAAGAAGAAGGTAAAGATGACGTAACTGGCGAAGAGCTAGTTGTACGTGATGACGACAAAGAAGAAACAGTTCGTGCACGTCTAGGCGTATACCACGATCAAACAGCTCCGCTTATCTCTTACTACGGTAAAGAAGCTGAAGCAGGCAACACTCAGTACCTTAAGTTTGACGGTACTAAGCAAGTTGCTGAAGTTAGTGCAGAACTTGAGAAAGCACTAGCATAATTGGCTAACAGCCAGTTTTAGAATTTGATATATTGGAAGCGACCTTAAGGGTCGCTTTTTTTGTTTCAATTTTTAGTACGATACCAATCTAGATAATTTGATTGCACATCATTCAAGACGAAACCGTTTTCGATGAAGGTGGCTCACAATCGAGAGTAGATGTTGTGATATCCCATTTAAAGAATGATTATTCAGACATTTAGTGGGAAGCAATGATCTTAAACTTATGCAGATTAGTATATTCCTTTCCAGAAAATCACATATTGGTCTCAGGTATCTATGGAAAATAATAAAAAGCAGGGCGTTTTACTGGTGAACTTAGGTACGCCAGATTCTGCGACCCCAGCTGGCGTTCGTCGATTTTTGAGTGAATTCTTGCACGACAAGCGAGTAGTGAACCTAACTCGTTGGCTTTGGTGTCCTATTCTGCATGGGGTGATTCTTCCTATTCGTTCACCTAAGGTCGCGAAGCTATATCAGTCGGTTTGGATGGATGATGGCTCACCTTTGCTCGTTTACTCGCAGAGACAAGCGGAAAAGCTAGAGAAAAAATTAGAGATGCCGGTTGCATTGGGAATGACCTATGGTAACCCAAGCCTTAAGACGGGTATCGAACAACTGATGGAGCAGGGCGTAGAAGACATCATTGTATTGCCTTTGTACCCTCAGTACTCAGGCACAACAACAGCGGCTGTTTCTGATGGCTTAACCAAAGCTTTTAAGCAGATGCCTGTAATCCCAAGCTATCGCTTTATTCGCGATTACTATTCACACCCGAGCTATGCCAAAGCACTGGCTGAAAGCGTTCGCAGTCATTGGGATAAAAATGGCAGAGCCGATCACTTGGTTTGTTCGTTCCACGGCATTCCGAAGCGCTTAGCTGATGAAGGCGATATTTATCCGCAACACTGTGAAGCTACGACAAAACTGCTTGCAGCAGAGCTAGGTTTATCTGAAGAAGGCATCACCATGACCTACCAATCTCGATTTGGTCGAGAGGAGTGGTTGAAGCCTTACACAGACGAAACGCTAGAGTCATTGCCAGGAAAAGGTATTAAGAAGATTGATATCATGGCTCCTGCATTCTCGGTGGATTGCTTGGAAACATTGGAAGAGATTTCAGACCAGTGTAAAGAGACTTTCATTGACGCTGGTGGTTCTGAGTTTAGCTATATCATGTGTCTTAACGACAGAGACTCACATATCGACATGATGGCTGAACTGGTAGCGCTTCATCGCTAACTGATGTGTCGATTGAATAGATAACAAAAGGGCTGCTCATTGAGCAGCCCTTTTTGATCTTGATGTTTCTTCTTGAAATGGATCTAGAGATTAAGCAACAGAGGTTTCTGCTGTCTCAGCTTTTGGCTCTGCTTCAAGCGTCATGTTGGTTTCTACACCATGCATCCATGATACAAGCTTACCAGCACAAAGAAGCAGTAATACGCCACTAATTGTTGCTGTAATCGCGATACCACCAAAGATAGACATCGCGCCAAGCTCACCAACGTGAGAACCCACTAGGCCTGCTACGTAGTTTGCAACCGCATTGAAGCCGAACCAAGCACCCATCATTAGTGATGCTAAACGAAGCGGAGCTAGCTTAGTGACCAACGACAGGCCAATAGGCGATAAACAAAGCTCACCAAGGGTATGGAAGAAGAATGCACCGACTAGCCATAACATCGATGTTTTCACTGTTAGGTCGCCACCTTGCTCCATTACCGCGCCCATCATGCACACAAAGCCAAGTGCTAAGAAGAACAACGCCATCGCAAACTTAACAGGTGAGTTTGGTTCACGCTTACCTAGTTTCACCCAAAATGCAGCGATGATCGGTGCAAGTGTAATGATGAAGAATGGGTTTAGAGATTGGAACCAAGCAGCTGGAACTTCAAAACCACCAATCATACGGTCAGTATATTGTTGAGTGTAGATGTTCATTAGGCCGCCAGCTTGTTCAAAACCAGCCCAGAACACGATCACGAACAGACCCATAATCAGAATCACTTTTAGTCTGTCGAATTCTTCTTTAGTCAGTGGCGCTTTCTCTTTCGATTTGTTCAGCTCTTTTGCTCGAGCAGCCGCAGGTACAGAACCGATGTTGCCTAACCAAGATTGAGCCATCGTCATTTGCATGATCAAGCTAATAACCATACCAATACCAGCAGCCAAGAAGCCTGCTTTCCAACCGAATGAATCCACTGCTGCACCCGAAATCAAGCCACCAAGTAGTGCGCCTAAGTTGATGCCCATGTAGAAAATGGTGAAAGCACCATCACGACGGTTATCGCCTTCTTGGTACAAGTCGCCAACCATGGTCGAGATGTTTGGCTTAAACATACCGTTACCACTGATAAGCAGTGCTAAACCAAGGTACAGAGCGTTGACTTGGTCTAAGCCAATAAAGCCGTTAGGTAGAGCCAGTGTGAATTGGCCTAGAGCCATCAATACACCACCAATTAGGATCGATTTACGTTGTCCTAGGTAGTTATCGGCAATCCAGCCACCAATTAATGGTGTGATGTAGACTAAACCTGTGTAGATACCGTAGAGATCTAGTGCGTCTTTTGTTGACCAACCAAGGCCACCATTAAGGGTGGTATCAGTTAAGAATAAAACAAGAATTGCACGCATTGCATAGTAGGAGAAACGTTCCCATAGCTCTGTGCTAAATAGTAGAAATAGGCCTCTAGGGTGGCCAAAGATGTTGTGAGTGCTTGGCATAAGTTTTACTAATTTTAGGTATTAAAAGATTTTATAGTCACTTATGTATACAGAGTGGAATAACCATCTGCAATAGGTGTCTTTTATGGTTACGATAACTTATTTTTATAAGTTTATGAAAATAAGGGATTTTCTGTGCGATGTCACCCAGATAATGCGTGCTGCAAACTAATTTTCCAGTTTTGAGCTGGATGCGTAGTGAGCGTTTCAAAAGAATTACCGAATAGCAAAAGTGAAATACATTGGCTTGTTGTATCATTCTTGGCTTTATATGGTATGGTATGTTTTATTGGTATGGCATACATACGCTTACAAGAATGCGCCTTTTTATCTGTAAATGATCCCTGTACAATGCTTAACCACTTTTCGGACCTATGACTTTTTGTTGATAAGTTGGTCTGTTACGCATAATTTCTTGCTTATCAGTCTTCATTTTATTAACGGTGATTAAACCGTTTTAGGCTTGTGGTAAAATGTCCAAAAATAGAAAATGGCTAGTAAAATGAAACGTTGGTATTTGCTCTACTGTAAGCGTGGTGATCAAAAACGCGCTCAACAGCACCTAGAAAATCAGGGGGTAGAGTGCTTTTACCCTCAAATAGAAGTCGAAAAGGTGGTTAGAGGGAAAGAGAAGCAGGTCAAAGAGCCGCTGTTCCCGTCTTACATCTTTGTTCGCTTTGACTATGAACAAGGTCCTAGCTTTACGACCGTTCGTTCAACGCGTGGTGTAGTCGACTTTATTAAGTTCGGCGCAAGACCGCATGAAGTCCAAGGTGACTTAGTTTTTGAACTTAAAGAGTTTGAGAAGTGTTGCAGTAACGAAACTGAAGATTGCTGTGTTGAGTTTGAATCTGGGCAGGTGATTAAGATTAAGAGTGGCCAGTTCGCTGGCATTGAAGCGATTTTCCATCAGAAAGATGGTGAAGCTCGCTCTATTATGCTCGTAAAAATGATCAGCCAAGTGGTTCCTATCAGTATTGAGAACGAAGCACTGCAAGCTCACGCATAAATGCAACAATAAAAATAGGCTTAAAAATAAAAAGGCGCATCATGCGCCTTTTTTAGTACTTAGAATTTACCAATCGTCTTAAGCGTTGTAAGCATCGTTGTGAACGGCTTGTACTGCACGGCCAGATGGGTCAACACAGTTTTGGAAAGACTCATCCCATTCGATAGCTTTTGCTGATGAACAAGCGACAGACGGACCACCAGGTACACACTCTGCTGCTGATTCTAGCGGGAACAACTCTTCAAAGATTTCACGGTAAGCGTAGCCTTCTTTGGTTGTTGGCGTGTTGTAAGGGAAACGGAACTGGGCGGTTTCCATTTGCTTATCCGTTACTTTCGCTTCAGCAGTTGCTTTCAACGTATCAATCCAATCGTAGCCAACGCCGTCAGAGAACTGTTCTTTTTGACGCCATGCGATTGAATCTGGTAGGTAGTCTTCAAAACACTCACGTAGGATGTGTTTCTCCATCTTACCGTTACCACACATCTTGTCCTCAGGGTTCAAACGCATTGCCACGTCGATGAACTCTTTGTCCAAGAATGGTACACGGCCTTCAACGCCCCATGCAGCCAACGATTTGTTTGCACGAGCACAGTCAAACATGTTCAGAGCCAGCAGTTTACGTACTGTTTCTTCGTGGAACTCTTTCGCGTTTGGCGCTTTGTGGAAATACAGGTAACCGCCGAAAATTTCATCCGCACCTTCACCAGAAAGTACCATCTTGATGCCCATCGCCTTGATCTTACGAGCCAGCAAGTACATCGGAGTTGATGCACGAATCGTCGTTACATCGTAAGTTTCGATGTGGTAGATAACGTCACGGATTGCGTCTAGGCCTTCCTGAATCGTGTATGTCATCTCGTGGTGTACAGTACCGATCTTGTCAGCCACTTCACGAGCAGCGATAAGATCTGGAGCACCTTCTAAGCCAACAGCAAATGAGTGCAGTTGTGGCCACCAAGCTTCAGATTGCTCATCATCTTCAATACGCATTGCAGCATAACGTTTCGCTACTGCTGAAGTAATTGATGAATCTAGGCCACCCGATAGAAGTACACCATAAGGTACGTCAGTCATTAGTTGGCGTTTAACCGCTGCTTCTAGTGCTTCAGTAAGCTCTTCTTTGCTTGTGCTGTTGCCTTGAACCGCTGCATATTCGTTCCAATCACGAATGTAGTAACGCTGAGGCTCTGCATCTTTAGAAGAGTAGAAGCTACCAGGAGGGAACTCACTGATTGTTTTACACACTGGAACCAATGCTTTCATTTCTGAAGCAACGTAGTAGTTACCGTGCTCATCGTAGCCTTGGTAAAGCGGGATGATGCCGATGTGGTCGCGGCCTACTAGGTATTCATCTTTCTCTTCATCGTATAAAACGAAGGCGAAAATACCGTTAAGTTCTTCTAGTAGGTCGGCACCCATTTCTTGGTATAGCGCAAGAATCACTTCACAGTCAGAATCTGTCTGGAATTGGTACTTGTCTTCGTAGCGAGCACGAAGTTCTTTGTGGTTATAGATTTCGCCGTTTACTGCAAGAATATGCTTTTTGTCTTGGCTGTATAGTGGTTGAGCACCACTGTTTAAACCAACGATAGCTAAACGCTCGTGAGCAAGGATTGCTTTTTCACCAGCATAAATGCCAGACCAGTCTGGACCACGGTGACGAAGCTTTTTAGACATTTCTAAAGCAATTGGGCGAAGTGCTGCGGCATCACTTTTAATGTCGAGAATGCCAAATACTGAACACATAGAACTTCCTTTTAAATAATTTCTAAATCAACTGTATTCAATTTGCCATTCTGGCTAAAAAAAGCAACCGGATGTAAGCAAAAAAATAATATAAAGGGGGTTAAGTTAGAAATTATCTAATTATTGATTGGTTTTGGTGTTTGATATCTAATTGCAGTTGGTTTTTTATACGAAAACCTCTCAAAAGTGCAAAAATTCGCAATTTTGAGAGGATTTGAAGAGGGCGTTTTAGGCTAGATTTTATTGATGTTTGGGTTTAACTGTTCGCATACGTGGCGAGCAAAACCACTACCCGCTTCACTATAAATATTAAATGCCGCATCAACACCGTTTTCTTTGAGCGTTTCGAGTTGATCCGGATATTCAGCAATCGCCGCAATTTGACCTTTGAAGTTTCGAGATTTCAACTGGTCTAAAGCGGTTTGATTACCTTGGTGGTGAGGCATCGCCAAGATCACTAATTTTACATTGGCAGTATCTAAGATACGTTCCCAGAAGTCTGGGTCAGTCGCGTCGCCAGAAATCACGTTTCTGCCATGGCTTCTGTGGTTGTGTGCTGCTTCTTCACGAACTTCAACACCTAGGCTGACTTTGCCATAGCGAGAGCGTAATTCGTCATAAGCACCAGTACCAATTCGGCCCATACCAAGAATAAGCACTTGTGCTCGGCCCGGGTCAATTCGCTTATCACGTCGGTGAAGCTTTTCTGACGCATGCTCTTTCAGCCATTTACCTGACTGCTGATAAAGCTTGTGACCAGCTCGGTTTAAAGGTGCAGCGATTAGGAAAGACAGTGAAACTGCAATCGCGACGGCAACCAGAATATCACCCGACATCCAACCCATCTTGAAGGCGAGGCCACCAACGATGAGGCCAAATTCGCTGTAGTTAAACAGTGATAATGAGGCGAGTAGAGACGTTCGAACACGGAACTTGAAGCGGTTGAGTACCAAGAAGTAGAGAACACCTTTCACTGGCAGCATCAGTAAGAACAAGATTGCAAGCATAAAGCCTTGAATGGTTGGTTGCTCTGACAAACCAATATTCAAGAAGAAACAGACAAGGAAAAGCTCTTTAAGATTAAACAGCGATTTTGATAACTCTGAGGCTTTTGGGTGACCAGCAAGTAACATACCTAGAACAAGAGCCCCCAGGTCTGGTTTCACACCAACCAAATGGAATAAACCAGCACCGACGACTAATGCGAAGAAGATGCCGGAAAGAACTAGCATCTCGCCGTGACCAACCCAATCGAGCACTTTGTAGAACAGTGGGCGTAGTAAGGGCAGGGCAAACAGAGCAATCGCATACCACTCAGGTATTTTGCCTGTAGAAGCCGTTAGGAATACTACGGCGAAGATATCCTGCATGACCAAGATACCAATCGCCAACGTTCCGTAGGTCGCATTCATTTCACCTTTCTCTTGCAGAGTCTTAACCGCAAATACCGTACTAGAGAATGAAAGAGCAAAACCGAGCAGAACGATCTGTTCTACCGACATGGCAGCCAGCGATGAAATGCCTAAGAACTTAAAACCAAACAGGGCGACGGCGAAAAACAGAGTGGACAAAAGGTTGTGGATTGTCGCGCCAGCCCAGATCTCTTTAGAGAGTAGGGTTTTGATGTCGAGCTTTAAGCCGATAGTAAATAGAAGCAGCGTGACACCAAGGTCAGCTAAAGTAATGATGGTGTCATTGGTTTCAAAGCCAAAGGCAAAAAGCCCAAAGCCTGCAACCAAAAAACCAACTAATGGGGGAAGGTGACATTTTAAAGCAATAAATCCTGCGATAAACGCAGTGGATATTAATATAAGTTCCATAACTTGTTGTTGTAGTTCCCTAGCTTAAAAAAACGGGCCGTGTTTATACAAACACGGCCCGCGGAAAATCAGAATTATTTTTCTTTAATCTTCGAGAAGCTTCTGCAGCAACACACCGTTGAGCATGGCGCGCTTAATCATGGCAAAAGCTCCCATCGTAGGATGTTTATCGATCTGAGATGCTACAATAGGCAAGCCGCTATGGAAAGTCGTTAACGACTGATTCTCTACATTGCGCTTAATTGCAGGGAAAACAATCTCTTGTGCCTTTGTAATATCACCTGCGATGATAACTTTTTGAGGGTTAAATAAGTTAATCGTCATGGCGATCGCCTTACCTAACTGGTTTCCTACTCGAACTAAGCTTTGTTTCGCCAGTTCGTCACCATTGATTGCATGGTCACACACATCTTGAATCGTAATACGGTCAAGCTCTGTTAAAGAAGACTCATAGCCTTGTTTAATCAGTTTTTGAACTCGTTCAACGATTGCTGGGTTTGCTGCTACGGTTTCAAGACAACCGAAGTTACCACACTGACATTGCTCGCCTAGCGGATCGATTTGGATATGACCAATCTCACCTACGTTGCGGTTGTGACCTAAGAAAACCTGACCGTTCACGATAATACCTGCGCCGGTACCACGGTGAACACTCACTAAAATAGAGTCTTGGCTGTCTTTACTTGCACCGAAGTAGTGCTCAGCAAGCGCCATTCCTCGAACATCGTTACCCACAAAACAAGCGACATGGAATGTGTCGCGAATAATGTCGCTTAAAGCAAGGTTATCGATATCCGTGTTTGGCATGTACTCAACAACACCAGTCGTTGGGTTAACCAAGCCTGGAAGAGTAACGCCAATAGCAATCAGCTGATCGATCTTTGGTTGGTGTTCAGCAATGAAAGCCTTCAAATTATTAACCAAGCCTTGGGTAAGGTCTGACTGGTCTGAATAATTCAGGTCTTGCTGTTGGAAAGCCAACTCACGACCGCCTAGGTCATGAAGGCTTATTTGAATATAGTCTCGGCCTAAGCGCACTGCGACAGAATGAAAAGGTTCTACTTCTGTGGTTAGGGAGATAGCGCGTCTACCGCCAGTAGACGCTTGCTGCGCAACCTCTTTGATTAGGCCGCGCTCTAAAAGTTGGCGGGTAATTTTTGTAACACTTGCCGGTGCGAGTTGGCTTACATCAGCCACTTGTATACGACTGATAGGCCCTTGTTGGTCTATTAGTCGGTATACCGCCGCACTGTTTAGTTGTTTAACTAAGTCTACGTTACCTATTTGTCCGCCATTCATACTTAATTGTGCTCGTATTGTCCATTAACAACAGTCGCTTTAACGTTAAAGTCTCGGTCAAATACAGCTAGGTTTGCAACCATGCCTTTTTTGATTCGACCTAGCTTGCTTTCTACACCGATAGCCGTAGCTGGGTATAGCGTAGCCATGCGAAGAGCTTCGTCTAAAGCGATACCAGCGTGCTCAACTGTATTCTGAACTGCTTCAATCATAGTCAGAGCTGAGCCGCCCAGTGTGCCGTTTTCATCAACACACTTACCATCTCGGTAATATACTTTCTTACCGACAAAAATAAAGTATTCCATGTCAGCACCTGCAGGAGCTGTGGCGTCCGTCACTAATACGAGCTTTTCTCCCTTGATTTTGTGCGCAATTCGAATGTTTGCGTAATCAACGTGGAAGCCATCGGCGATGATACCTGCGTATACTTCTGGCGTGTCGTAAATCGCGCCAACAACGCCGGGCTCACGGCCAACCATCGGTGTCATTGCATTGAATAGGTGAGTCGCGAAAGTAATACCAGACTCGAAACCTTGACGCGCTTCTGCATAAGTTGCATTGGTGTGGCCAATAGAAACCACTACGCCCGCTTTCTGAAGACGTTCGATGTGTTCAGGATCGTTAAGCTCAGGCGCTAAAGTTACTTTTGCAACAAGGTCGCTGTTTTCACAGATAAGCTCAATCATTTCGTTATCAGATTTACGAATGTGATCGACGCTGTGGATGCCTTTTTTCGCAACGTTTAGGTACGGACCCTCAAGGTGCAGACCTAAAGACTGGTTCTGGTACTGATTGTGGTATTCACGAGCTGCTGTGATAACCGCACGCATGTCTTCGTCTGAAGAGGTGATAAGCGTAGGTAGGAAGCTAGTACAGCCTGATTTAAGGTTTGCTTTGTGCATGATCTGCATAGTGTCTGCAGTGATCTCATCGTTCAGCATTACACCACCACAACCGTTCAGTTGTAGGTCAATGAAACCTGGGCTTAGGTTTGCTCCGTCTAGGTCGCGAACCTCAATTCCTTCTGGCAATTCAGAGATAGGGCAGACTTTTTTGATCAGTTCGTTTTCGATCACTACAGCATGATCGGTCAGAACATCACTACCAGTGTAAATTTTACAGTTACTTAGCGCGTACATAGTCAGCTAATCCTTATTTCGTGAGATCTTTAAAAATTCTTCGTTACCTAAATGGGTACTTAGTTTGCGAGCATCATTTACGTAACGATTTATCTTTTATGGGCAAACGGCTTCAAAATGGGAAGCGATTTTAAGTGTTTGAAAAATATGTGAACAATTCATTTTATTTATAAGTTCAGGCTCAGAGTTATCAGTGGTTTATCTGGCATTGCTTGCCTCAAATAACCCGCAGTTAGCCCAAACATTAGATCTAGATTTTATCTATAAATGTTCATTTTTTTGAATGATAAAATAAGTTTTATGATCTCGCTAGCAAAAACCTCTGGATTTGGTAAAAACTGGTGATTACGATCACAAATGGTAAGGTTTTAATTTGCGGAGCAAAATTAATTGAATACACTGAATAGGACTAAATTGAGCGACTAAAATAAGTTTCTCAAACGAATTCTAAAAAATCCTATAGGGGGAAACAACTGGTGAATATTCTAGGATATGCACAGAAGCTGGGTAAGGCATTAATGCTACCTATCGCAACGCTTCCGATTGCGGCGCTTCTATTACGTTTAGGTCAAGGCGATCTACTTGATATTCCATTTATGGCGCAAGCTGGTGGTGCTATCTTCGGTAACCTACCATTGCTATTTGGTCTAGGTATCGCGATTGGTCTTTCTAAAGACGGTAACGGCGCAGCAGGTCTTGCTGGTGCAGTTGCTTACTTCGTACTAACAGCTACAGCAACGACAATTAACGCAGACGTTAACATGTCATTCTTCGGCGGTATCTTCGCAGGTATCATCGCAGGTCACTCTTACAACGCTTTCCACGCTACACGCCTTCCTGAGTGGCTGGCATTCTTCGCGGGTAAACGTTTAGTCCCTATCATGGCTGGTCTATTTGCACTTGTTGCAGGTGCTGTGTCTGGTGTGGTTTGGCCTGGTGTTCAATCTGGTCTAGACGCACTGGCTCACGCAGTATCAACGTCTGGCGCTATCGGTCAATTCGTTTACGGTACTCTTAACCGTGCACTTATCCCTGTAGGTCTACACCACGTATTGAACTCATACTTCTGGTTCGGTATGGGTACATGTCAAGAAATCATCGTTGCTGGTCAAGGCGCATTCGCTAACATCACTCAACTTTGTGTTGACCCATCACTAGCTAAAACTCTAGTTGTTGGCCAAGAGCACACATTCACATTCGCTAACTCTGTAACTCCAGAAATTACTACTGTAGTTAAAGAAGTGACTGAAACAGTTAAATCTGGCGACCTACACCGTTTCTTCGGTGGCGATAAAGGCGCTGGCGTATTCATGAACGGTTTCTTCCCTGTAATGATGTTCGGTCTACCAGGTGCTGCACTTGCAATGTACCTAGCTGCTCCTGCTGAAAAACGCAGCCAAGTTGGTGGCGCACTATTCTCAGTAGCATTCTGTTCATTCCTAACAGGTATCACAGAGCCGCTAGAATTCATGTTCGTATTCCTAGCTCCTGCTCTATACGCAATGCACGCTGTATTTACTGGTCTGTCTCTAGTAGTTGCTAACATGTTTGGTACTCTGCACGGTTTCGGTTTCTCTGCTGGTCTAATCGACTTCGTATTGAACTGGGGTCTAGCAACTAAACCATTCGTACTTCTACTAATCGGTCTAGGCTTCGGTGCTCTATACTTCTTCACTTTCTCTTTCGCAATCCGCGCTTTCAACCTGAAATCGCCAGGTCGTGAAGATGATGATGAAGCTGCTGCAGCTCCTGCTGGTGAAGCTCCAAAAGGCGACCTTGCACGTCAATACCTGAAAGCTCTAGGTGGTCACGACAACCTAACTTCAATCGACGCTTGTATCACTCGTCTACGTCTAACTCTTAAAGACCGCTCTGTTGCAGATGAAGTTGTTCTTAAGAAACTAGGTGCTAAAGGTGTGGTTAAACTAGGTGAAAACAACCTTCAGGTTATCCTAGGCCCACTAGCTGAAATCGTAGCTGGCGAAATGAAAGCTATCGGTGCAGGTGAAGACCTATCTGATGTAAAACTTCCATAGTAAGGGAAGTACTTAACTAAGACGTAAAGTTACTCTTAAGTAAGTTTCAAATTGAAAGCCTCCCACATGGGAGGCTTTTTTGTGCCTGCCGTTTAAGGCCAGCGAACACGGTTCGTTCTATTCTTCATCGAATAGCAGAAATAATCGCAATTAACGGACGGTTCTTATTGTGCAAAGGCGAAGAATTGTGGATGATTAGCAACAATGATCTTTCTATCTTTGACTTGCGCTATAAGCGTCCGTTTTCTTGGAGATGAAAGATAACTTTCTCTGACAATACTAAATACATAGAGGTGCTATAGATGAGTGAAGCTGAGGCTCGTCCATCGAATTTCATTCGCCAAATTATCGATAAAGATTTAGCGGATGGTACACACAGTAGCGTGCATACTCGTTTCCCGCCGGAGCCGAACGGCTACCTGCACATTGGCCACGCTAAATCTATTTGCTTGAATTTTGGTATTGCTCAGGACTACCAGGGACAATGTAATCTTCGTTTCGATGATACAAACCCTGAAAAAGAAGACGTTGAATACGTTGAGTCAATTAAGAATGATGTAAGCTGGTTAGGCTTTGAATGGTCTGGTGACATTTGTTACTCATCAAACTACTTCGATACGCTTTACGCTTATGCTGTGGAATTAATTAATAAAGGCTTAGCGTACGTTGACGAGCTAAGTCCTGAGCAGATCCGTGAATACCGTGGCACGCTAAGAGAGCCAGGTAAAGCGAGCCCGTACCGTGACCGTAGCCCAGAAGAGAACCTAGCGTTATTTGAAAAAATGCGTGATGGTGGCTTTGAAGAAGGTAAAGCGTGTCTGCGTGCTAAGATCGACATGAGCTCTTCATTCATGGTGATGCGCGATCCTGTTATCTACCGTGTTCGTTTTGCTCACCACCATCAGACGGGTGACAAGTGGTGCATTTACCCAATGTACGACTTCACTCACTGTATCTCTGATGCGTTAGAAGGTATTACACACTCTATCTGTACGCTTGAATTCCAAGATAACCGTCGTCTGTACGATTGGGTTCTAGATAATATCACGATCGATTGCCAACCTCGTCAGTACGAGTTTAGCCGTCTGAATCTTGAATACACAGTGATGTCTAAGCGTAAGCTGAACCAACTTGTGGTTGAAAACCTAGTTCAAGGTTGGGATGACCCACGTATGCCTACTATTTCTGGCCTACGTCGTCGTGGTTTCACTTCTGCGTCTATCCGTGAATTCTGTAAGCGTATCGGTGTGACTAAACAAGAGAACATGATTGAATTCGGTTCACTTGAATCTTGTATCCGTGACGATCTGAACGAAAATGCACCTCGTGCAATGGCCGTTCTGGATCCAGTTAAGATCGTGATTGAAAACTACGATGCGGATCAAGTAGAGACACTAACGATTGCTAACCACCCGAACAAACCTGAAATGGGCACTCGTGAAGTACCGTTTACTCGCGAAGTGTGGATTGAGCGTGATGACTTCCGTGAAGAAGCAAACAAGAAATACAAGCGTTTGGTTCTAGGTAAAGAAGTTCGTCTACGTGGTGCTTACGTGATTAAAGCTGAGCGTATCGAGAAAGATGCGGAAGGCAACATTACGACTATCTTCTGTTCTTACGACAACGAAACACTAGGTAAGAACCCAGCAGATGGCCGTAAAGTGAAAGGTGTTATCCACTGGGTATCTGCTGATAAAGCATTACCTGCTGAGATTCGTCTTTACGATCGTCTATTCACTGTGGCAAATCCAGCCGCAGCTGATGACTTTGCAGCAACGCTTAACCCTGAGTCGCTTGTTACGCTAAACGGTTTTGTTGAGCCTAGCCTAGCGGAAGGTGCAGCAGAGCAAGCGTACCAGTTTGAACGTACAGGTTACTTCTGCGTAGATTCGAAAGACTCTAAAGCAGACGCGCTAGTGTTCAACCGTACGGTTGGTCTACGCGATACTTGGGGTAAAACTGAAGCTTAATGCTTGAGTGCTTAGCTTGTTAAAAGCAACCCAAGAAAAAACCGGCCTAGAGCCGGTTTTTTTGTGTCTGAATAATATGGGGTAAGCGTTGGAGAATCGTACTTATGTAGTGACCATATAAAAAACGCCGGCCTAAGCCAGCGTTCAGTATTACTTCTTCGGTTTGTGTGCGTCAGGGTTACCTTTGCAATCTCCGGTAATACTTTTTCCGTACAAGTATAAACTGTGGTTAGTCAGTTTCACGTTGTAACGTTCTGCGATTTCTTTCTGTCTCTCTTCGATGATGTCATCAGAGAATTCGATAACTTCGCCACAATCTAGACATACTAGGTGATCGTGGTGGTGCTGTGTTGAAAGTTCAAATACAGACTTACCGCCTTCGAAGTGGTGGCGAGTTACAATGCCAGCGTCATCGAATTGGTTTAATACTCGATAAACGGTCGCAAGTCCGATCTCTTCACCTAGGTCGATCAGCTTTTTATATAAATCTTCAGCACTAATATGTTGGCAGTCTGGTTGTTGTAATACTTCTAAAATTTTGAGCCTTGGGAGGGTCACTTTAAGACCAGCATCTTTTAGCGCTTGATTATTGTCTGACATATACTTTCCTGTTGATGATCTGCAGCAATTAACAGAATTCAATATTAATACCATTATAGTTTAGTCAGGCATAACAATAAACCACGAACTTCAAAGGGTTACTAATCGACATCACAATCTGTTTTGTAAATTGGAAGTATCTCACTTATAGTGGAGGTACGACCAGTCAAGGTGGCGGTAATTCTAATATGAACACGGAATGTTGTTATGAATAAGCAACTTGCAAAAATATACAAACCAAACATCGTAAAATTCGCTCTTAATATTTGGCCTCCGTTCTGGGGAGCGGGCATTAAGATAGCGCATATAAGTTCAGACTTCAGGGTAGTAAAGACAGTGCTCAAGCTACGTTGGTGGAACAAAAATGCCAATCGTACTCAATATGGCGGCAGCATATTTTCCCTGACGGATCCGGTTTACTCATTGATGTTAATGGGAATTTTGGGTGAGCGATATTATGTTTGGGACAAGGAAGCGAGCATTAATTTTATCAAACCTGGTCAATCTGACTTGTATGCCGATTTCGAAATAAGCCAAGGGCAACTGGATGAGATCTATCGTCAGACACAGCTCGGTGAGAAGTGTTTTCCTGAGTTTATTATCTATGTGAAAGATAAGCAGGGAAATGTGGTATCAGAAATTCAGCGTACGCTTTATGTAAGAAAGAAGCCCCAATTTAGAGATGATGACGAAGTACTAGAAGCTGAGTGCTAATTGGTCACCATTGAATAGCAAAAAACCTCCCAAAAGGAGGTTTTTCATATCTACATAGTTGTCATTAATTGTAACAATTAACAACCGCTAGAGAATTAGTCTTCTAGCTCTGCTAGGCACATTTCTTCGTGGATTTGTTTAACCCAGTTAGATACACGCTCATCAGTTAGCTCAGGTTGACGATCTTCATCGATACATAGACCAACGAATTGGCTGTCATCGCCTTCAACTAAACCTTTCGATGCTTCGAATTCGTAGCCTTCAGTTGATGTGTAACCTAGGATAGTACCGCCTTTCGCTTCAACGATGTCACGGATAGTACCCATAGCATCACAGAAGTATTCTGCGTAATCTTCTTGGTCGCCACAACCAAAGATAGCAACAAGCTTAGTTGAGAAATCAATAGCTTCTAGCTCAGGGAAGAAGTCATCCCAATCACATTGTGCTTCGCCGTAGTACCACGTAGGGATACCAAGCAGCAGTAGATCGAAGTTATCGATATCTTCTTTGCTGCTTTTTGCAATGTCTTGAACGTGAACGAGCTGCTTGCTCAATTGCTTTTGAATCATCTTAGCAACAGCTTCAGTGTTACCTGTATCGCTACCAAAGAAGAGACCTACACTTGCCATAGAATCATTACCTTTCATTTTGTCTGTTGTCGGTGTAATAAAGTTCGGAAGGGAATCGTTAGATCCCGGTTCCTTCCCAGCTTAGTTGGATTATCCCTTTGGCGATAAAACCTGCACAGCCAAGGAAAAGTACTAACCACACAATGCGACGACCAAATGGAGGAACATTTCCTTGCTTGAGAACGTCCTTAATTGCCATACCGATTAAAAAGAAAATCGCGGCAAATAGGAGATCTAAACCAACAGATTCAATGATGTTCATGTAGTCGTAAAGCATGGGAACCTTATATACCAATTTTGCTTGGGCGCACTATATCACTGTTGCGAGATAAAGTTAATGTGCAGTGATTACTCAGCTCTCATTTATCTGCATGAAAAAGCGCGCTTAAGCGATGAATTTTCGAATTGCTCTGAGTACTTCTGCTGGCTTTTCTGCGTGTAGCCAGTGACCCGTATTCGCAATGACGTGCGCCTTTGCGTTAGAAAATTGCTGCTGAACCGCGGTTTGGTGTTCAGCCGTGAGATAGTCAGAGTTCCCACCTTTTATTAGCAAGGTTTTGACCGAGGTTTTGTCGATCGGTTCCCAGCCAATGATGTGTGCGTAATTTGCGAGTAGGGATGCGACGTTAAAGCGCCACTCCATGACGCCTTGCTCTGATTTAAACAAAGATTTGGTCAAGAACTGGCGAACGCCGTCTATTTCAATATGTTTTGCGAGTACTTTAAGTGCTTCGGAGCGAGAAACTGGTTTTTCCTCTATCACGGCTTGCAGGCCAGCGAATACGTTATCATGGCGGCTCTGAGTGTACGCAACCGGTGCCATGTCCAATACAACCAACTTACGCAGTTCGAGATGTTGAGTGAGTGCCATCGCGACTTTGCCACCCATAGAGTGACCAATCACAGTCACATCTTCTAGCTCAAGATCATTCAGTAGTTGAGCCACATCTTGTGCCATCGCTTGATAGTTGTGAGTGTCACTATGGAAAGATTGGCCGTGGTTACGTAGATCGATACTAAGCACTTGATGATCGGCTTTTAGATCCCTAGCGAGCAAGCCAAGGTTGTCCAGATTACCGAATAATCCATGGATCAAAACAATGGTGTGACCCTCACCTTCAATTTTATAGTTGAGCTGTACTGACATTTTTATCTTATTCATGGTGGGTTTGACGTAGAGTATCCGCGCGGATCTCGCTATAATCCCCCAGAGTTTAAACATTGAGATTGTGAAAAGCGAATGAAAACAATTGAGGTTGATGAGGACCTATACCGTTTTATTGCGGGTCAGACAGAACGTATTGGCGAAAGCGCTTCAGATATTCTGCGCCGCTTGTTACAGGTTGATAGCCAAGGCATGGTTCCGATCGAAGAGATCGTTGAGCCAAAAGGTATCGTTGTTAGCAAAGAGGTAGGCTTTACTCCAGAGAAATTCGATGGCGTTAAAGAAATGCGCTCACTACTAATATCAGATGAGTTTGCATCACTAAAGAAAGCCATTGATCGTTTCATGCTTGTGTTATCAACACTGCATAAAATCGACCCTTTAAGCTTTTCAGAAGCAACTCAAGTAAAAGGCCGTAAGCGTGTTTACTTTGCAGACAACGAAGCGACGTTGCTAGCAAACGGTAACACCACTAAGCCTAAAGCTATTCCACAAAGTCCTTTTTGGGTTATTACTAATAACAATACAAGCCGTAAAAGACAGATGGTTGAGCAGCTTATGAGCCGCATGAGTTTCCAAGCAGAATTGATAGAAAAAGTAACAGGTTCAATTTAACGAAATCTGATTTAAACCTCATAATATCCATGGATAAGAAGATATTATGAGGTTTTTTTGTTTTTTAATTTTATATATAAGGATGTCGAAAAATGGCTATGCACCCTCGTGCTGGGCAAAAAGCTCAGCAGGAAGATCTTCATAATATTCCGGCTTTAGTGGCTAACTATTTCTTACAGCAACCGGATGCTACCAACCCAAATCACAAAGTACTGTTCGGTACTTCAGGTCACCGTGGTACAGCAGACAAATCAACATTTAACGAAAACCACATTCTAGCGATTGCACAAGCGGTTGCTGAGGTTCGTGCCGAGCAGGGTACAACAGGCCCACTTTTCTTAGGTAAAGATACTCACGCTCTATCTGAGCCTGCGTTCTCTACGGTTATCGAAGTGCTTGTAGCGAACGGTGTTGAAGTTATTATTCAAGAAAACAATGGCTTTACTCCAACACCGGGTATCTCGCACGCGATTCTTACGCACAACCTAGTGAATGATAAAAAAGCTGACGGCATTGTTATCACGCCTTCACATAACCCACCACAAGACGGCGGTATTAAATACAACCCGACACACGGTGGTCCTGCTGAAGCTGAATTGACTCAAGCGATTGAAGACCGTGCGAACGTGATCATTGCTGAGCAAATGCAAGGTGTTAAGCGCACTCCTATCGCACAGGCTAAACAGTCTGAGTTAGTGAAAGAAGTGGATCTGGTTGCTCCATACGTTGCTGATTTGGTTAACGTGGTTGATATGGAAGCGATCCAGAAAGCAAACATCAAGATTGGTGTAGATCCACTGGGTGGCAGCGGTATTGATTACTGGCGCCAAATTGGTAAAGCGTACAACCTAGATCTTACTTTGGTAAGTGAAGCGGTTGACCCTTCTTTCCAATTCATGTCTCTAGATAAAGATGGCGTGGTTCGTATGGACTGTTCTTCTCCATACGCGATGGCAGGCCTACTGGCTCTTAAAGACGAGTATGCACTAGCGTTTGGTAACGACCCTGATTACGATCGTCACGGCATTGTGACGCCAAAAGGCCTAATGAATCCAAACCACTTCCTAGCAGTTTGTATCGACTACTTATACCGTAACCGTGAAGGTTGGGGTCAAGACGTTGCTGTTGGTAAAACACTGGTATCAAGTGCATTGATTGACCGTGTTGTTGCTGACCTAGGTCGCGAACTTTGTGAAGTGCCAGTTGGTTTCAAATGGTTCGTTGATGGCTTATACAATGGTCAGTTTGGTTTCGGTGGCGAAGAGAGTGCGGGTGCATCTTTCTTACGTAAAGACGGAACGCCTTGGTCAACAGATAAAGATGGCCTAATTCTTTGCTTACTTGCGGCTGAGATCACAGCGGTAACGGGTAAGAACCCACAAGAGTACTACGAAGAGCTTGCTGCTAAACACGGCGAATCTAAGTACAACCGTATTCAAGCGGTAGCAAATGGCGCACAAAAAGACGTGCTGAAGAAGCTGTCTCCAGAGATGGTTTCTGCTGAAACACTTGCTGGCGATGCGATTACTGCTCGTTTAACGCATGCTCCTGGTAATGGCGCTGCGATTGGTGGCCTTAAAGTGACAACTGAGAACGGTTGGTTTGCTGCTCGTCCGTCAGGCACTGAAGACATCTACAAGATCTACTGTGAAAGCTTTAAAGGTGAAGAGCACCTAAAAGCAATTGAAGCAGAAGCTCAAGAGATTGTTAATCAAGTATTTGCAGCCGCGGGCCTATAATCGAATCTCGATTACTAGAGTTGCTAAGTAAATAGAAGAAGGGTTGATGTGAAAGCATCAGCCCTTTTTATTTGTCTGTGAGTAAGTAAGCAGCTAAGACTAAGTCAACTCAATGATGAATGGATTAGCCGTGTGGCCAGCTTTGCGGCATTACAAACCAGAATTGACCAGACTGGGTTTGTCCATGAACAAAGCGATCACCAAACTCATTGATAGGTTTACCGCTGAAGTCATCTGTCCCAGCTGCCCATTGTTCTTTGGTGAGCGGGTAGAGCGCTTCAGTGATTAGATGAGCTTGGTTTTGATAGCACCAAAAACCGTTTACTTGGCTTGGATTAATATCGTAACCTAAACATGCAGTAGGTACGTTTTGCTTTAAGAATGGGTTGGTATATAGGCGCCCTTGCATCAGAAGGTGTTTTGAGTCGACCTCGATATCTGGATACTGCTCAATAAAGGCGGCTGAAGATGACATTCCAAGCTGGTGGCTGAGCATTCTATCGAGTTTCTTGTCCAATTGATCATGAGAGTTAGGGCCAAACCATGTCTGCTCATGAAGTAGGTAAAACTTAATCGCGACTTCCCAGTGTTCTAACTTTTGGTTGTTCGCGTCTTCGAGAATAAAGTCGATAGCACCTAGTGTTCTACCCTCAACATTAATCTGAATCTCATCGTGCTTGATTGAATAATTATCCGAAGCAGCGATGACTTGTTCACA